>DAOVAI010000017.1 GCA_030671085.1 Pseudomonadota bacterium | reverse complement strand
GGCCACTGCCCCCTCAAGACAGCGTGTCTACCAGTTCCACCACTTCGGCACACAATTCAATATTTTTTTATTCCTGGGCTTGTGGAGCCTCAGGAGCAGGAGCTGCTTCCTCTGTTACCGTTGCCGGCATGGGAATCACTTTTTCTGCAGCAGGTGCTGCCTGTTCTTCTACAGCAGAGGGCTGCTGTACTGTACTCATCACCGAGCCTGTGCTTGAGGTTGATGAGATATAGGCCAGACTGACTGAAGTCACCATAAAAATCACTGCTCCCATGGTGGTGATCTTATTCAGCAGAGAGACAGGGCCTTCTGTTCCAAACAGTGACTGACTTGATCCCCCGAAGGAGGCTCCGACATCTGCACCCTTGCCATGCTGAAGCAGGACAATGATGACCATAAAGAAGCAAACTGCAATATGGACAACTGTAAGTATGGTTGTCATGAAACAGGGTTCTCAAGTAAAATTTATAATTCGGCAAAACGACTCAGCCTTCAGGGCTGCGCCACCAACGAGCGCGCCGTCTATATCGGCCTGCGCCATTAATTCGTCTACGTTATCCGGATTAACCGAGCCACCATACAATATTCTTACAGACTCGGCAATATCTTTTTCATACATTTCTGCAAGAAGTTTTCGCACAAAGGCGTGGGCCTCCTGGGCCTGTTCCTTGCTCGCCGTCTTTCCGGTTCCAATGGCCCATACCGGCTCGTAGGCAACAACGGTCTTCCTCATATCATCAGAGCTGACTCCGCCCAGTCCTTCCCGAACCTGCTCTTCGAGTACAGAAAATGTTTTCCCTGCTTCCCTTTCTTCCAGGGTTTCCCCAATACAGAGAATAGGGAGAAGGCCGAAATGCAGTGCACCATGAACACGTTTATTGATCATTCCGTTGTCTTCATGAAAGATCTGCCGTCTCTCAGAATGACCGATGATCGCAGCGGTTCCTCCTGCTGATTTGACCATGGTGGGTGAGATCTCACCGGTAAATGCCCCCTGTTCCTCCCAACAGACATTCTGGGAAGCAATAAGGACCCTGCTCTCTCTCAAGACATGGGCTACCTCACTGATCACTGTGAATGGTGGGGCCAGCAGAACATCGCGGTCATCAAGATCAGCAGAACATTTTCCAATCTCTGCAGCCAAATGGCAGGCCTCAATAACAGTAGTGTGCATCTTCCAGTTTCCTGCAAGCAAGGGTCTCCGCTTCATTTCGCCTCCATTTGGTGATATGCTTTCATTTTTCGTCGCCCTGTCCAAACTCTGATCTGCAGTTTATCCCTTCAGGGCCTCTACGCCTGGAAGCGTCTTTCCTTCCATGAGGGTAAGAAAGGCTCCCCCTCCTGTAGACATGTAAGAGATATTTGCTGATTCTCCTGACTTTTTGACTGCGGCATTTGAATCTCCGCCACCGGTGATCGACAGGGCATGTGATGAAGCCACGGTCTGGCACATTGCCATTGTCCCCCTGGCAAAGGCATCCATCTCAAAGGCGCCCATGGGGCCATTCCAGACGATGGTACGGGCATCGGCCATGGCCTCCTGAAAATAAGTGGTGGTGGCAGGTCCAATATCAAGGGCCATCCACCCTGCAGGGATGTCACGGAAGGTCACATTTTTGACCACGGCATCAGGGGCAAATCGATCAGCCGCCACAAAATCCACCGGCAGGTAGAGCTTGACTCCTTTCTCCTCGGCCTTTTTCACAAACTCCCTGGCTGTCTCAAGCAGATCGTCTTCTGTTTTAGAAGCACCCATGTCCACACCCTGGCTCTTGAGAAAGGTATTGGCCATGGCCCCGCCAATGATCATGGTATCGACCTTGTCCAGCATATTCTCCAGGGCACCGAGCTTTGAGGAGACCTTTGCTCCTCCCACCAGGGCCACAAGGGGGCGAACCGGAGCATCCATGGCCTTATGGAAGAAGTCCATTTCAGTCTGCAGAAGAAATCCGGCAGCCTGTTCAGCAACATGGGCAGGAATCCCCACCACTGAGGCATGGGCCCGGTGAGAAACGGCAAAGGCGTCATTGATATAGACGTCAGCCATGCGTGCGATCTGCTGAGCAAAGACAGGGTCGTTTTCTGTTTCTTCTTTGTGAAAGCGCAGGTTTTCGAGAAGGATCACATCTCCTCCCTGCATTTCCGCTACCATTGCCTCGCTCTCCCCCCCTACGCAATCCGGGGCAAGACGAACCTCGCGTTCGAGGATGGTTGCAAGATGATCAGCCACCGGGGCAAGGCTAAAATCCTCTACCCGTTGTCCTTTAGGCCTTCCCATATGGGAGCAGAGAATCAGTTTGCCCCCATGGTCCAGGATATGATTGATGGTCGGCAGGGCCATACGGATACGAATATCATCGGTGATATTTTTCTCTTCATCCATGGGGACGTTGAAATCCACCCGTACCAGTACCCGTTTTCCACCAAGATCAAGGTCACGAATTGTCTTCATTCACATCCTTCCTTTTCCTGAAAAATTCTCATTTACTTGAGCTTGCTGACAAGGATCAGGGCATCATCAGCAGGATCTCTATAGTAATTTTTCCGCTGTCCCACTTTCTGCCAGCCAAGTTTTGTGTAGAGCTGCAGGGCTGGAATATTTTGCGAACGGACCTCGAGAAAAATCTGCTCGCCACTTCGTGCTGCAAACTGACGACACAGCTCCTGCACAAGGGCCTCAGCGACTCCCTGTCGCCGCCACTGAGGGCTGACCGCAACCTTTAACAGCTCTACCTCCGGGCCGACCTGCTGGCCGCAACACCAGCCGAGCACCTCCGCAAAAGAAGAGCTGGCCACAAGGGCAAGCCCTTTTTTTCGTTTCAGTTCAGCCTCTATCTGCTGCAGAGTCCATGCTGAAAGACAACTGGCCTCAATGGCTGCCACCGCAGGGATATCCCCGGCATTCATCTGCCGGATGCGCATAACTAAAGGGTGCCTACAGCATTTTATCGGCAACCTGGATGGTCAGATCACCAAACATATTGGTATAACTGCCGAGCTCGTTGTCGTACCAGCCATAAATCACGGCCTGGGTTATCGGAACATTGAGGATATGGTCTGCCCCTGCAGTGATGGAACAGCTCTTCAGCTTATCGAGATTCACCGGAATGGAGGCAGTACGCGTATGGGTCTCTGTACTCTCAATCACGGCTGCCGCTTCCGGGATGCCAATGATATCGGAAGAAACATTCTGCTCCTCGCTGTATTCCAGGTAGGGGTTGTTCTCCGCATACTCACGATAAATAGAGTTGATCTGCGCCCTCTTCAGAGGACTCTCCAAATCATCCTGAACATTCAGCACCAGAACGATGAGAGATCCGGTGGAGATGGGGATACGAACCGACTCGGCGATAAAGCCGATAGATTGCATCTCCGGGATGACCAGGGCCAGGGCCTTGGCCGCTCCAGTGGTGGTAAGGATAATATTGTTGAGGATGGATCTATTTTTACGCAGATCTGCCGCCCCTGATTTTGGCAACCGATCCAGGACCTGCTGGCTGCCGGTAGCAGCATGCACCGTGACCATGGAGGCACTGAGAAAATTCTCGGCACCGATACTCTCCATGAGCGGCTTGATCATATAGGAGAGACAGGTGGTGGTACAGGATGCCGCCGAGATCAAAGAGTGACTGGACGCGTCATAATCCTCTTCATTGATCCCCATGACTGTGGTCACGGCATCTTCCGGCATATCCAGCCCCTTAGACTTAATCTTGAACGGAGCTGAGAGCATCACCTTCTCCGCCCCTGCCTGCAGATGACCGCGCAGGGATCCCCATTTGGCATCAGCATCGGCAGTGGGATCAGTAAAGGCACCAGTGGTATCTGTCACCAGTTTCACCTGGTTTTCCTGCCAGGCGATCTCCCTGGGATTCCTGGCCGTGCGCAGAAACTTCACAGGCACGCCATTAATAACCATGGTCCCTGCCTCTTCGTTCAGCTCCTCGATCACCCGTCCGCCCTTGTGGCCATGAAGATAGGTGCCTAGACGCCCGTATGACGAGTCTCGCTCCACTGAAGCAGCAAGGTCATTTAGTCCCTGACCGATTTCACGGCCAACGTTAATCACGATTTCTGAAAAATATTTTCTCGATACGTGATGCCAGAGGGAAAGCTTTCCGATCCGACCCAGGCCATTAATCCCTAATTTCATACCAAT
This sequence comes from Pseudomonadota bacterium, assembly GCA_030671085.1. Taxonomy (GTDB): domain Bacteria; phylum Desulfobacterota; class Desulfobulbia; order Desulfobulbales; family Desulfocapsaceae; genus Desulfocapsa. The sequence goes on along the minus strand of DAOVAI010000017.1, from coordinate 18,145 downwards.
GGTTCTCCTGTACAGAGGTATTATATTTCCATCTGCAGTAATCGCTGGCAGACAGGCCATTCCAGAGAGGGAAGAAGGTTTCCCCTTCCCCTTTCAACCTCCTTTCTTTATACTGTATTTCAGACGATTCTTCAAAGATTAAACATAATTGATATAAAATTTCACCTATCCTGATCAATGCAATTTAAAAGCCCGCTCCAAGGCGCCACCCTCATCAAACGCTATAAACGTTTCCTGGCCGATGTCAAAAACGACGAAGGTCTGGAAACGACTGTACACTGTCCCAACACCGGTACCATGCGTGGTTGCTCAACACCGGGAAGTAAGGTAATGCTCTCCACTTCGCCAAATCCTAAACGCAAGTACCCGCAGACCCTGGAAATGGTCCGGGAAGGAAACACCTGGGTGGGGGTCAACACCATGCTCACCAATAAAATCGTGGCCGAGGCCATTTTAGCTGGCAAGGTGAAAGAACTCACAGGAATCGACACCCTTACCAGGGAGGTAAAGACCTCGCCATCGAGCAGGCTTGATCTGCTTCTGGAACGGGGACAGGAAAAAATATACGTGGAGATCAAAAACTGTTCGCTGGTCGAAGGTGGCTGGGCCATGTTCCCTGATGCCGTGACCACAAGAGGCACCAAGCATCTGCACGAACTGGCGGACCTGGTGCAACAGGGCCACCAGGGAGTCATTTTTTTTCTCATCCAGCGTAACGATGCGGATCGATTCAGGCCTGCTGCCCATATTGACCCGCTTTATGCCAAGACCCTGGCAGAGGTAACAGACAAGGGCGTTCAGGTCCTGGCCTACCAGGCTGAAGTCTGTCCGGAATCCATTATCATCAAAAAATCCCTGCCCTGCTCCCTTGAGGACTGGGTATAATAAGAGTTAGAGAACCATGACATCCGACAAGAAAGAGACAAAAAAAGCGGTCATCCTGTTCAGCGGCGGCCTCGATTCCACCACGGTTCTGGCCATTGCCAAAAGCCAGGGCTATTCCTGCTACTGCCTCAGCTTCAATTATGGCCAGAAACAGACAGTTGAACTGGACAGGGCCATCCAATCCGCCAAAGAAAACCGAGTTGCCAGACATCTTATTCTCAACCTGGATCTGGACAAGATCGGTGGTTCCGCCCTCACCGATTCCATTGAGATCCCCAAAGACAGGGACCTTGAAGCAGCGGAAGAGGAGATCCCTATCACCTATGTCCCGGCACGTAACACCATCTTTCTCTCCCATGCCGTGGCTTGGGCAGAGGTCCTCGGGGCCTCGGATATCTTCATCGGGGTCAATGCCGTGGACTATTCAGGCTACCCGGACTGCCGACCTGAATTCCTTGAAGCCTTTACCACCATGGCTAATCTTGGCACCAGGGCCGGTGTGGAGGGGAGCAACCGATTTTCCATCCAGGCCCCCCTGCTCCTCATGAGCAAGGCGGAGATTATCAACAAAGGAATTTCTCTGGGAGTGGACTACAGCAAGACCCATAGCTGTTACGACCCGGAAGGGGACAAGGCCTGCGGCAGATGCGACGCCTGCCTGCTGCGTCTGAAGGGCTTTGCCGAGGCAGGGATTGAAGACCCTGTCGACTATGTAGTGAGAGACGGAAGGTAAGAAGGCTGAAGAGATCGCTCTAAAACATTCCCGCAAAAAAATATTTGAATAACTCCTAAACAGTAAGAGTTTACCAGTGCCTCACAGGTGTACGATCAGGCCGGCGCATAATAGTATGCCTATATGTGCCGGCCTGATCGTACACCTGTGGGGTGCTGGGGAACTCTCTCCCCCAAATCACTCCATCTCGTTGTGGGTGATGCGGCCGCCCATGATGGTGAGCACGGCCTTGCCCTGCAGTTTCCAGTCCAGGAAGGGAGAATTTTTACCTTTGGAGAGAATGGACTCGCGGGTGAAGATAAACTCTTTATCCGGATCAATTACGGTGATATCGGCAACACTGCCCTCTGCAAGCGTTCCCCCTTGAACCTTCAATATTCGTGCAGGAGCTGTTGACATCAGCTCCACCAGGCGCATGGCATCAATCACTCCCTCCCGCACAAGATTCAGAGAAAGCGGCAGTGAGGTCTCAAGACCAATAATCCCGTTTGCTGCCTGATCAAACTCCAGTTCTTTTTCCAGCACAGAATGAGGGGCATGGTCCGTGGCAATGGCATCAAAGGTACCGTCCTGCAGTCCAATGCGTATGGCCTGGCGATCCGCCTCAGTTCGCAGGGGAGGGTTCATTTTGGCATTGGTATCATATTCTGCCACTGCCTCTTCGGTGAGGGTAAAATAGTGGGGCGTGGTTTCAGCCGTTGCCCGAACCCCGCGGGCCTTGGCCTGGCGAATGAGGTCGGTGCCAGCAGCCGTGCTCACATGGGCAATATGAGCACGCTGTCCTGTGAGCTCGGCAAGGGCCAGCTCCCGGTAGATCATGATGGATTCGGCAGCCACCGGAATCCCCCGCAGGCCAAGACGGGTGGACACCTTTCCCTCATTCATAGCACCATTCCGGCTGAGAGCTATCTCCTCTGAGTGGGAGATTACCAGGAGGTCATGGCTGCCGGCATATTCCATGGCCCGGCGCATCAACTGGCTGTCAAGGACAGGCAGGCCGTCATCGCTCACGGCAACTGCACCCGCCTCTTTCAGCTCGCCATACTCGGCCAGCCCTTCACCGTGACTTCCTTTACTGATGGCACCCACCGGGTAGACCCTGGCAGAAGCAGTGCGGGCAGCCTCAAGGATGAACCGGGTGACAGCCGCACTATCATTGACCGGCTGGGTATTAGGCATACAGGCAACAGCAGTAAACCCACCTGCTGCTGCAGCTCTGGTGCCGGAGGCCACTGTTTCTTTATACTCTTCTCCGGGCTCGCGAAGATGGACATGCATATCGATCAGTCCCGGCACGATCCACTTTCCCTGCAGATCAAACACCAGGCTGTTTTCCGGGATATGCTCCTGGGCAGGCACAATAACTCCGTCCTGCAGCCAGAGATCACCGCTTGCGTCCACTCCGCTAACCGGATCAAGAAGACGGCCATTTTGCAAAATTATTGTGCTTGTCATCACTCTACGTTACTCCCTTCTGCTCCCATAACGAGATAGAGCAGGGCCATCCGCACGGCAACCCCGTTGGTCACCTGCTCCAGTATAACAGAACCTTTACCATCGGCCACGTCTGGATTCATTTCCACCCCGCGATTGATAGGCCCGGGATGCATAATTAAAACATCCGGGCGGGCATGTTGCAGCAGGGATCGGTTGATACCATAAAACTGTGCATACTCGCGAAGTGAGGGAATCAAAGGGTCATCCTGCCGCTCTTTCTGGATTCTCAGTGCCATCACCACATCAGCATCTGTCACGGCCTCTTCTACACTGCTGCAGACCCGGGCGCCCAGAGAGTCAAGATACAGCGGCATAAAGGTGGCAGGGCCGGCCACTCGAACCTCTGCCCCCATCTTTGTAAAGCCGATGATATCGGAATGGGCAACTCTGCTATGGGCAATATCACCAATGATGGCCACTTTCAAGCCCTCTATTTCCCCCTTGTGCTCCCGTACCGTCATCATATCAAGCAGTCCCTGGCTGGGATGCTCATGGGTGCCGTCTCCGGCATTGATTATGGCTGCATTTACATGACGGGTAAGAAGAGCGGCTGCCCCTGAGCTGGAGTGCCGAATAATAATGATATCGGGATTCATGGCCTCAAGGTTTAGCGCAGTATCAATCAGGGTCTCCCCTTTCTTTGCTGAGCTGGTTGAGGCCGCAATATTAAAGGTGTCAGCACTCATCCGCTTGGCGGCAATCTCAAAGGAGAGGCGGGTCCTTGTGGAGGGCTCAAAGAAGAAATTGATGATGGTTTTCCCTCTAAGAGTAGGGACCTTCTTTATGGGGCGGGTGGAAATTTCTTTAAAGGATGTTGCGGTATCAAGAATATAAGAAATATCTGCAGCAGAGAACTGCTCAATATCAAGAATGTGTTTATGCTGAAATCGATATGTATCTTTCACGTTTCCCCTGAGTTTACCAACACCTCTTCTTCAGGCCTCCTTGAAAAATTAACCTTTCAAGGCACCCCTCACTCGATCAGTGACAATCTCGTAAAAAACAAAATAACCGATGGCGTCGTAAAAACTCTCCATCGATCAGTGAACAATATCACCGATACGACTCCAGCGAACAGAGGTCAAACGGTCAACAGACATAAGCGGTTCATTGAGATTCCACGACCAGTAAAGGATAAAGGCCTTACCCAAGACATCTTGCAGGTCGACAAATCCCCAGAATCTGCTGTCATAACTATTATCGCGATTATCTCCCATGACAAAAATCTTGCCTTCGGGGACCTTCACCGTCGCCATATTATCACGAGGACCGGCGCTTGCCTTCATAATATTATTACTGGTGAAATGTGCGTTAGGACTGTTGACCGCTTCTCCATTGATATAGAGCTGCTTATTTTTCAGCTCAACAGTATCTCCAGCCACAGCAACCACCCGTTTGATATAATCAATGGAACGATCTTCAGGAAATTTAAAGACCACTATGTCATTACGAGCAGGGCTTTTCCAGGGAATAAGAACTGTCCCGACCATGGGAATCTTTACCCCATAGATGAACTTGTTGACCAGTAAATGATCACCGATCTGCAGGGTGGGCAGCATTGATCCGGAAGGAATCTTAAAGGCCTGGACCACAAAACTCCTGATAAAGAGGGCGAGAATAATAGCAACGAGGATCGCTTCAGCATATTCACGAACAACTGATTTTTCAGATTTATGACTACTCACTTCGTCGCTGCCCCCGTATTTATGCCGATCTCTGTTAACGTATTGTTATATTTGTTTGTGAACGTACCTCAAACTCCGGCCAATTTCAAGATAGTTCCCAACATCTAAAATAAAATCAGTCGCTTCACGCTACACCCTCCACATCAACAATTATACCACATGGTGAGCCGCCATTCAGTACAACGGCTACATATAGTACAAAAATTTATACAGGCGCCAACAGGCTTTTCCTTAACCTCCTGTTTTAGCAACAAGAAGATATTGTTTTTTTTCTGGGCTCTCCTTGACAAATGCATTTTTTTATGTCCTTAATATGTTTCAGCTGCTCAATGACTGCAATCCGTGAAATTACTTTCGGATGCAGATATGTATTCTTACTATTCATATAGACTGTTATCAGCAAACAACCATGAAACTGCCTTTCCTATCCAGAGAAGACTTGGTCGTCGGTGTAGACATCGGATCTCATGCAGTCAAAGTCTGTCAGCTCAAACGAACAGACAAGGCCTATGGTGTCGTCAACCTGGGAAGTGCGACCCTGCCGGAAGATGCCGTGGATGATGGAACGCTGAATGACCCTGAGGCTGTGGGCAAGGCAATTGCCGAGCTCTTTAAAAATCTCAAAATCAAAAAAAAGAAGGTCGGATTCTCTATCTCCGGTTACTCCGTTATTGTTAAAAAAGTAAACCTTGCGGTTATGTCGGAAGAAGAACTGGAAGAACATATCCAGTCGGAAGCAGAACAGTACATCCCATTTGACCTTGATGACGTGTATCTCGATTTTCAAGACCTGAAAACCAACACAGAAGAGGGTGAACGGACCGATGTCATGCTGGTCGCCGCAAAAAAAGAAATTGTGGATGCTTACCTGGAGATGCTGGAAAACATAAACCTGCAGCCGGTCATCGTTGATGTGGATGGATTTGCCCTGGAAAACACCTACGAATACAACTACCCTAAAGATGAAAATGTTGCTTTGGTGGATATCGGGGCGACAAAAATGAACATCAATATCATCTCACAAGGAACTTCTGTGGTTGCTCGAGATATTGTTGTGGGCAGCCGCCAGCTGACTGAACAAATCCAGAACACCTTTGATATCGACTTTGAAGAAGCTGAAGCCTTAAAACTCGGTCATATCCCGGCAGGAGATAAACAGGAGCAGATTGAGGAGATCTTCTCAACCACCTGCACCCAGTGGGTTCTTGAAATCAAAAAGGCCATCGACCTGTACCATGCCAACCATGCAGAAGAACCGCTTACCCGCCTGGTCCTCAGCGGCGGCGGAGCAAAGGTCTCAGGCCTTACCGACTTTCTGGCCAATGAAACCGGTCTTGCAGTGGAGTTGTTTAACCCCTTTGCCAACATGACAGTCAACAACAAAAAAATCGATTCTGATTATTTGAATACCATTGGACCGGAGATGGCAATTGCCACAGGTATAGCCATCCGTCCATCAGTGATATAGGCTGCAATTATGCTCAGAATTAACCTGCTTCCCATACGGCAACTGAAAAAACGCGCAAAGGCGCGTAACCAGATATTCAGCTTCATTGCACTGTTTATCTTTCTTCTTCTCATTCTGGGAACAGTCGGATTTCTTCAAACTACCAAGATAAACAGTATTGAGGAATCTATCGCAGGGCTCAAGAAAGAAAAACAGAGATATGCCCCCATCCTCGCTGAAATAAAGCGCCTGGAAAAGGCCAAAAAGGATCTGGAAAATAAAATTAGAATCATTAAGGCCCTGAAGAGAGATTCCTCCATAACTGTCCATATTCTTGACGAAGTAGCTAAAAAAGTAGACAACAAACGAATGTGGCTGAAATCCCTCAAACAACAAGGCAAGAGCCTTTCATTGGCAGGAACGGCCCTTGATAACAGGACCATTGCCCAATTCATGGATGCATTAAAAGAATCTCCATACATCAGTGCAGTGAATCTATCTAATGCCTCCCTAAAAAAAGTATCCGGTCGGGATCTGAAGAGCTTTTCATTGGCCTGCTCTATCACAAGCCCTAAAGAAAAGACGCAAAAAACTGCAAAAAAGAACTAATAGAGAACTCAGCGGCATATGAAAAAGAACAACGCATTTGCGACCTTCATAGATGAGAAATACATCCCGCTTGACAAAAAGCTGAAAATTGCCATTGCGGTGGTCCTGTTTCTGATTCCTGCCGTCCTCTTTTACTTTTTCTGGTTCCAGCCACAAAATGAAAAGAGCATACAGTTATCTAAACAAAAAGCGACCCTTACCCAGGAACTGAAAAAGGCCAAGGCAAAGGCTGCCAATCGAGCAAAATTGAAGGCTGAACTTGCTGCAACAGAGGCACTCTTCAATGAGACGGCAAAGCTGCTGCCCAAAGAGAAAGAAATCCCCAGTCTCTTAACCAATATCTCAGCCTTAGGCCGCGGATCAGGTCTGGATTTTCTCACCTTTAAACCTCTGGCCGATGTTCCTAAAGATTTTTACTCTGAGATACCGGTTGATATCAAAGTACGGGGACCGTACCACAATATGGGGATTTTTCTGGACAAAGTCAGCAAACTTGACCGTATCGTGACTGTGTCCAATATCAATATGGGTGGACCGAAGAAAGTGAGCGGAGAGATGTTGCTAAATTCCAGTTGTCGCCTTGTCACTTACAGATTCACCAATAAGAAAGTCAGCAAACCCAAAGACAAGAAGAAAAAACGAAGAAGATAAATCTGGCCTATGAAAACATCATCTATCCAGAATATGAAAATCATGACCTTGGCCCTCCCGGCCCTCTTATTTTTCGGCCTCATCGGGCACTTCCCGGCTAATGCTCTTCCTGTACCAGAAGAACCAGGAATCCCCCCGGCTGCAGAAATTGCCATGGACTCTGTGACCTTGGCGAAAGAGAAGCAGGAGAATCTTTTCGTGTATCATATCGAAGGCAGGCCTGACCCTTTTGTGCCATTTATTACGAAAAAAGCGGCAACCACGAATATGAATGAAATTGTTCCAGTCGCCAACCGATTAACCGGTATGCAGCTGTTCGAACCAGGCCAGTTGAAACTGGTGGCCATTATGATGGCTGAAAACAACGATTTTGCCATGGCTGAAGACTTTACAGGAAAAGGTTATATCCTCCTTACAGGCATGAAGATAGGTAGACGTGGAATCGTCACAGCGATCGAATCAAATCAGGTTGTTATAGAAGAAACCGCTTTCACCCGAGCGGGTGAAAAACTAACAAGTAATATAGTGATGCTCCTAAAGAAAGAGGGAGAAGAGTAAACAATGTATAAGAAACTCTCCACATACCATCTGGCAATTTTCTCCATTTTCTGCTCCCTGTTTGTCTTCTCGACGAACAGTATCCATGCTGAAACTGAACCTATGCAAACAGGTGCCTACACCATCCAGAATATTGAGACAGACCTGCAAAATAGTGCCTTACTCATGGTCCTGGAGGGCGACAGTGCTCCTGCCTATACTATTTACGAACTCTTTAATCCCTCCAGGGTAGTCCTTGATATTGCAGAGGCAAAACTGGCCGCTAACATCACAACAACAGACCTCCTGCCGGAAAATGACTTTGCCACACTCAAGATTTCAACTTTGAAAGATGAGGGACCAGAGATTACTCGTTTTGAAATCACCCTTGCCCAGAGCCACACCTACAAAGTTGATCGAATAGAAAACAACCTCTCCATTCAGCTTTTCCCAAAAACCGGGGCCAACAAAGGCGAGAGCGGGCAGGCAGGTGAAGAGGTTGCCGTAAAAGCAGCTTCCTCTCTGCACGATATTGTTGTTCGACAAAATGCGACGCAAACAGAGGTCCTTTTGCTGGCAGACAGTCCGGTAAAAGATTATCGACACGACACAGTGACTGACCGAGATGGACTGCCGGACTCCATGTATCTTGACATCAACAATATTGATGGTTCTGAGCTGAGCAGAGAAAAACATGTCGGTACCAGCCTTGACAAGATCCGTGTTGCAACCAGAGGTTCAGGCGTGCGTATTGTCTTTGACTCTGGCCCAAAAGGACTGTTTACTTATAGTGTGGAGTCAGCACCACAGGGATTGCTGGTGACCATTGACGAAAACGCAGCAACAGTGTCCAAAACAACTTTTCCCGCCTCTTCATCTGTTGACAGCAGCACGGCTTCTGCTTCACCTTCCGCCATGCCTGACCCTACCCTCGAAGCCCTCATTGACTCCTCAGAGGCGGCATTGAGCAGTGAACCTCAATCTCCTGATCAGACAACAACCGCTGCCGAGGCAATGCAGGATTCCTTTGAATTTTCCGGCTATAAGACCAAACGTATCAGTGTTGATTTCTACAAGATCGATTTGCATAATGTCTTCAGGCTGTTTCGTCAGATAAGCGACGTAAATCTTATCGTTGATGAAGGTGTCAGCGGATCTCTGACCCTGGCACTGAATGATGTTCCATGGGACTTTGCTCTGGACATTATCCTGAACCTCAAGAACCTCAAAAAAGAAGAACGTCACAACACCATCGTCATTTATCCCGGGAAAAAGACATTTGCCTGGCCGGAAAGAGCAACGGACAATCTCTCTTTTGAGGCAGACATTGAGGTTGTGCAGCAGGAGGCCCTTATTATTCAGCAGTCAATGAACATACCTGCTGAAATTATGCAGGCCAAAGAGCTGTTGCGCAGGGCAAAGATTGAAGAAAAAAATGATGATATTGAGGATGCTGCTGCTTTTTACGAACAAGCCTTTAAACTCTGGCCAGACAATGCAAAAATATCAAACAGACTTGCAGCACTGTATCTTGCCGACCTTGGAATGAATGCCAAGGCCGTACACTATGCCAAAGAGAGTCTCAAAATAGAGCCCAAGAATTACCAGGCAGCCCTCTATGCCGCAATCGCTCTTGCTAATATGGATCAGGTCTCTGGAGCCATCGAATACTTTTCGCAAAGTATTAGCGGTGAACCGCCAATGAAAGAAGCACTTATCAGTTACGCTGCATTCAGTGAAGAAAAGGAACAACCGGAAGCAGCGCTCAACCTGCTCAATCGACACGAAAAGGTCTATGGCGATACCATTGATACCATGATCTCCAAGGCACGTATTCATGACACCATGGGCCAAACACAAAAAGCAACAGAACAGTATAAAACACTTTTATACTCTGGCTACCAGCTGGTTCCAGGACTCAAAAAATATATCCAGGGCCGATTGGCTATGAACGAGGGTCAACTCGTACAATAGATTTTTCGTTACCAATACGTTACAAAAATGAGATCAACATTATCCTTTTCAATGCCCAAGGGGTTTTCCATGAAGCTTCAAAAACCAATGGCGCAGTTAAGCAGCCTTTTTATTCTCCTCTTTTTTCTTGTCGCCTGTAGGCCTCAGACTGTTGAAACAGAGGTTGAACCTCCAGAGGAGGCCCCTGTTGCTGCTCCATCGCAACCGGTAGTCAAAAAAGCACCACAACTCCCGGTGCAATATCAGAGACCGTCCTACATGATTGACATGGACAACAGGGAAGGCCTTGATATTGAAGCTGATGATATTGCCATCAAAGTTGGTGCATCCATACGTTCCACTCAGGGACCACAACCTCTCTGGGACATTCTCAAACGACTGGCGGCCCTGAAAAAAATGAACGTATCATGGGCCAGTGATGTGGACCAGAATGTTCTCGTTGACGTAGATATCAGCGCAAACGACGACTTCTATGCTGCCATCACCAATCTCCTCCGTCAGGTAGATTATTACCATGAGATGCAGGGATCTACCATTGTCGTACGATACAAGGAGACAAGGCAGTTCCACATTGCCATGCCGTTTACCAAGCAGCTCTATGAAACAGCAACCGGTGGTAATGTCCTGGGGAGTAGCGAGGCTGCAAGTAATATTGAAGGGACCATTCGACTCGATTCCAGGGGGAACGAATTCAACATATGGCAAAATATCCAAGACAACATGGATGCCATACTGGACATCTGGTCTACTTCTGCGATTACTGCTTCTCCAGCGCCTGCAGCTGATGCTACTGCTGAGGATGCTCCGGCTGCTACCAGGCAGATTTCAGAATCAGGTAACAAATACACTATTGATAAACCTGTAGGCCTCATTACTGTCCACGCCCCCAGGCCCCTTCTTGATAAACTTGAAGTATATTTTGCCAACCTGAAGAAAGAATTGTACAAGCAGGTCTCCATTGAGGCAAAAGTCATTGAGGTGCACCTGTCAGACAGTTCTTCCATTGGCCTGAACTGGAATTTACTTCTCAGTAACCTGTCCGCTGCCGGCGGTGGAGTATTTACAAAAACTCGCGGTGAAACCACAACCAACAATAACAATAGTGCAAGCACATGGAGTGCTACCAACCCTCAAGACGCTTTAAACAATCTGGTCAACTCAGTCTCTGCCGCCACACTCATCACCAATGGCCTTTCCGACGGTGTTAGTGGTGCCATCTCACTGGCAGCGTTTAGTTTCGATTCTTTCCTCAATGCAGTAAAAGAGCAGGGACAAACCACCATCCTTTCCAATCCAAAACTCAGCGTCTTAAACGGTCAGCCTGCCCTTATCACCGTTGGTCGTAATGTCACTTATATCGATAGTATTGAATCAGATGTCAATAATGACACAGGAACAGTTTCCTATACGGTTGAAACCGAGCGAGTACTCTCTGGTGTCGGTCTGTCTTTGACCGCAAACATTCTTGATGATAATGAAATCATCATGAGCCTGGTTCCTGTGACCTCCGAATTGCAGGAACCCATCGAGTACAGAACCATAGGGGCTGGTGAGATCGGGCTGCCGATAATTAATATTCGTGAGATGAGCACCACGGTAAAGGTAAAAGATGGAGAAATGCTGGTGATTGGAGGACTGATCAGCAGTGTAGAATCGAATGATGGAACGTTTATTCCAGGAGTTGGCAGCATCCCATACCTCAAATACCTCTTTGGTTTTGAAGAGAAAACAACCCGGAAACGAGAGCTTATCATCCTGCTCAAGCCCCGAATTATTTAAGAGCTGCGGTGAAGGAATTTATACCCCCTCATAGGGGTACTGAAAGAAGTCCTTTAGGCTTCATTACATACAATCAATAAAAATTGCCAAGCATCAACCAGAATATTCAGGGAGAAAATTATGCAGAAGTTTAAATATGTCGTCTACCTGCTGACAGCGGTATTCCTCATGGGGTGCGGCCAGACCGTTGTAGAGACCCTTCATGTGCCCGACGCCCCCAACCCCAATGCGCCTGGTAAAGGATCGACCATAGTCATCCTCCCCTTTGCTGATTACACCTATGCCGACTCCTTGGCCGGCGCCTATCGACGTAATCTATCAATCACCGAGGCCGTAACCGACCGTCTGGTTGGCAATGGCTTTGGCATGGCTGTTCAGGAAGATGTCTTCGGCTATCTGGTCAAAGAAAATATCATCAACATCCTCCCCTACGACGACAACAGCACCGTCAGCTTATCCAACGAACTGGATAATGAATGGTCGGACACCATGAAAGGAATTTTACACGGCTATATTCAGAATCATACCACCCAATCCGGCAATACAGTGTCTGAAAGCCCAGGCACCCATGCCCTTGACCAACAGGCAGTGGCCAAGATCGGTCGTAAATTCAATGCCGATTATATCGTCCGTGGACGTATTCTCGAATTCAAGACCAGGGAAGAACATACCTGGGCTCCATTGAAAAAAGGGCTCCTTCCATTTATATTTGGAACATCCAGCCAGGCCCTGAACGGATTTGCCCGTTCCGACCAATATGATGAATGGGGGCATATGCTCCTTCCAGGAACCATAGGTGCCATTGTTGGATATAATTCCGACACGTTGGGATTTAATAATAATGTTGGTGGTGCAATCGTCTGGGGAGCTGTTGGTGCAGGGCTGGGGAACATGGCCAAAAATGGCGGCAAGGTAGATCAGGCCGTGGTCCAGATGCGTATCTGGGTGCAGGAGGCAGCCACCGGCAACCTGGTCTGGACCAACCGGGTAGATGTCAAAGTATCTCCAGAGTCTATCATGGCTGATAATCAGTATGACGCCCTTTTTGACAAAGCCATCCATAAGGGAGTGAATACCCTGATAGACAATTTTGTCGCATATGGCCTCTAGCTAAAAAACTCTCCCTGAATAGCAAAAGGCTCTGGAAGTAAAATACTTCCAGAGCCTTTTTTTGTTTTCTCTCCGGCAACGCACAGAGATCAGTTCTGCTTCTGTGCCTCCTGCTTTGAGCTCTGATACAGACCCATGAAGTTGATCGGTTCCATGAGGAAGGGAATAAAGCCGCCATCGACCGATATCTGACTGACAATCTGCCGCGTAAAAGGAAAAAGCAGGGTCGGACAATCCACCCCAAGCACCATTTCCTGATGCTCGGCCGGGATATTTTTCAGCAGAAAAGCGCCTGCATGCTCAATCTCCATGATAAACATGGTTTTGTCATTATTCCCCCTATCGGCAATTTTCGCGGTGATCTGCAGGGCGACCTCCCAGTGATCATCATCCAGTTTCTTGTTGTTCAGTTTCAGGTTTACCTCAACCTTGGGCTCCTGATTCGGAGCCTGAAAAACTTCCGGAGCGTTGGGGTTTTCAAAGGAAAAATCTTTGATATACATCTTCTGCATCCGGAAAACAGGGTTGTCCCCGGCAGCACTGTTGTTGCCTTGCTCTTCTGCCATGATAGCTTACCTCAGTGTTAGATTCTGAAATATTTGGTTGTGGCACTGCATGTTAAAGCAGTGCCGTATAGGTACATAAGAAAATCGACCGAATGGGATTGCTCGCCAACAATCTCGTGCACACTCTAATAAAATTCTATTAAACAGCAAAACGGGCTGTCACGCAAAAGAAATAATCCTTGCCCGCTACCCCTCTTCTCCTAATACTGGTCGCAGGTAATATCCGGTATATGATTCATCATGAGCGGCAAGTTCTTCAGGAGTTCCAATTGCGACAATCGTCCCCCCCTGTTCTCCTCCTTCCGGCCCCACATCGATCACCCAGTCTGCAGTCTTAATGACATCAAGGTTATGCTCAATCACCATAACACTATTGCCATTGTCCACAAGGCGCCCCAGAACCTTCAGCAAATGTTTGATATCTGCAGGATGCAGCCCTGTGGTTGGTTCGTCAAGAATGTAGAGCGTTTTTCCACTGGCCCTTCCTGAAAGCTCTTTAGCCAGCTTGACCCGCTGCGCCTCTCCTCCTGAAAGGGTCACTGAAGATTGTCCCAGGGTAATATAGGTTAAACCAACATCATAGAGGGTCTGAAGCCTGTTTTTGATGGGAGGAATATTCTGAAAAAACTCCAATGCCTCCTCCACGGTCATGGAAAGGACATCGTGAATATTTTTCCCTCGGTAGGAAATTTCCAGCGTCTCATGATTATAACGCTTTCCCTGGCAGGCCTCACAGACGACATAAATGTCTGGGAGGAAGTGCATGACAATCTTGTTCACCCCCTCCCCTTCGCAGGCCTCACAGCGTCCACCCTTGACATTAAAGCTGAACTGCCCGAGCTTATAGCCTCTGGCCCTGGACTCGGGGAGTCTGGCAAAAAGTTCTCTAATCGGGGTAAAGACTCCTGTGTACGTTGCAGGATTGGAACGTGGTGTCCTACCGATGGGGCTCTGATCGATATCAATGACCTTATCCACCTTTTTCAGGCCGGACAGGCGAGTCTCTTCCACCTGTATGCGGTCAAGGTTGCGCCCCAATCCCTCTTTCATCAACTGAAACAGGCTCTCTATGAGCAGAGAGCTCTTGCCCGACCCGGAGACACCGGTAACACAGGTCATGACCCCGAGAGGAAAAGAGACATCAACATGACGCAAATTATTCACTACCCCGTTTTTCAGGTGCAGGAATTGTCCCCTCCCAATTTTCCGCCTTGTTGCAGGTACCGATATACGCTCTCTTCCTGAAAGATAGTTGCCTGTAGAAGAATCCTCACATTCAAGAAGACCTGAGACATCACCACTGTATACTACCTCCCCTCCATGTACGCCTGCCCCCGGACCCATATCGAGGACATGATCGGCAGTGAGGATGGTATCAGTATCATGCTCAACCACAATCACGCTGTTACCCAGATCACGTAACTCGATCAAGGTGTTGATCAGTTTTTGATTGTCACGCTGGTGCAGGCCAATGCTTGGCTCATCAAGGATGTACAAGACCCCTGCAAGTCTGGAACCGATCTGTGAGGCCAAGCGAATGCGCTGTGCCTCGCCTCCGGAAAGTGTTGCCGATCTTCTCTCCAGTGACAGGTAGCCCAAGCCCACATCCTCAAGAAAGGAAAGGCGATCCACAATCTCCTTCAGGATCGGCTCACCTATCTGCCGCTCCCGATCACTGAAAGGGAGAAGGGGGAGAGTGTAGAGGAGTTTCTCAATGGAAAGACAGGTCAATTCATAGATGGACCAGGTTCCAATCTTCACAGCCAGGGCCTCAGCCTTCAGCCGTGCACCATGACACCTGGGGCAGGTCTGCTCGTTCATATAGCGCCCCAGCTCTTCACGGATCATTGGAGACTGTGTCTCAAGGAATCTCCGGCTGAGCTGCGGGATTACACCCTCAAACGGCTTTTCCGTGGTCATCTGCCTGCGTCCCTTCTGATAGTGAAAGCTTATGACCTCTGTACCTGAACCATAGAGGAGAATCTGGCGCAGCTTTTTTCCAAGCTTTGCAAAGGGGGTGGACATGGCAAAAGAGTAATGTTTGGCAACAGCTGCCAACATCTGTCCTGAGTAACTCTTTCCTGCCCGTTTTCCCCAGGGTGCAATAGCCCCCTTGCTGAGGCTGAGTGAGGAATCCGGGACAATGAGTGCAGGGTCAAAAAACTGCTTCACCCCAAGCCCTCCACACTCCTCACAGGCCCCCTGGGGATTATTAAAGGAGAAGAGTTGCGTGGAAAGGCGCGGCATGGAAATGCCACAGGAATGACAGGCGGCAAACTCGCTGAACAACTGTTCTTCCCCACTATCAGGAAAATAAGCAAGCAGAAATCCCTCCGTCAGCTTCACTGCAGTGGTCACAGAATCACTGAGCCGACGGGTGCCGGAAGGCTTAATCACCACCCGGTCCACAACAACATCTATGGAATGGCGTTTATTCTTCTCTAAACCTTGAACATCGTCGGTATGAAGAATATCGCCATCCACACGAAGTCTGACAAAGCCCTCTTTACGGACACGGGCCAGTAACTGTTCATGCCGTCCCTTTTTCTCGGTCACCAATGGTGCCAGCAGAATGACCTTTGTTCCTTCCTCCAAAGCAGACAGACTGTTTACCATATCCTCTATGGATTGCGACCTGATCTCCTCTCCACACTCCGGGCAGCATGGGCGTCCGCAACGGGCAAAGAGCAGGCGGAGATGATCATAAATTTCGGTCACCGTGCCCACTGTTGAGCGCGGGTTTTTGGAGGTTGTTTTCTGTTCAATGGACACGGCAGGTGACAAGCCCTCCAGGGAATCCACATCGGGCTTATTCATCTGCCCAAGAAACTGACGGGCATAGGTGGAAAGAGACTCGACATAGCGTCTCTGGCCCTCTGCATAGAGGGTGTCAAAGGCCAGGGTAGATTTTCCTGAACCGGACAGACCGGTGAACACGACCAGGCTGTTACGAGGAAGATCAACATTGATATTTTTCAGGTTATGCATCCGCGCTCCCCGGATGCTCAATGTCTTCGGTTCCATCTTCTACCCTTCAGCCTGCCAGGTGCATATGGTCAATTTTGATACAACGATCCATGACAACCCTCAACCCTGCCTTTTCAGCAAGGACTGCCGCTGCCTCATTGATAATCCCCTGCTGCATCCACACCACCTTGGCAGCAATATCAATGGCAGCCTCAACAATGGGGCTCACCTCCTCACTGCGCCTGAAGATATCCACCACATCAATGGGATCCGGAATGGAAGCCAGATCCGGATAACAGACATGTCCCAGTATCTCACTGACTCCGGGATTCACAGGATAGACTTGATAGCCTGCTTCCATTAAATACTTTCCCACCATATGACTGGGCCTGTTTGCTTTTGGAGAAAATCCCACCACGGCGATGGAACGACTCCTGCGGAGAATATCATCAACCATTGGCATGGAGTTTAGTGTCAACATGAATAAGAACCTGGAAAAAATTTGAGATGATTCCGGCAGCTTCTCTCGGCTGCAGAAAAAAAAGGATTTACCCCGGATAATGGCTATGGTAACTATGGTAAATTAGGCTCTCTGCTCGAGACCTCTGCACAGGCGATACAAGGCTTGAACAACAGAGAGACTGTGAGTCGGTTTTATATTTCTGCGGGACAGAATTGAATTCTGTCCCCAGCTGAATTTATATCTGTCCCTTTGACAATCTCATTATAGTTTTCTAACAGCTCAGCTCGCCACGCAATACGCAAAACGACAAACCCCGGGCAACGCTGTTACTGAATTTGCAAAATAAGCAGGATCGAGCAAAAATCAACCTCTCATCACCACAGGAACATTGAATGAATTTTCAAGATATCATCTTTGAACTCAACCAATACTGGGCCGAACAGGGCTGTGTCATTCAGCAGCCTTACGACATGGAAGTCGGTGCTGGAACCTTTCATGCTGCCACTCTGCTCCGATCCCTTGGTCCTGAACCCTGGAAGGCCGCCTATGTGCAACCCTCCCGTCGGCCAACCGATGGCCGCTACGGAAACAACCCCAACCGCCTCCAGCACTATTACCAGTATCAAGTGGTCATAAAACCCTCTCCCCTTGATATCCAGGAGCTGTACCTCAGTAGCCTGAAACGTTTTGGCCTCGACCTGCTGGAACATGACATCCGTTTTGTCGAAGACGATTGGGAGTCCCCGACCCTGGGTGCCTGGGGACTGGGCTGGGAGGTCTGGCTGGATGGTATGGAAATTACTCAGTTCACCTATTTCCAGCAGGCCGGCTCCATTGATCTCTTCCCGACAACGGTTGAAATCACCTATGGCCTTGAACGGATTGCCATGTACCTTCAGGGAGTGGATTCGGTCTATGATATTTCTTGGAATGATTCAATAAGTTACGGAGATATCTTTCACCAGGCAGAGGTTGAATTTTCCACATTCAACTTCGAGGAAGCAAATGTGGTAGAGCTGATCAACTTTTTTAATACCTATGAATCAGAGGCGCTCAAACTGCTGGACAAAGGCTTGATTCTTCCCGCCTACGATTACTGCCTGAAATGCTCCCACACCTTTAATCTGCTGGACGCAAGAAAAGCGATCAGCGTGGCCGAGCGAACGCGATATATAGGACGAATACGAAATATTGCCAGAAAAGTGGCAAGTCAGTATGTGACCCAACGAGAAGAGATGGGAC
>DAOVAI010000080.1 GCA_030671085.1 Pseudomonadota bacterium | reverse complement strand
CCGACAGGGGGTACTATATGTGAATGGAATCCGGATTGAGGAACCCTATGTCCATCATCGTTCCGATTGGGATCTGGCACCGAGGAAGGTAGCACCCGGACATATCTACGTTGTGGGCGACAATCGGGGAACATCCATGGCCCGCCATCGTTTTGGCCAGGTGGTGATGGATCGCATCGTGGGAGGCGTATTCTTATGACAAACAAAACATTGCTGATTCTTCTGGCAGCTCTGCTCGTGGCAGGCGGGACTATCTTTTTTCTACTCCCCAGCGACGAGAAAAAGATCCGACGCAACCTGGCCTCATTGTCTGACTACTGTTCATCGACCAGGGAAGAAACAGCCATTGCAGCATTAAAAAAAGGGGCTCTGGCAGCAAAACTCTGCAGCAATCCGTGCCGGGTCCAGATTGAATCTTTTCATATCGCTCGTGAATTCAACAAAAAAGAGATCAGTGACCACATTCTCATGATGAAAAAAATGCTGGCGAACACGCATTTCACGTTCCATGATACGGTCATCGATTTTCCTGCTGACAAAAGGGCTGAAATTATGACCACCCTCCGCCTGAAGGGGAAAATAGAAGACACCCGCTTTACTGATGCCTATGAAATAAATATTAGCGTGGAAAAAACAGATGGCGACTGGTTTTTTTCCTCCTTCACCGTGGTTGAATTCCTGGAGCAGTGAGGGGTGTTCAGCCACAGCATCACTTCTCCAAGCTTGAAAATAACTGAAGACCTGCTATAGGATACGTTGAGTCCAATTGCTCAACGCCCTAATTTTACCAAGGATTTTCCCATGTCTGCTACATTGAATAATGACCTCGGCACCACGGATGTGGTGTGGAACCTCGAAGACCTCTACGAATCCCTGCAAGACGAACTCCTGCAGGATGATCTGGACCTCTGCCTGCAGGAAGCGGAGCTGCTGAAGGAGGGCTGCGCCGGCAAACTGGCAGAACTTGACCCTGCAGTCTTTGCCAGGACCGTACGGCGCCTGGAACGTATCCAGGTCAACCTTGGCCGCATCGATACCTTTGCCTTTCTACACTTTGTCACCCAGGTAAAAAACAGTGCAGCAGGGGCCTTTCTCCAGCAGTCCAAAGAAGACGCAAGCCGGGTCAACCGGGAGCTGGTCTTTTTTGACCTGGAATGGGCCAAGATGGACCAGGAATCTGCCGACCGCTTCCTCAAGGCAGAAGACACGGCTCCCTACCGTCATTATCTTACCAATCTGCGCCGTTATGCAGCCCATCTCCTTTCCCGCTCAGAAGAGACCCTGCTGGTGGAGCTCTCTCCGGTGGGCCGTGAGAGCTGGCTCACCCTCTTTGAGAAACTGATGGGCCATCTCGAGTTTGGCGAAAACAAAAGAAGTGAGGAAGAGGTGCTTTCCGACCTGTACCATAGAAGCCGGGAGGTGCGCAAAGCTGCCGCCCTTGAACTCACAGAGGGCTTACAGAGTCAACTCCACATCCTCACCCATACCTTCAACACCATCCTGGCTGAGAAGATGATAGATGATCGGCTGCGCAGCTATCCTTCCTGGGTCAGCAGCAGGAATCTCTCCAACGAGCTTGAAGACCAGACCGTTGATGCCCTGGTGACCAGCACCACTGAGCGTTACGATATAGTCCAGCGCTATTACGGATTGAAGAAAGAGCTGCTGGGCCTTGATGAACTCCACGATTATGACCGCTATGCACCGCTGGATGGACTGCCGGATCAGCTGGTTCCCTGGCAGGAGTGCCGGGAAATGGTCCTGGAAGGATTTCGCGCCTTTTCCCCGGAGATGGCGGACATCGCAACACTCTTCTTTGAAGAGAAATGGATCCACGCCCCCCTGCTTGAAGGCAAGCGCGGCGGGGCCTTTGCCCACCCGGCAGTGCCGGATGCCCACCCGTACATCCTGGTCAACTATACCGGCAATCTCCGCGATGTTTCCACTGTGGCCCATGAGCTTGGCCATGGCATCCATCAGTATCTGGCCAAAGAGAAGGGCTATTTCAACAGCGACACGCCCCTGGTCCTTGCCGAGACCGCCTCGGTCTTTGCCGAACTCCTGATCTTTCACCGACAGTTGGAAACCTTGGACGATGCTGCCCAGCGACGTGCCTTTATCTGCCAGAAACTGGAATCAATCTTTGCCACTGTCTTTCGCCAGATTTCCATGAACCGCTTTGAGGAGTTGATCCACAACAGCCGCCGTGACAAGGGAGAACTCGCCGCCGAGGAGCTCTCCAGCCTGTGGATGGAAAGCCAGCAGGCAATGTTCGGGGATGCGGTCAGCCTGGGAGACCATTATCGTGTCTGGTGGTCCTATATCCCTCACTTTCTCCACACCCCTGGTTATGTCTACTCCTATGCCTTCGGGGAACTGCTGGTCCTCTCCCTCTACCGTATCTATCAAAAGGAAGGGATGACTTTCGTCCCCAAGTACCTCCACCTCCTTTCTCAAGGCGGCAGTCAGTCTCCATACGAACTATTGGCCCCTTTCAACATTGACTTGAACGATCCATCTTTCTGGCAGGGCGGCCTCCTGGTCATAGAAGAGATGTTGAAAGAGGTGGAGAGCAGCTAAGAATCCCAACAATAGCAACATCTGCCAGTTCCTGGACTTGCGAGAAGCGCGACATTTGTTATTTCCGCAGGAGCCCGCCTCTGCGAGTGTTTATACCCGTGCTCAGGGTGATTGCAGGACTGTGCAGCATAATGGTGACGCCTTATCGCCTTGAGGGTAAGGCCCCTACAGGATATCAGCCGTTAGCACCAATTTTAAAGAAAGATACGTCAAATTCATCATAAGGAGTGTTCCATGAAAAATGAGATCGGAGAACGTCTTGTCCAGGTACTGAAGGCACCAGAGGAATCTGAGTGTCAGGAAAGTTTTGCTCGGGCCATGGAGCTGACCAAGGCATATGCAAGCTCCGGTTCCGCCACCCATTTCAGCGCAGTGGCCCGGTTATTTTACGACCTCTTTGAGATGTTTGAAACTGGAAAGGATCCTCGTCAGAGCTGACAGGCTAATCTTTTCAACCACAGAAAGAAGCGGCCACGAGATTTTTCAGTATGGAAAAACAGGAGCTGCATCAGAGCGGTGGAATACGCCGCAGAAATTGCTCCAGGCATTCCAGCTCATCCTCACAAGAGCGGACTATAACCTCAATATAGTCAAGATTTTTCCTGATATTTTCCAAATAAAGATTCCTATCCAGATTCCACCGTTCGCGAAAATGGGTCTGCATGGACTGGCTGAGATTCCCAAACACCCGCTCCAGTCGGTCAACAATGACGTTGTGATAGAAGAAGGTGGTGTGCTGCATGAGTTCAACGGCAGAATTGTGAGGGGTGACCCCCCCTTCCTGATGCTCCTGAAAGAGGTAGGGTAACCGTTCCAGATAATATCTGTCGGCCATCTGGGCAAGGATATCGGCAGAGCCCACGGCAGAACAGGCCAGCTGAATCTCAGCCGAGGGGAATTCCAGGGTATCAGGATCGATGCTGAGATTTGTGCACTGAATAATAAGCGAACAATCCGTAATAAAGGAAGGGGACAGCTCTTTCCCTTGCAGGTAGTTTTGCAAAAAAAGAATGGAACGTCTCTCGTGCCCCTTGGTATATTTTGCCCCGCTGTCTGCATCCTCAGAATTCGTCAGCAGGAGTCCGCAATCATGAAAGTAGGCACTGTACAGTGCTTTTTTCAATGTCTCTTCAGAAACATGCCAGCCATCGCAGGACAATCCATGAAAAAGCCTGACGGTGGCCAGCACCACGCTGTATGTGTGACCGAGGTTATGATATTTTGTATTGCTGGGTCGATAATCTGGATGCTTCCCGGAAAAAAAATCTGCAATCTCCTGATGGAGTTGGCAGATCGGTGGTTGTGGGTAGTCCGGTGCTATCAAAGAGAGCAGTGTGAGAATCTCATCAAGGGGGTCATCAGTCTCCCCGGATTCAAACAGTTGTGTCAGGTGGGAATGATCCATCTCTTCAGTGGAAACCACATAGTTGTTTCCCGCATTCGACTTTGCGGAAAAATGCATCATTTGGCAACTGGAGGACAGACCCTGTCATCCCCCCAATACCTCGGTCATTATTTTGTTCTTTTTTCAAAATCATAAAAAACAGATCAATCAATTGTAACTTCCCAATACACTTCCCAAGATTCTAGATGGATAGCCTTAATATTTAGACTATACTGTTCATTCCCAGATTGCAATGGACGATTTTTTTCGGATCGTAAAATCTCGCAAGAAGATTATCACCTCCCGCCTAATTGGACTCTTTCCAACACCCTTGAATGTCATGCCATCTCCAATCCGAGACCACACCTGGGGCTAACTAACGACTCCGCACCACACTACTCTTCGCACCATGACTCGAAAAACCACAAATGGGATAACAATGCGATTTAACACCACATTATTACAAGCAAATTCAGCAAAAGAACAGCCTCACTCTAGACTTTTCTCTCCCGAGCAGATACACTGAAAAAAGAGCGACCAATCGACCATTTCAGTCAACAGGACAGTGTACAAAAAAATGAACCACGAGATCGACAAAAAAAATTTTGTTATCCTGGTTGTGGATGACGATCCCATTGTCCTGAAATCGCTCACCCTCCTTGTTTCTTCACTGGGGTATAGAACTCTTTCCGCAGAAGATGGTGTGAGTGCCCTGGAGCAGCTCAAATCACAGATCTGCGATCTTATTATCAGCGATATCGTCATGCCGCGGATGGACGGTCTCGAACTTCTGAAGCACGTAAAAGAAGAGTATCCGGCAACTGATGTCATTATTGCCACCGGATACAGCAGCAGGGCAAGTTACGCTGAAGTGATCAGGGCAGGAGCCATCGATTTTATCAAAAAGCCCATGGAACAGGATGAACTCGAGGCAAAATTGGACCGCGCCCTGCGCGAACAGCAGATGCTCCGTGAACTTGAAAAACTCTCCCTTTGTGATGAGTTAACAGGCCTCCTGAATCGTCGGGCCTTTGTTAAAAGATTCCCGCGGGAGGTGGAGCGGGCAGCACGGCAACAGTATTCTCTCTACCTTGCCATATTGGATGTGGATCGATTCAAGGACTACAATGACTCTTTCGGCCATCCGGCCGGCGATAAGGTACTCATAGCAGTGGGAAAAATCCTCCACCTCTGCACCCGTATCCATGTGGACACCTGTTTTCGCTACGGGGGAGACGAGTTTGCCGTCATTCTACCCCAGACCAGTATCTCCCAGGCAATAAAAGTCATCGAGCGTATTCGTCAACGTTTTCGAAAAATGGCCTTTGGCAACACTGACCTCTCCATTGGCATGACTCCCTGCTCACGAAACACTGCCCTCCCCCTCTGCGAAGATATGGCTCAGTTAGTTGAGAGGGCCGACAAAGCCATGTATAAGGCCAAGGCCAAGGGTATCGGATGGATTATCAGTAACCCCTGAGATCTCTGGGAACTGAAGGATGGCTATCTTGAAAAATTGTCTTTTCGTCCAATCTCTGCGTTATGCGAAAAATTTTTCACTTGGATATATAGCTTGTTAAGCCAAGTACTTCGTCCTCGGAATATCAGCTATATGCACCCCAAGGGCACTTGTGCCCGTAGTTAGGGTGATTCCTGCGGGGCACCTTCGGTAAAATTTTTCGTATGCCTTGATCTTGAACGAAAATCCAAATTTTTCAAGGCACCCGGATATGAAGAAAGCTTAACCGCCATCAATCAAAGGAAATACACTTCTGCGGACAATACGCTACGGCCTCTTCCACCTTGTCCGTGACTTCTGCATCAGAATCCAGCAAGATTGCCTTTTCGTCACTCTCATCCATGGCAAAGACCTCTGGGCATATCTCCACACAGGATCCGCAGCCATTACACTCATAGACGTCAATGATGATAAACTTTTTCATCTCTTTTCCTCTAAGGGGTTATAACTTACAAACCCTTACTCCAAGGCATCTTTTCTGAAATTTCTGTCCGGTTCCACAGGATAACAGCCATTAAAACAGGCCAGACAAAAATCGTCTGCGGTGAGACCGGTTGCCTCCACCATACCTTCCACACTGAGATAATAGAGAGAGTCCAGGCCAAGATGAGCCGCAGTCTCTTCCACTGAATGCTGGGCAGCAATGAGCTGGTCTGAAGAGGGAAAATCAATCCCGTAATAGCAGGCGTGACGGGTGGGCGGACAGCTCACCAGCATGTGTACCTCTTTGGCCCCAGCCTCACGCAGGGCCTTCACCCTGCTCCGCCCAGTGGTCCCGCGAATAATAGAATCCTCGACAATGATCACCCGCTTGCCCTTGAGAAGGGAGCGGACCGGGTTCAACTTAACCCGCACATTAAAATCGCGCATGGACTGGGTGGGCTCGATAAAAGTACGCCCCACATAATGGTTTCGAATCATCCCCATCTCCAGGGGAATACCGGATGCCTGGGAAAAACCAAGGGCCGCATAGTTCCCCGAATCCGGGAAGGGCATGACAAAATCACCCTCTACTCTATATTCCCGGGCCATGATCTCGCCCATCCGCTTACGGGACTGATAGACATTAATACCAAATATATCAGAGTCGGGCCGGGCAAAGTAGACCTGCTCAAAAATGCAGAAGCTGGTCTTCTGCTTGGGCCAGGGATAGATGGAACGCATCTCGTCCTTGTTGATAATCAGGATCTCTCCCGGTTCGATATCTCGAACATACTCTGCCTCGACCAGATCCAGGGCGCATGTCTCAGAAGCCACGACCCATCCCCCGTTCGTCAGTTTCCCAAGACAGAGGGGTCGAAAACCTCCAGGGTCACGGACAGCCACCAGGGTATCTTCGGTCATCAGGAGGATAGAGTACGCTCCCTTGAGGCAGGAAAACGACTCCCACAGTGCCCGCTCCAGACCCAGATGGGTGGTACGGGCCATAAGATGGAGAACCACCTCACTGTCCATTGAGGTCTGAAAAATGGATCCTTTTTCCTCAAGGTCCTGACGCAGCTCAAGGGAGTTCACCAGGTTGCCGTTGTGGGCCACAGCCAGCGTACAGCCCTTATGAGTCACCATCAAGGGCTGGGTGTTAATCACATTGGAAGCACCGGTGGTGGAGTAGCGCACATGTCCCATGGCCATGGAACCCGGCAGGCCCTGAAGGATGGACTCTGAAAAAATCTCCGGCACCAGGCCCATATCTTTATGGATTGAAACTTTTTTACCGTCTGATGCCACAATGCCGGCACTCTCCTGTCCCCTGTGCTGCAGGGCATAAAGGCCGAAGTAGGCAAGCTTGGCTGCATCCTCGTGGTCAAAGATGCCGCAGACGCCGCACTCATGCTTGGGACGCCCGTCTTCTGGAGAGTGTATACTGGTCATATCCATGAAATATTCCTTCATTTGTAAAATCGAGGCCTCATCCACCACAGAGAAGGCAGGCCGAGACAGCCGGTCCACAGGTCTTTGAAAAAGGGAAAGGCACAAAGAATACGATTATCTTTGTGCCTTTCCTCAAAATCTGATAAAAAATACTTATAATAAGTTCCATAGAAATTCAACAAGAAAGCGCCTTTCGTCGGTTTTTTTCTTTTTGCTTTCCTTCATTCATACCCGCTGAAGTAAAGATAAACAGTAAACAGCAGAAAACAAACTCGTAAAACTAAAAATGATCAATGGTTAAACTAACTTCCACAGTCAAGGCCTCGGGCTGAGCAGCAAAACTTGGCCCAGGGGACCTGGGACAGATACTTTGCGGCATCACCCTGCCCAAAAATGAACGGCTGATTGTCGGGGCCGAAACCTGCGACGACGCCGGGGTCTATCGTCTCAACGATGAGACAGCCCTTATCCAGACCCTGGATTTCTTCACCCCCATTGTCGACGATCCCTACCGCTTTGGCCAGATCACCGCAGCTAATGCCCTGAGCGATGTCTATGCCATGGGAGGCAAACCATTGCTTGCCATGAACATCCTTGCCTGTCCGATAAAAACCATGAAAGCTGATATCTTTCGTGAGGTGATACGGGGCGGACTTTCCAAGGTGGAAGAGGCTGGAGCCCTGCTCGTGGGCGGTCACTCAGTGGAGGATGAGGAATTAAAGTACGGCCTCTCTGTCACCGGGGTGGTTCATCCGGATCGGGTTCTGCTCAACAGCGGTGCCAGGGTCGGAGACCGCCTGCTCCTGACCAAACCACTGGGCACCGGAATTCTGTCCACAGCCATAAAGGGCAACCTGGCAGGTTCTGAGGTTGAAGAAGAGATCACAGAGATCATGGCCACCCTGAACAAAATACCGGCAGAGGCCATGGATGCGGCCAGGGAAGGTGGTCACCAGGTCCATGCCTGCACCGACATCACCGGATTCGGTCTGCTGGGACATCTCCATGAAATGACAGCAGCATCAGGGGTCAGCGCCCGCATCTTCAGCGGCCAGATCCCCCTTATCCCAGGCTGTCTCGATTTCGTCGCCATGGGTATCATTCCCGAAGGGGCCTATACCAACCGCAAATTTTACGCCCAATGGCTCAACAACGCAAGCCAGGGAGATGACACCCTGGAAATGGTTCTTGCCGACCCGCAAACCTCGGGCGGCCTGCTCATCGCAGCTCCTCCTGAAGCGATCCAGGTGATCCTGGACAGGATGAAGGAATGGGGGTATTCACTGGCCTGCGCCGACATTGGCGAGATAGTGGAAGGAAAGGAAGGGATGGTGGAACTCGTTTAAAGAAAAACAGCAGAATGTCGAACAGGGAATAACGAATGTCGAAGTTTTTTACTTCTGCGGTTCGATATTCCCTGTTCGACATTCGACATTTTCTTTACATCTCAAACCTGAGTTATGGCCAGCAACAGCTCTGTCAGGCTGCTCAAATCTCTGAGATCGAGGCACTCATCCGTGGTATGGACCTTATCCATGCCTGTGGCAACAATGGCGGTTTTCAGACCATAACTGTTGAAGACATTGGCATCCGATCCTCCACCAGCCACCTGAAAAATGATCTCCCGTTCCAGAAGATCCCCTGCCTGCCGCACCCTGGCCACCACCGGATCATCCGCCTCAAGGTGCATGGCAGGATACTCCATCTGTACACTGATATCCACGGAAGGCTGTTTTACTCCACCAACCTGTGCCACCCAATTCCTCACCACATTTCGAAATGTGGCTTCAATTTCCTTCGTATAATCATCAAGTTTCTTGGCAGAATGAGAGCGGACCTCCCCTTCTATGGTGATCAGGTCCGGGACAATATTGGTAGCCACACCACCATGGATCAAGCCAAAATTGGCTGTGGACTGCTCATCCAGTCGACCAAGGCGCAGGTCGGCAATGGCTCGTGCTGCCAGACAGAAGGCTGACACACCCTGTTCCGGGTTGAGTCCGGCATGGGCAGCAATACCATGCACCTCAATCTTCAGACGATTGGCTGCTGGCGCCCCAACTATGACCTTATCAATCCCTGTGGAATCAAGTGCATATCCACATTTTGCCTGCAGGAGGCTGTGATCCAGGTGCTTGGCCCCCAGCAGGCCGACCTCTTCGCAGGTGGTGAGCAGGATTTCCACAGGCCCGTGCTCCATACCACTTTCCTGCAGAACCTGAATCATCTCAATAAGCGCTGCGATGCCTGACTTATCGTCGCCCCCCAGGATCGTATTTCCACTGGAAGTAAAGATATCACCTGTTCGCAGGACTTCAACCCCACAGCCCGGCTCCACCGTATCCATGTGACAGGCAAAGAAAAGCGGTTCCCGCGCCACAGTGCCAGGGAAACGGACAACCAGATTCCCGCAGTCAGCACCTGTTTTTTCAGCAGAAGCATCCTCTATTACCGATTCCGCCCCCAGCTCGGTGAAGACCGTGATCAGATAATCGGCAACTCGCCTTTCCTGCCAGGATGGGCTGTCGATTTCGCAGAGCCGCATGAAGCCCTTTGCCAGCCGTTCCCTGTTGATGGGATAACTCATCCTCTTTTCTCCTCCAGCCCTGTCAGAAGAACCACAGCATGACAACTGATCCCCTCCATTCTCCCAACAAATCCCATCTTTTCAGTGGTTGTCGCCTTGATATTCATCCGCTCTTCGCCAACCTGGCAGGCCTCAGCCAGAATTGTACGCATCTCTGGTATAAACGGGGCCAGCTTCGGTCCCTGACAGATCACGGTGACATCAGCGTTGGACAACTGCAGACCTTTTTCTCTGGCGAGTTGCACCACATCCTGTAACAGCTCAACAGAATAGATATCTTTAAGGCGCTGATCTGAATCCGGAAAATGAGCGCCTATATCTCCCTCCCCCATGGCTCCAAGAAGCGCATCACAGAGGGCATGGGTCAGGACATCGGCATCTGAATGACCGGCAAGCCCCATCTCAAAGGGAATGGTCACTCCACCGAGCACCAATTTCCTGTCCGGGGCAAAACAATGGGCGTCATAGCCATGACCTATGCGCATTGGGGGAACAGCTGAGTTTACCATAATTTTTTCAGCAATGATCAAATCCTCCGGCCGGGTGATCTTGATGTTGGTCTCAGCCCCCTCAACCAGAAAGACCTGGATGCCGGCAAGCTCAAGCAGGGAGGCCTCATCTGTAACATCCCTGTCTCCGATCTGTTCATACCCATTTTGCAGGAGAGAAAGACGTGCAGCCTGCGGCGTCTGGGCCTGCCATAAGCCTTGCCGGTCAACGGTGTGGAGGATTCGATTATCCGCCCCGCCTTTCTTCAGGGTATCCTTTACCGGTACAGCGGCAA
>DAOVAI010000186.1 GCA_030671085.1 Pseudomonadota bacterium | reverse complement strand
TCACCTGCACCTGTGAAGGACGAGGCAAAAAAAAAACAGCCGGCGCCTCAAGAGTTGCCTCCGGCCCCCAAACCTGAACCGGCAGCCCCACCGCCTCCGACAGCAAGTCCCATAGAAGAACAGGGTGCCCCTCCCTTATCCGAGGAACAGCCCCCTTTCCCTGAAGAAGAAAAAACAACATCGGTCCAGCAGGAGACAAAACCGACCCCTCACCCCCATCAACACGATGTAAGGCGTGACTGGCCCGAATTCATTGACCATGTCAAGGATCGAAAGCTGTGGATGGCGCAAGACCTGCAGCGAGCCGATAGTTCCCGGGAAAAGCAGGGAGAACTCCAGCTCAGTTTCTCTGATCCTGCAAACTGCACCCTGCTTCGCCAAAAAGAAAACGTTAAACTCCTCACCGAGTTTGTTCTCGACTTTTTCCAAAAAGACCTCAAACTCCGCTTCATCACTCCGGATCAAGATGAGAAAAAAGAGTTGGAGAACAATGACAGTCCGCATAAGCTGCGACAGAGGCTGGCCAATGATCCGCTGGTACTCATGGCAACCGAGATTTTTAACGGCCAGATAGGCGATATCCGGGTCGGGCCAAGAAGTCGCTGACGCCGCTTCTAAAAAACAATCCAGATAAAGAATATTGCCAAGGCCCATACCAGGTCTTATCCTTAAAGTCTAAAAGCGGACAGTAATCCCCGCAAACTCCAACACAGTAATAACTCGAGGATTTCCCCATGGACATGAATTCCCTCATGCAGCATGCTCAGCAGATGCAGCAGAAGATGGCCACCCTGCAGGAAGAACTGAAACAGAAAACGGAAACCGGTAGTGCCGGAGGCGGAATGGTTACAGTAACCGCCAATGGGCAGAGCGAAATTATCTCCATTGAGATCGAGGAACAGATTATCTCAGGTGATGACAAGGAGATGCTTCAGGATCTCATCGTCGCAGCCACCAATGACGCCCTGCGCAAGGTCAAAGATATGGGTAAGGCGGAGATGTCAAAGCTTACTGGCGGTCTCAATATCCCAGGTATTTCCAATATTTTTTCCTAAGCTATGTCTCCACAGGTGATACCACATGCCCTGGAACGATTGATCCAGGACCTGACCAGGCTTCCGGGGATTGGGAAAAAGACCGCATCACGGCTGGCCCTAAACATCCTCAGACGCCCTCCTGCAGAAGCTCGGGAACTGGCAACAGCCCTGATGGAACTGCACCGTTCCATCCAACTCTGCTCCTGCTGTTTCACCTTTTCCGAGAGTGACCCCTGTGCTCTCTGCGCAGATCCCAAACGCGACGCCAGTCTGGTCTGTGTGGTTGAGCAACCAGGCGATCTCCTGGCAATTGAAAAGACAGGGACCTTCCAGGGCCATTATCACATTCTTCATGGAGTCCTTTCTCCCATTGATGGGATCGGCCCCGGTGAGATCAAGGTGACCGAACTGGAAGCCAGGGCAGGCAACGGGACGATCAAAGAGATCCTCATTGCTACCAGCTCTACCGTTCCCGGAGAAGCCACGGCCAACTATCTCATCGACAGGCTGCAGAACAAACCTGTTCTTGTTACCCGCCTGGCCTGTGGAATTCCCATGGGCATGGACATCAAATATGCAGACAAACATACCCTTGCCCGAGCCATTGAAAGCAGGAGCAAAACAACGTAAAACAGGCTTTGCATTCCGGTCATGATTCGGTTCATTTTTTCTTGACAGAATTGACAGATACTGGTAATTGACACTGTTTATGTAAATCTTTTTTCTCCTGCTCAAAAGAGTGAATGAGAGAAAGATGACAACCTGTTGACTCTGATAAATCAGGGACAGGAAGATCGAATACAGGCGCGTAACTCAGTGGGAGAGTGTCACCTTGACATGGTGGAAGTCGGCGGTTCGAAACCGCCCGCGCCTACCAGATTTAACAGGCTAAAGTTCATACGGAGAGCTCTGCCCCGTAGGAATTTTAGCCTTTGCTATTCTATAGACTTTGCAGATGACCGATATTCAGATCACATTAGAAGACGGCAAAATCGCCTCCATGCCGGCAGCGACCACCGTCAAAGAGGCCCTGTCCGAACTGTTTTCCAACAAACAGCGGAAGAAGACGGTGGCTGCAAGACTTGACGGCGGCAGCCCAGTGGATCTCTCTACCCCGCTCACCCGGGATGTGAGTCTAAGCCTCATCCAGATCGGCTCACCGGAAGGATTGGAGATCCTGCGCCACTCCACGGCCCATGTGATGGCCGAGGCTGTTCGTGAACTGTTTGGTTCAGATGTTAAGGTGGCTATCGGTCCTTCCATCGAGAACGGCTTCTATTACGATTTTGATCGGGATGAACCCTTCACCCCAGATGACTTCGACAAAATCGAAGCCAAGATGGAGGAGATTATCCGCAAGGCCCAGCCCTTCATCCGTAGTGAAATCACAAGTGACGAAGCCATTAAACGCTACGAGGCAGAAGGGGAAAAATATAAGGTTGAACTGATCCAGGATCTTGATGTGGACACGGTTTCTATCTATCAGCAGGGTAATTTCACCGACCTCTGCCGAGGCCCCCATCTTCCTGACACCTCCTGGGTCAAGGCCTTCAAACTCCTTCGAGTTGCCGGTGCCTACTGGAGGGGTGACGAAAAAAACGATATGCTGCAGCGTATCTACGGCACTGCCTTCTTTGACAAAAAGGCGCTGAAAAAATATCTCAACGCCCTGGAAGAGGCAAAGAAAAGGGACCACCGAAAACTTGGCAAAGAGCTTGAGCTCTTCACCATCCGGGACGAAATCGGTCCCGGCCTGATCCTGTGGCAGCCCAAAGGGGCGCTCCTTCGTAAGCTTATCGAAGACTATTGGAAGGACGAGCATTATCGTAACGATTACGAACTGCTCTACACCCCGCACATTGCCCGCCAGGACCTGTGGAAGACCTCAGGACACCTCGACTTCTATGGCGAAAACATGTACTCGGCCATTGATATCGATGATGTCCAGTATCAGCTCAAACCAATGAACTGTCCTTTTCATATCGGGATCTACAACAGCCGTAAGAGAAGTTATCGAGAGTTTCCGATTCGCTGGTGTGAGCTGGGTACGGTTTATCGTTACGAACGTGCTGGTGCCCTGCATGGACTCATGCGCGTACGCGGTTTTACTCAGGACGATGCGCACATCTTCTGCATGCCGGAACAGCTTGAGGATGAGATCTTCAATATTCTTGATCTCAACCTGCACATCTTAAAGACATTCGGTTTTGATGACTACGAGATCTATCTCTCTACCAGACCGGACAAGTATGTCGGCTCTGATGAGCATTGGGAACAGTCCACCGAAGCCCTAAAACTGGCCCTTGAGAAGAAAGGGCTGAACTACTCGCTCGACCCTGGCGAAGGTGTTTTTTACGGGCCAAAGATTGACATCAAAATCAAAGATGTTCTTGGACGATCATGGCAGTGCTCCACCATTCAGGTCGACTTTAATCTGCCTGAACGTTTCAAGGTCAGCTACACCGGCAAGGACAACCAGGATCATCAGCCCATCATGATCCACCGTGCACTGATGGGCTCCCTGGAACGGTTTATCGGTGTCTTGATCGAACATTACGGCGGAGTTTTTCCACTCTGGTTCGCCCCGGTCCAGGCCAGGATTATGAACATCACAGATGCCCAGGCCGACTATTGTGAAGAGGTCTATACTCGTCTCCGCAAGGCAGGGATTCGGGTTGAAAAAGATTTGCGCAATGAAAAGCTGAACTATAAGATCAGAGAGGCGCAGATGGCCAAAATCCCTTACATGCTCATCATCGGTGACAAAGAAAAAGAGAATCAAACAGTTACCTTGCGACTGCGTGACGGGAAAAACATAGCAGACATGACCATTGATGCTTTTGTCGAAAAGATTATGATAGAGTGTAGGGAGGGTCGCGGCATATGACAGCCACCGTCTTATCCTATAACAGATTCCAGGTTTCAGGGAGGTAGAGACATTAAACGTCGAGGAAGAAGAGCCCCGGTTCAGCGTGAGGTTAAAGTAAAGACCAATGACATGATTCGTCATGCGCAAATTCGACTCATTGGAAGCGATGGCAGTCAGCTTGGAATAGTCAGCTCAGCTGAGGGCCAAGATCGTGCCGATGAGGAGGGACTTGACCTGGTAGAGATTTCACCAAATGCAGAGCCGCCTGTCTGCAAAATCATGAACTATGACAGGTTCAGATATGAGCAGGCAAAGAAACAGCAGGAAGCCAAAAAGAAACAGACTACAGTTGAGACAAAGGAAAT
>DAOVAI010000077.1 GCA_030671085.1 Pseudomonadota bacterium | reverse complement strand
AATTTTTCAAGGTACCTTAATGAACAGTTTATAAGAGAAGAAGGAATGAAGGAGGAGGTCAAGATGGGTAGGAAATCTCTGCTAGCTGTGGTGCTGGTACTGCTGTTGCCGTTGGGAGCATTTGCCGGTGAGAAGAGTCCCTGGGAGGTGAAGTTGCCGTTTAAAAGTGCAACCATCCATTACACGATCAGCGGTATGGAAAACGGAAGTGAGGTTACATACATCCGTGACTACGGCAATGAGGTTGCTACCTATCACACCACAAAAACATCCATGATGGGAATGACCATGGTGAGTGAAACTGTGGACATCGATACCCCGGACTGGGTGTACCATTTTGACCTGAGCGAAGGAACAGGCAGCAAGAGTGTGAATCCTGAAAAATATATGATTGAGGAGTACAACAAGCTTTCCAAGGCTGAACAGCAACGGGTCAAGGAAAATGCTGAAAAGATGGGGACATCCGTGGCTGAAGGCTTTGGCGGTAAGGTCCAGCAGAATGTGGAAAAAATCCTGGGTTACAGCTGTGACCGGGCTGAAATAATGGGCACTGTGGCCTATAGCATCCACGGCACCGGTGTTCCTCTTCGCGTCGAGTCCAATTTGATGGGAATGAGCATGAAAATTGAGGCCACCTCAGTGGATGAAGGAAAGGTGGCGGACAAGTTTTTTCATCTTCCCCAGGGGATTGAGCCACAATTTGATCCACAGTCCGATGCTATGGCCCGCGAGATGGCCAGGCAGACCATTACCATGCTGAAAGATCCGGAAAGCGCCAGGAAGCGGGGTGTGATGCCAATGATGCAGGGCCAGGAACAGCAGCAGTTGAGCCCGGAAGAGCAGGAGCAGATGCAGCAGGCCATGGAGATGCTGAAAGGGATGTTTGGCAATCAGCCCCAGCAGTAAACTCTCACTTATGGACAGGCACTTACAAAGCAGTTGATATCAAAAAATTCCTGACAGGGGATAGTTCTCCTGTCAGGAATTTTTCTAAGCCCACTTTATGATAAACTCGTAAAAAGTCAAAGTTATCGATGGCTAAGTAAAAAGCTTCATATGCGAGGCGCGTAAAATTTCTATCATCACGACGTACTATAGTACGCCGTGATGATAGAAATTTTACAGCAACGAAGCAGATGGAGAGTTTTCACCATAAAGGTATAAATACGACGCCATCACTTTATCGAGAAATTAAAAATCTCTGTCACTCCCGAATGGACTCAATTTTCTCCGGCGATCCAGCGGTGTGTAAATAATTAGCTTGCCGTTCTCTTCTTTAATCGTGGTCCAGTCGGCCCAGTTCCTTGAGTACCAGAGACCAACGTCTTTTCCTTCGGCAGAGTAAATGGCGTAGCCGTCGTACTGGCTACGTCCCCCCCGAATATCGGGATCGATTACCCGCATCCAATCGCAGAGTTGTTTCTGGTCAAGCGCAATTGCCTTCCACAATCCCTTTTCAAAGGTATATTCTTTTTTGACTGCCAGTATGACATCCGGCTGTGCCTCGGGACCGCTATAGTAGTAGTCGTATCCTGGAAGAATGGTACAGGCCTCAAAGCTTGCTGTAATATCGTTGTTCAGTCTCAGGAACCCGGTTTTTCCTGCCTGGCAGGATGTGAGGAGAAAGAGAACGGCAAAGAGATAGAGTGTTTTCATCGTTGCACCGTTAAGGAGAAAAAATAATCGAAAATGAAGGATCTTGACACGCTTCTTTGTAAAAGTTACCATTATTTATACCAAAGTCAATTTTAGAAAGAGGAGTTTTTCATGAACCGCCCTGTTCTTTTTGGACTCGTTGCTGCTCTATTGTTCTTCAGCTCTGGCTGTTCCACCCTCAGCGTGCAGACAGACTATAATCCGGCCTATGATTTCTCAGCACTGAAGAACTATACCTGGCTTGACAGCACCAAGGCCCATGGCACCGATGCCAGAATCAACAACGATCTGGTTGTTGACCGGGTACGCAAGGCTGTGGAGCAGACCCTTGCTGCCAGGGGATATGTGAAAACTGATGCTGCCTCGGCTGATTTCATTGTGAGCTGGCTTGGAGCCATAGACACAAAACTGCAGGTGGATACCATCGATCATTTTTACAGCCCATACGGATACGGTTCTCTCTATCGTGATCCGTTTTGGGGCGGTTCCACACGGACAACTACAGCCTACGAATACGAAGTAGGCACTCTGATTATCGATATTCTGGATCCGGTGCAGCATAAACTCATCTGGCGGGGAACCGGCAAAGATCGTATCAATGGCAACAAAAATCCGGAAAAGGTCTCCAAAAGGATCAATGAGGCGGTGGCCGCGATCATGAAAGATTTTCCTCCCGTGAAATGATCTGGAATGAAGATGTTACGAGTAACCGAGAACGCCTAAGTGGCTGAGTTGTCAAGACAAGTTGGTGGCGATCCTGTGCAGTTTTCACAGCAGACAGGAGAAGAGGTTCTTGCCCATCTGGACTCTCGTAACGATGGCCTGACCAGCGAAGAGGTCCGAAAACGTCTCCTGGAACATGGCCAGAATGTTCTGGAGACCAGTCAGGCCATCAATCCTTTATTGCTCTTTTTTGAGCAGTTCAAAAGTTTCATCATCTATATCCTGCTCTTTGCCGTTGCTTTTTCCCTCATCATTGGCGAATACGTAGACTCCATTCTCATCCTTGCCATCCTTCTGGCCAATGCCTTGATCGGTTTTTTTCAGGAACTGAGTGCCCATCGTTCTCTTGAGGCACTGAAAAAGATTGCCGCCCTCCATGCCATTGTGCTCCGTGCTGGGAAGAGGGCGATTATCGATGCTGCAGAGCTGGTTCCCGGTGATATCCTTGTCCTGGAAGCCGGAGATAAGGTTCCCGCAGACGCGCGCCTGCTGGACTCGGTGCGCTTCAAGGTGGAGGAATCGGCCCTGACCGGGGAGAGTGTTCCTGCAGAAAAAAACAATCAAGTCATTCAGGGCAGGGTACATATCGCGGATCAGCAGAATATGCTCTTTGCTTCCACTTCGGTGGTAGCCGGCAACGGACGGGCAGTGGTTGTTGGTACTGGGATGGATACGGAGATTGGTCGCATAACTACTCTTGTCACCACTGCTGGTGAGGAAATGAAAA
Organism: Pseudomonadota bacterium; assembly: GCA_030671085.1. Taxonomy (GTDB): domain Bacteria; phylum Desulfobacterota; class Desulfobulbia; order Desulfobulbales; family Desulfocapsaceae; genus Desulfocapsa. The sequence goes on along the minus strand of DAOVAI010000077.1, from coordinate 7,994 downwards.
TGACTCCCCTGCAGCGGCGGCTGCACAGGTTTGGCAAAAAGCTGGGGCTGGTTATCCTGGCAATCTGTTTTGCTGTGTTCTGCCTGCTGAGCCTGCAGTCCTTTTTCAACGGGAGTTTCAGTGCCAACACCTTTGTCTCTTTCCTTTTCATTGCTATCAGCCTGGCTGTGGCAGCAGTTCCCACCGCCTTGCCTGCCGTGGTCACCATTGCCCTCAGTATCGGGGTCCAACGTCTGTTGAAAAAGAAGGCGCTGGTACGCAGGCTCTCTTCTGTGGAGACCCTGGGCAGCTGTGATGTGATCTGTACGGATAAGACCGGAACACTCACTGAAAATCAGATGACCGTCCGCTATGGCTGGACCATGGAAGGGGAAGTGGAGTTGCAGGGAGCCGGTTATGAACCGGTGGGTGAGGTAATTGGAGAACCGGTCGACTTGTTATTTCAAGCCGGGATCCTGTGTAACAACGCCAACCTGCAGCAGAATGGCAGCGTCTGGGAGCTGATCGGTGATCCAACAGAAGGGGCCTTGTTGACCAGTGCAGGCAAGCTTGGCCTGAGCGGGGAAAGAGAGCGTATCGATGAGATTCCCTTTGATTCCGAACGGAAGATGATGAGCGTCCTGGTCCGTGATCCGGAAGAGAGGCTGGCAGTTTTCAGCAAGGGGGCGCCTGGCCATCTTCTGGAACGATGTGACAGCTATTACAGGGATGGGGAGATATTCCCCCTTGACCAGACTGCACGAGCCGAGATTGAGGCCCGTAATGATCTCTATGCAGGGCAGGCAATGCGGGTCCTGGCCTTTGCCTGGAAAGGACTGGTGGAGAACGAACAGTTTGATGAAGACGGGTTGGTTTTCCTCGGATTCCAGGCCATGATCGATCCTCCCAGAAAGGATGTAGTGCAGGCGATCAGAACGACTGCTGAGGCAGGGATACGGGTGATTATGATGACCGGTGATTACCAGGCCACAGCCAGAGCCATCGGCAAAGAGATTGGAATAGAGGGTGAGGCCTGTTCGGGCCATGAATTTGATGGTATGGACGAGGCAGCCCTTATCACTACTTTAGCTGGTGGAACCAATATCTTTGCCAGGGTGATTCCTGAGCATAAGCAGCGTATCATTGCAGCCCTGCAGAAAATGGGACATATCGTTGCCATGACCGGGGATGGGGTCAATGATGCCCCTGCCCTGAAAAAGGCCAACATCGGGATAGCCGTGGGTAGCGGCACAGAGGTGGCAAAAGAGGCATCCGACTTTGTCCTCCTGGATGACAGTTTCAGTCATATTGTGAATGCCATAGGGGAAGGACGCGGAATTTATGACAATATCCAAAAGTCAATCATGCTTCTCCTCTCCGGTAATTTCGGTGAAGTGCTGATTATTTTCCTGGCAGTTATGGCAGGGATGAATCTGCCTCTCACTGCCATCCTTCTCCTGTGGATCAACATGATCACCGACGGAGCTCCAGCCCTGGCCTTCAGCGTGGATCCCTACGGTACCGATATCATGACACGGCAGCCGAAAGCGGGAAAGGAAAGTATCCTGCCCCGAGATAAACTCTTGTTGATCGGCGTGTTGGGGAGTATTGGAACCGGATTTGCACTGCTTCTCTTCTGGACCCATGGAGGAATGGATAGTGATCCCGAAAAAGTGCGGCTGGGGCAGACCATGGTTTTTAACTTTGTCGTTCTCTACGAAGTGGTGCTGGTTTTTGTGATCCGCAGGGATTACCAGGTGCCCCTCTTCTCCAATAAATGGGTATGGGCGGCGGCTGGCCTATCCATCTTTCTCCAGTTTGTTCTCATGTATACACCTCTCCGTGATCTTTTTAAGATTGTGGCCTTGAACTGGACTCAGCTGGCCTACCTGGCAGGTACTGCAGTCTGTTTTTATCTCCTCTGCCGAGTATATATGGTTTTGCAGAGCGCATTTGCAAGGAGGTGGCAACTGTTTTAATCTCTTAAGTAGAGAGGGCTGCAAGATATTTTTCTAGTTTGGAGGAGAGGAAAAAAATATTGACAGTCCAGCCGCAGTCGTTTATATTCGCCGCCTACAGGTTGTTGCAAATGCCTGTTGCAGTTCTTCTGGATTATATAAATGGTTGCTGATTCAGAAGAAGAGCTTTAATCCTCGATAGCTCAGTTGGTAGAGCAGGTGGCTGTTAACCACCTTGTCGCAAGTTCGAGTCTTGCTCGAGGAGCCAACAATACCAAGCCCGATCTTTTATGGATCGGGCTTTTTTTCCTTGTTTTATGAGTCGGGGCATAGCGCAGCCTGGTAGCGCGCCTGCCTTGGGAGCAGGAAGTCGGAGGTTCGAATCCTCCTGTCCCGACCATTCATTTCAAGCACTTACGGTTTTTGCCGTAGGTGCTTTTTTTGTTTAGGCGCAAAATAAGTGCGGAAGATGCAGGGAAAATGGGTGTAATGGTGAATCCTCTGCTTCTGGTCAGAGACACTAGACCCAGTCTGCCTATCGTATCAGTTTTCCCTGAGTGCACGAGCAAGGATCTAAGGAACATTTTGACGCCCTTAATTGCACCCTGTTAATTTTTATGAAAATAAAATGTTATAAAGCCACTCGAATAATCATGTTTATTCATCATTCTTCTTGGCACCCTTTTTAATGCCTGAGGTTACTTTTCCCCCAATCACTCCGACTGCAGCTGCTGTTCCCCCCTTTTGTATCTTCTCGATCCAACAGGGTTTTATCAGCAGAATCCTGGCGTGGTTGTTTTTTGTCACCTGGGGCTGACCAGGCCGGCGTGGTTGCCAAAAAAAGTTGTAAGCAGGAGCAACACGCTGATTGAGCGAACAGTACTAATGACTTTCTTTTTCATACTATTTTTTTCGGCCTCCTTTGCTACCACCAAAATTTTGGGTACTTTCGGTTCCGAGGAATATTGTTTACCAGGAGGGCGATAATCAGCAGGATAAGAGCCCCTCTTCCCACCGGTACCAAGGCGTAAAGATACCCTATATCGTGGAGCTGCTGGCTCCCGATCACTGCGATCAGCGCAGTGGCCCCGCCCGGGGGATGCAGAGTTTTGGTCAAGTGCATAAGTGCGATCGAAGCAGCCACGGCAAGGCTTGCTGCCAGCCAGAGTTGGGAGGAAAGCAGCTGATAACAGAAAACACCTACCAATGCTGAAAGTATATGCCCACCCACCAGATTTCTGGGCTGGGCCAGAGGACTTTCAATGGCAGCATAGACAAGCACTGCTGAGGCCCCGAAGGATCCGATAATCAGGCCCACGTCAGTGGCGGCAATCTGATCAAAGTGAGCGTAATGAAGGGCAGCGATGCCGAGAAAGGACCCTAGAAAAGACCAGAACACTTCCGAGGGAGAGACCCTTTTGGGGCTTTTGCCACCACCCGTCATCTTCCGAACATATTTTCGCATATCATATCTCCTTTTGTCCCTCTTCTTTATACTCTTCTGCTACCCTAAACCAAAGTCCAAGTATTTGATGCTATCCAGGAAAACAACCTAAGCCCAATAAACGGGAAATAAGCTGGAACTCTTTTTTGTACCCCCTTATACACCTTTTCTCCATTAAAATGATTTCTTGGTAAAATTTGTGCTTGACCGCAGGCTATGGATTGCTTACTTATCTACATATCGCCATATGACGATAAAACTAATCCAGGAGAACTGATATGAAACAATTTATCCGCGTTATGAAGGCCCTGTCTGATCCTAATCGAGTCCGGGTTATCAAAATGCTTGGCAGCAAACAACTCTGTGTTTGTGAGTTGCGAGACCTTATCGGACTGGCTCAATCAACAGTTTCTAAACACATGAAGGTGCTGGAAGAAGCCGGTTTAGTCGACTACCACAAGGAAGGTTCATGGATTATTTACCGACTGACCAAAGGTGAAGAGTCAGACTATGCCAGAGTGATGCTTAAGAATCTCGAGGGATGGCTTAGTGACGATCCGCAGTTACAGGAGATGATGGCCAGGCTACCCCAGGTAGACCGAGAACGAAGCTGCGTCGCATGATGTTACTATACGGGCCATTCAAGGGGAATATCGATGGAAATAATTGAAACAAAAAAAAGCTGTGCAGCCGGTGATGATTGTTGCCCAACAAGTACAGGGGCAGGCAAGCAAAACATAACAGCCGGCCAGGTGAGTCTTGGTCTGCTTGGTCTTGTCACCTGGTATATCATTTACAAACAGCTGCTGCCCTTCTCTCATTTCTTTTCCTATGGTCTACTTGGTCTGGAAGAGGGCAGCCATCTGGGTGAGGCGATACAGTTTTTTGTCTATGATACGCCTAAGGTCATGATGCTCCTCACCCTTATCGTCTTTGTGGTGGGAATGATTCGCTCTTTTTTCACTCAGGAACGGACGCGAAAATTCCTGGCTGGTAAACGGGAAACCGCAGGCAATGTAATGGCCGCTCTGCTTGGCATTGTTACCCCGTTCTGTTCCTGTTCCGCCGTGCCGCTTTTTCTCGGATTTGTCCAGGCAGGGGTCCCCCTGGGAGTGACCTTTTCCTTTCTCATTGCAGCACCCATGGTCAATGAGATTGCCCTGGTTCTGCTCTACGGACTTTTGGGCTGGAAGGTTGCAGCCATTTACCTGGGAACAGGCCTTGCCATTGCCATGACGGCAGGCTGGGTCATTGGCCGCTTGAAACTGGAACACCTGATGGAAGACTGGGTGCAGGAACTGCGGGCTGGTGAAGCCGTGGTCATCGAAGAGGAACTGAGTTGGGCAGACCGGATTGGTCGCGGCAGGGAGGCAGTGCGTGATATCGTTGGTAAGGTATGGATCTATGTGGTTGCCGGTATTGGTGTCGGTGCCTTGATTCACGGCTATGTACCCGAGGATTTTATGGCATCCATCATGGGCAAAGATGCCTGGTGGTCCGTGCCGGCCGCTGTTGTGGTTGGCATCCCCATGTACTCCAATGCTGCCGGTATTGTGCCGGTGGTTGAGGCACTCCTTGGCAAGGGAGCAGCACTCGGTACAGTACTGGCTTTTATGATGAGTGTGATAGCCCTGTCGTTGCCGGAAATGGTCATTCTCCGCAAGGTGTTGAAGCCAGGATTGATCGCTGTCTTTATTGCAGTGGTGGGGGGCGGGATTTTATTCACCGGTTTTTTGTTTAACCTGATCATTTGAATGACCCCCGTCGAGAAACCATTACAGAATCTATAAGGTGACTCACTGCAAGGTCTGTCTCCTTTTGCAGACAACAAAAAGAGGAAAAAATGAAAATAGAAGTATGTGGGCCAGGATGTGCCTCTTGCGAAAAGACCCAGAAAATTGTTGAGGCAGCTGTTGCGGCAAAGGGCGTAGAGGCCACAATCAGCAAGGTGACCGATTTTCAGGAAATTGCCAAATTGGGCATTTTTTCAACCCCGGCCGTGATCATTGACGGCGAGGTAAAATGTGTGGGAAATGTCCCAAAACAGGCAGAAGTGGAATCTTGGCTGACATCATAAGAAAAAGAGAGTGCTCCTGGGCTGCGACCTTATCCCAATAAAATCTTTTTTTCCTCATTGCTCTGCTTCTGTTGACCTTTCCCGCTCAAGCTGAGGAGCTGTCTGAGATTCCGGTCTAGACCATGGTGACCATGGTGGATCTGGGAGCCGACAAATGTGTTCCCTGTAAATTAATGGCTTCGATTATTCACCCTCTTTGCCCTCGGCCACTGTCTCCCTATCGCTGTGGCCGGCACCCTGTTGCTTTTTTGCATATGCGCCTTTCTGGGAACTGCGAACAAATTTTTGAATGAGAGGCCCGACCGTCAACCCCTGGATCAGGATAGAAAACGCCACAATCGTATAGGTGATGGCGATGAGACTATCACGTTCTGCTCCCAGTGGCAGGGACAGGGCCAGGGCAACGGATATTCCGCCCCGCAGGCCGGCCCAGGTCAGAACCCGCACAGTTCCTCGATCAATAGTACGAGATAATCGTACAAAACTGGTCATAGCACCCACACTGAGAAAACGGCCAAGCAGGACCATGGGAATCATGAGGGTTCCAGCCAGAATCAAACCCATATCGTGCGGAAGAATGAGATACTCCAGGCCGATAAGCACGAAAAGAACGGCATTGAGTATCTCATCAATCAGCTCCCAGAAGGTGTCCAGATGGTGCCTGGTGAGAGCAGACATACCGAAATGACGGCCATGGTTCCCCACCAGCAGGCCAGCCACCACAATGGCCAGGGGGGCGGAGACATGGAGAAGCTCGGCGGATCGGTAGCCGCCAATCACCGTGGCCAGGGTAATCAGGACCTCCACCTGGTAGTTGTCCACCCGTTTGAGAAAAAAGTAGGTGATGTAGCCGATCAGGCCTCCGTAGGCAATTCCACCCACGGCCTCAACCAGGAACAGATACATGATTTCGGTCATGCCCGGTGTACTTGTACCCTGCACAAAGGCAAGCAGGGCCAGGAAGACAACAACCCCGATGCCGTCATTAAAGAGAGATTCTCCTGTTACTGTTGTTTCCAGGCTCTTTGGGGCCCCGGCTTTTTTCATGATTCCCAGGACGGCAATGGGATCTGTGGGAGAAATAAGGGCTCCAAACAGAAAACAGTAGATGAGCGGCAGATCTATGCCAAGGAAAGAAAACATTCCCCAGGCAAGTCCGCCTACGAGCAGTGTGGAAAAAAGGACGCCGACAGTGGCCAGGAGAAAAATGATACTTTTTTCTTTGAGAAGGTCGTCAAAATTGACGTGCAAGGCTCCGGCAAAGAGGAGAAAGCCGAGCATCCCATGCATGAGCGTATCGTGAAAATCAAGTTTGGAAAGGAGTTCTTGAGCGTATTCGGCAAGGGAAAAAAAGCCCATTTTTCCCAGGATCATAAGAAGCAGGGAAAAAATAAGGGACATGGCCATCAGGCCGATGGTGCGTGGCAGCCTGATATAGCGTTCGTTTACGAAACTGAAAACTGCTGCAAAGGTGACAAGAATGGCAACGATATCAAAAAAGGTCATGGCTCAGCATACATCGTTCCAGGGGCAGAAGGCAAATAGGTTGGAGTTTTCCGGGAAATGCTATTCCTCTCCTTTGGTGTCCCGGGAATAAAAAAAGGGAGCAGAAATAAGCTATTTCTGCTCCCTTTTTTGGGCTCGTATTCATCTTAGCTAAAAGATGTCTCCTTCCTCACAGCAGCTGTGGGGAAGATTCTGAAAACTTATAGATAGCTAGTTGTTGAGATCAACACTACTGTAATCCTCGCCATCCTCGCCATCCTCGCCATCGGTCACATCGTCGGTTTCGTCGTTCTCACTGCTGCTTTCTTCGTCTTTGTCGGCAGCAGCGTTTTTTTCCATCTCTGCCTGTTCCTGCTGCAGGCGGACTGCTTTTGGGATCTTCGATTCAGGAAGAATGAGTTCGGTGATCTTCTTTATTTCTTTCTGCAGGTCCGGGTCAGCCTGGCAGATATGGCATTCTTCGGCATGTGTTTCTATAAATGAAACCATGCGGGCAGGGGCCATGGTTTCATTGCTCACATGGATATACCATGACCTGATCTGTTTAATGAGTCTTTCACACTGCATACTTTTTCTATATCTACCTGTGCTTTGATTATGATAAGGGGAAAGTGCGTTTATTTTTCTTCGCAGTATTAACAAATTGAAAAAACAATAAGAATAAGCGTTTTATGCAGAGAAAGCAAATTATAAAAAAGATATCATATTAAAAGTTGTCTTCCACTGTGATTATTATTACACTGAAAATGAATGTGGAAGTGGACAGGGCACTGGTGGCCCTCCCGGACTTCAAATCCGGTGTGTCGGGTTAATGGCTCGATAGGTGGGTTCGATTCCCATGCACTTCCGCCAACCGTTTATGCCTTTTCTGTTTTCTTTATGAGGGGAGGTCCCATCTCTTCTCGTTGGGTCACATACTGACTTGCCACTTTTCTGGCAATATTTCGTATTCGTCCTATATATCGCGTTCGCTCGGCCACGCTGATCGCTTTTCTTGCGTCCAGCAGATTAAAGGTGTGGGAGCATTTCA
>DAOVAI010000031.1 GCA_030671085.1 Pseudomonadota bacterium | reverse complement strand
TCGTTGCCGCTGAAATAGATCAGATTTGGCACATTGGCAAGATCAGCAGAATCTTCGACCCGGCAGAGATGATACAGACCGAGTTCTCCTTCGCCCGGTATCAAATAATCAAAAAAATCTTTGAGAAGGATTTTGGCAGCGCCCCCTTTTTCCTGGGCAAGCGGGGTGATAAGAAGTTGCTCCGGTGTGGTCATGACGCTGATTTTCGCTCCGCCCGCCACAATTTTCGCTTTGCTTTGTTTTTTGATCAGTTTGGCGAGCAGGGCGGCAAAAACGACCTGCTGCTGGTACAGAATAGAAAATCCAATCAGGTCGGGATTGACTGCCAGCACCGGTTGGATCAGGTCTTCAAAAAAGGTCTCTATTTTTTTCGGGATACTTTGGCCGAGCAGGGCTTTTTCTGCCATTTCTGCCATGAAAGCGTTAAAAATATTTTCAAAACTTAAAAAAATCGTGGCCCAATGATGATATTCCTTCAGGTCTGAATGGTCTGGCTGCCAGTTCCTGAGAAAAGAGACCGCCTGCTCAAGATGACGGGCGGTTGTTTTTTCATCCCATGTATAGAGCCGGATACCAAAAACGCCTTCTTTGATTTTTTCAAAACTGCTCAGATAGTAATCCAGGCTGAGATCAAAGACAGAAACATTTGCATCCGGCAGTTGTTGTTGCAGATAGGCGGAGAGAACCGCAGGTCCCAGGGGGGGACAGGTGGGATGGGTATGAGGAGTAGCGATCAGTGCAAGTTTCATGGTGGTTTGATGTCTCGTTCCATTCGCTTATCTATTAAGACTTCCTGGTATGGGCTTTGTCGTCAAGTCACGTGATGTCGAGTGGACTGATTTCGGTTTTTTGCAACGCCTCGTTGTTCTTGACTAGTATCTGTGCACGCCGTCTATTACCCGTTTATGATCGCTTTGGGGGGCACCTCATAGTCTCGGACTCCAGAAAAATACAATCATTACTACAAAACAGCAAGTGAGATGTACCGGCAGGTATGGAGCGGAGGTTTCAGTGCTTTTAGAAATGATTTTACTGATCACGATTTCCCTTAGCACTGCCAGCACCAACCACTCGTCTGTCTTCCCAAACAAAACATTATGTCTGTTTCTCTTCATTTCGCATTACTGTTCAGGTGGTTACTAAAGAATTGTTCTTATAATTTAGCTTCCCAGTTCATAACTCTCTTCCAGGGTGTGGATAGCGCCATTTCTGCCGAGACGGCTTGAGAATAGATGGAAACTGTCCACCGTAAATTCCGGGGTCTTCAAAAAACTGTTACCGGCAAGAAACGCGGTTACCCTTTGTATTGGACTGTCGCGCAGGCGGGCCAAGGTGATGTGCGGACTAAACTTTCTTTTGTCTATCTTCACTCCGCATGTCAGCAGCTCTTTATCTATGCGTTTTTTCAAGCATATCAGTTCATCGGCTGGCGTGACTCCGGCCCATAACACCCTTGGTTTGCCCCGGGGCGGGAAATGTCCAACTCCGCTGATCTGGATTGGAAATGGATTTTTTTTAACTTTCAGAAGACATTCCCGGATGTCCTTGAACATTGTCCCTTCCACCTCTCCGAGAAAATTGAGGGTCAAGTGGATCTGTTCTTCACGGATCGGACGTGCTCCCGGTATCCCGCGTCCCAGGTCTTTAATATATGAACGTATGTCTGGCGGCAGTTCAACAGCAATGAATAATCGGATCATGGTATCGGAAAAACACTCTTCTTTTTAAGTTTTGCGTAACTGTTCATGTCGAACGTGAAAACACCTTGTGCAGCTGAGTTTTTCGATTGATTAAAGGCAACTACAAGTAAACATATGCAAAAATACTTACGCAGGTTGCTTGATGGCTAGGGCCAAATAGTGATCCACTTCGCTATAGAGCAGCTTTTTGCTTGTGAGATCTTGCAGAAAGTTGAGAAGAGCGGTGTCGCTAACAGTGGCAAAGGCCTGACGGATTTCTTTTATGCTCCGTATCCTGCGACAGAAAAGGTAGATCTTTCTGGAGATTCCCTGGAGGCGGTGCTGCAGGGTTGATCCGCTTAGCCGTTCCTGGCGAATAATGAGAAAGTTGCCACCGTCGCGGTAGCAAAGAGGAGGCAGCAGCGATTTTCGCTGCTCATGAAAGTCCTGCCACCTGCGAATTTTTTCCTGTACGGGTTGCCAACGCCTGCGTTGGAGAATCCGATCTCCGCGATAATCTTTGATCAGCATTTCGAGACCCCGAAGCAGTTCCGGGGGGAAGAGTTTCCTGTTTTTTGCGTGCTGGGTCACTGCCTTGATCCCGTAGCTGCGTGGATCCTTGGCCACTGGTGAGCCGTGGCCGAGGAAAAAAGAGGCACTGCTCAGTGGTGAAAAGGGCAGGACAAAGTCCAGGTTTTGCAGCGTCTCTTCAACTTCTTTCTCGCTGCTCCCTGGAAATTCGGTGATGAGGTTCCCGTCCAGGCACATTCCAGCCTCAGCGCTCTGGCGCATTGCCGCAATGTTTTCAATACTGCTGGTTCCTTTGTCCATTTTCTTGAGCAGGCTGGAGGAAAGCGATTCAATGCCCACCTGCACCGTTGACAGTCCTCCTTGGCGATAGAGAGCCGGTATATCCGGATCTGTGATCACCCGGACCTCGGCGAAAAAATCATAATCTTTTTTCTCCTGGGCAAGGGTTTGGAAGAAGGTGTTTGTCTCCCTTGGCGGCAGGGCATTGTCTGTGAAACAGAAATCCAGACACTGATGGCGGGTGGACTGCTGGAGCACCTCACTCAGCATGGTCTCAGCCTTTTTCCAGCGGTATCCTCGCCACTGGAGGTTCAGGTTGCAGAAGGTACATTTGTTCCACCAGCAGCCCCTGGAAAACTCCAGGGGGAGGACAGGAATAAAGGGCTGTCCTGAAAAGGTTTGACGCATCTCTTGAAAGTAGGGGCTGTAGTCCGGTGCAGGCAATGTGTTGAGATCTGCGATTCCAGCACATACGCCGTGTATTTCTCCAGCAGTCTTGCTGGTCAGAATCTGTTCGGGCAGTTCTCTTGTCTGGCCGGAATCCACAAGGAAGTCACAGAGTTCCTTCAGGGCTTCTTCTCCTTCTCCGTTGATGACATAATCGATCTGGGGAAAGTGGTGGAGAAACGAGAGGCCGATCCTGTCCACACAGCCTGATCCGCCAATAACTATGGAAAGGTTGGGGCAGCGTTTTTTGATGCGTGCAGCGGCTGTGAGGGAAGAGAGGAGCTGGTTGAAACAGATGGAAAAACCAAAGAGATCAAAACTCTCAAAATCCACAGAGGAGAGCCATGTGTCCAGGTCCTGGTCCAGAGCCTGACTGGTATCCCCAAAATTCAGCTGTCTGAGAGCTGTTTCTTCCCGACAGCTCTCATTAAAAAGCTGTTCTGCCGCTTTGGATTGTTCGGGAAAGAGCAGAGGGCTGTAAAGGGCCTCTCCTGCCCAGCTGTTTTTGGCAAGGTAGTGGTAGCTTTCAGTGCCAATGGCTGCAGCAGCTGCAAGATAGGGGTGGAAGAGTGTTGTTGCAACCGAACTGTTTTGATCCAGGTAGGCCTTGAGTGCTGCCAGTTGTATGGAGGGACGGTTGAAGATCGACCAGGGCATGGACACCAGGCCCAGACGAAATGGATGAGTTTTGTCCTTTTTCATCATTGGTAGATAATTTCAGTTCCTTCAGGAGGAGCGAAGGTAAAAAGATGCTTCATCAGGGATGCATCATCCGGAGAGAGGGTGTTGACCTTGATATTGGTGAAGTTGAGGACGGTCAGGGTGTCGAAGTGATCAAGGATTTCTATGCGGCGAATGAGCGACTCCTCTGTTATCCAGAGGTGGATGGAGGCCACCTGAGATTGCTTTGCCTTTGGGATCAGCTTGATAACTGCTGTCTGTTCCTGTGCCCCTTGGGTGATATTTGATCCCTGTTCCGGTGGCAGAATCTTGAAGTCCCGGAGCAGGTTGCCGGAGCCGGTAAAAAAGGAGTAGGTCATGTCCTGCTGCAGGGATTCCGCTGGAGTGACGATCATCTGCTTGAGGGAGGTGAAATACATGGAAAAGCTCTCCCCGTCACTGACCAGGACCTGCTCGTCCGGATCCGAGTAGTTCCAGCGCATTCTGCCTGGCAGCCTTTCGCTCTCGTCTTGGTCGACGCTCTTGACGAAAAAGGCCTGTCCACGTCCTTTCTTTGGCCGACCAATGAGCTGTCCTCTGCTCTCCTGGATAAAATCAAAGCTGAGGGAATGTATCTTGTCGTAACGATTTTGCAGCCTGCCTGCCGTGTCTTCCGGTGATTCTTCTGCCGGAGCTGCAAATGGAAAAGCGATGAGGAGAATCAAGACCAAAAAAAAGGCAAAATGTGGGCGGGGTACCTGGATTGTTTTCATGCCAGTATCAACTCCATGGGGCGGGAAAAGATGCGTTGGGCCACTTTTGTGGCTGTTTCGGTGCAGTCGGAAACATAATAGCAATGGCTCACCTGTTCCTGGTCTTTCCTGGAAACAAGGTTGGGATTGCTCAAGAGAAAGTGTTTGACATGTTTGGCCGTTTCAATGGAAGAGTCAATGAGGGTGACTTTTTTTCCGATACGAGCCTGGATCAGTTTTTTGAGCAGCGGATAATGGGTGCAGCCAAGAACCAGGGTGTCTATCTGTTTGTCTTTGAGGGGATGGAGATAGCGGCGCAGAATCATCTTTGTTTCCCGTTTGTTCAGCCAGTCCTCTTCCACCAGGGGAACCAGCAGGGGGCAGGCTTCTGAGTAGACCTTGAACTCAGGACGTTCTGCAGTGATGGTTTTATGATAGATACCACTTTTTACCGTGGCCTTGGTACCGATGACGCCCACACGTCTGTTCCGGCTGGTCTCAATGGCTCGGTTGGCTGCCGGCGTCACCACCTCAATGATGGGAACTTGAAAGTGCTCCCTGAGGGCCTGTGTTGCAACGGAAGAGGCTGTGTTGCAGGCAACAATGATCAGTTCAGCTCCTTTTTCCAGGAGAAACTCTGTGTTGCGGATGGAATAGTCAGTAATGGTCTTTGGGCTTTTCGGACCATAAGGAGTCCTTGCAATGTCACCGTAATAGACCAGTGAATACCCAGGCAGGAGCTGTTCCACGGCATGGGCCACTGTCATACCGCCGATACCTGAATCAAAAATACCAATCATGGACGGGATCTCATAAAAAAAGAGGCAGGGGATGAGACAGTCCTTAAAAGATGCGTCACATGTCCCTGCCAGGGAAGTACAAAATGGTTGCCCTTGGTGAACTGTTAGCAAAAAGAGTCAGTAACAATTTCAGGGCACCTTTCATTATTTTGCTGCAGTTTTTGTTTTTCTCCTGACCGGTTTCTTCTTAGCGGCATTGGCTTTTTTCTTGGCAGCAATGGATTTTTTCAGGGCATCAGGAATACCGCGTGCTTTGCCTGCCTTTTTCCTTTTTTCTGAAAGTGCCTTGGCACAAAGGGGCTGGCGCAGGGAAAAACCATATTTGACCCTGTATTCACGTCCTGTAAGTTTATGGGAACGGAGATGCTTTGGCGAGAGCATTTTGAACTCTTCACCACACTCCAGGCAAACGATCTTGTTCTTTAAAATTGATTTCTCAGGAGAGACAGCAGGTTTCTTCTCTTCTATTGCACTGCTCAGTTCACCAGATTCCATTTTTTGCAGATTCTGCAGGGTGGAAAAAGTTTCCTGTAATGCTGTCTGCATCTCTTCTATTGATAAATTAGTTGCGCTTCCTTGAGCCTGAACGATTTCTGCTGCCATTTCAACCAGTGATTTTGTCATCATCTTCTCCTGAAAATTGTAGACTTTTTTAAAATTATCAATAGGACTATTCATCTGATAGTATACAGAGCAGCATAAAAGTCAAGTGGTGACCACGGATTCCTCTGGAACAGGTTTGCTTCTCATTGCACCCTCAGCTGGGAAGGGAAGAGTTGACAGAGTGCAGCTTGAGCATTACATTAAACCCGTTTTCGATGAATGTATCTGGGTGACAAACTGTGAAATTCTGCATGTTGCCTGGGATTCCCATATGATTTCAATCAGATCGATCTATGTGTGTGATGGAGTGAATAATGCCTGTATATGAATATGAGTGTCCAGCATGTGAAAAGGTCTTTGAGGTGCAGCAGCGAATGGCTGATGATCATCTCTCCCAGTGTCCCGAATGTGAGGGGGCTGTAACAAAAATTATGTCCAGGAGTTCATTTCAGCTCAGGGGCGGCGGCTGGTATGCTGATGGCTATTCATCCAGCAAACCGGTTGCAGACAAAAAGCCCAGCGACTCTCCTTCCCCGTGTAAATCCTCCGACAGCAAATGTTCCAGCTGTCCAGCAGCCACTGCAACCTGATAGAATAACGAGACGTATTGACATTTCTTTGTCAGGACGTCTCGTTTCTGCTTTACTTTTCCTTTCTTGTTTGAGCCTTTTTCTCCTGCCCACCAGGAAAGACTCTGGTCGTGGTGGTGTTTGAATAGTTACTGTTGCCTGAACTGATTGGTATCAATATCGTAGCGGCGCAGTATTTTTTGCAGGGCAGCCCTGGTGAGGTGTGACAAGCGGGCAGCCTGAGAGACATTTCCATTACTTTTTGTGAGCAGTGTACAGATGTACTGCCGGGTAAAGGAATCAAGACAACTGTCCTTGGCTTCCTTATAGGGGGTGATCACCATATCTGTTTCTTGTGCCAGGCCAGGGTCAGGAGTTGATAGTGGTGATTCAATCATCAGGTGCGCGGCATCAATAACAGGGCCGGGACAGAAAAGAACTGCGCGGCGTATAACATTTTGCAGCTCTCTGATATTCCCTGGCCAATTATGTTGCAGGAGTGTTTCAAGAGCGGCCCCGGAGAAACTTTTTTCACTGCCCTTCAGTTCAATCCTGGCCTTTTTGAGAAAGTGGTCGGCAAGTAGAGGAATATCTTCCGCGATCTCGTAAAGAGAGGGCATGCGCAGGGTAACAACCTCTAAACGGTAAAAAAGATCTTCCCTGAATTTTCCCTCACTTATCTTGCCTTCCAGGTCAGCGTTGGTTGAGGCAATAATACGAACATCAATTTTGCTTGAAGTCTCTGCCCCAAGTTGTTTGATCTCCTGCTCCTGCAGAACCCGCAGCAGCTTTGTCTGAACAGTGACTGGAATATCTCCGATTTCATCTAAACAGATGGTGCCCCCATCCGCCTGGAAGAAGAGTCCGGCATGATCTCTATCTGCCCCGGTGAAGGCACCTTTACGGTAGCCAAACAGCTCCGACTCCAGCAGGTGTTCTGGAATCGCCGGACAGTTGACCATAATAAAGGGTTTCCTTGATCGTTTGCTTAAATTATGGACAGCCTGTGCACAGAGTTCTTTTCCTGTGCCCGAAGCTCCACGAATAAGAATAGTATACTCACTGTCAGCGGATGTTTGGATGGCTTTATAAAGTCGCTGCATGGCAGGACTTTGGCCGACAAAGTCAGTTATTGGTTCTCCTGAGCATATCCTGCTGCGTAACTTTTTGTTTTCATCGAGCAGTTGGCTGCGTTCCAGGCCTTTGGTGAGTACTCTGGTCAGGCCGTCGAGTTCCAGAGGTTTGGTCACAAAATCCCATGCCCCACGGCGAATGGCATCTACAGCCAGTTCTATTGTTCCATACCCGGTCATCATGATAACGGTCAGTTCCGGGTTTATGCTGTGGATACGGTCAAGGACCTCAAGTCCATTCATGTCACCCATCATGATATCCATTAGAACCAGGGCAATTTCCTCCCGTGCTAGAATGTCCAGTGCTTCACTGCCGCTGGCAGCCGTCAATACGTTTATGTCAGGGAGTCGTTTGGCAAAGCTTCTTTTCAGGCCGGTGAGCAGGTCAGGTTCATCATCAACGAGCAGGAGCTGTGGAAGGGAAAGACGGTTGTTATTCATTGCTTAAGCTCTCCTTTGTTACAGGTATGGTGACGGTAAATCGTGCTCCATTGCCTGGAGTTGACTGGACCTTGATTTCACCATCATGTTCTCGAACAATGCCGTAGCTGACCGAGAGGCCAAGCCCGGTTCCCTGTCCCGGTTCCTTGGTACTGAAAAAGGGGTCAAAAATTTTATCCGTTATCTCTTTACTTATTCCCGGACCATCATCCTCAATCTCAATTATTACACTGCTGTTTTCTGCTCTGGTGGTGATGGAGATATTTCCCTTGTTGCCAATTGCCTGTTCCGCATTCATGATCAGGTTGAGAAGTACCTGCTGCATGCGTCGGCTGTCCATAAGACAGTTCGGGAGAGTGCTGTCCAGGTTGCAGACCAGGTTGATCTGCTTTTTCAGGAATTGCTGGCGGACCATGGTGAGGACATCTTCGATTGTAGTATTGATAGATGCAGGCTGTTTGTCTATTCGGGATTCTCTGCTGCGGGAAAAATCAAGCAGGTCTGCGACAATACGGCGACAGTTTTCTGCGTGGCGTTCAATGACAGTAATATCACTTATAAGCTCTTCATTGTCTGTGTCGCTCTCTTTAATAATATCCGTATAGCAGAGAATAACTCCAAGCGGGTTGTTGATCTCGTGTGCTACGCCGGCTGCTAGTTGTCCCACAGCAACAAGTTTTTCGGTCTGTTGGATGCGCTGTTCAGTTTCTTTAAGACTGGTGACATCTTTTGCAAAGCAGACAATGGCGTGCACAGAATTCTCTCTGTTGAGGATAGGATAAAAATACATGTCAAAAATCGAGCCGTCATCCAATTGAATTTCTTCTGTATGCGGTTCTTTTGCGTTCAGGTCCAGTTCCTGCAGTTGTCCGCTGAAAAGACATTGCTTCTCTGAAGAAACAGCATCAATGCTCAGCCCTATGGCTTCATCCATACCAAGGTTGTTTCTAAGCAGAAAGGTCTGATTGGCCATTTGCAAACTGCCGTCAGGGGCAAGCAGGATAAGGGGGTCACTTATGCCGTCAAAGACTGACTGGAGCAGTTCAGTGCTTTGCCGAAGGCTCTGCATGTTTTGCAGGCTTTCTATGGTCAAGCCGATCTGTTGTCCTATGGAAAGAAGGAGTTCCTGCAGTGCATCGTTCAACGTCTCACAAGGGAGTTCAGTGATAAGCATTATACCCAGCAGACGGTTGCGGCAGCAGAGAGGTATGCTGATATTGAGCATGTCATATTTTTCTGATGGAATGATTTTAATCTGCCTGTGATCAATTTCATGCTGCTGTTCATGGAGAGTGGGGGCGTTTTCCGCACATTGTAAAATATAGGTATTTGCATTGTTGTCATAGAGATAGATTCCTGCTCCCTTTGCCGGGATGACCTGTAGGGCCTCATGAAGTACCTGATGAAGAATGGTCTGCAGGGTTTCCGTGCTGGTGATAAGGCCAGTAAGCGTATTGTGCAGCATCAACTCTTTGTTTCTTTTCTTTACCTGATTCCTTGCCTGGTTTTCCGATCGTTTTAACGCTTCTGTCCGCTCTGCAACGATAAGTTCCAGATTATCTGTATGGTCAACCAGTCGTGAACGGCTTTCATGCAGATGGTTTACCAAAGTTCTGGCACTGCGAAAAAGTTCCTCAAGTTCTTCTCTGTGTCCCTTTAAACTTTTCGGTAACGGCGACTTGCCACCGTCATCTAGAGTTGTACGAAAGAGTGTCAGCAGGTCTCGCAGATTGGTGATGATAAGCTGGTGAAACAGAAGCCAGATTGTGGAGTAAAGCAGCAGTGCCAGAATCAGAACTGTACCGAACATTCGAAATGATCTCTTCCATATTTGAGTAAGACTTTCCTCAAGGGGGATGGAGATGGAAAGAATGCCCCCGATTTCGTCGGCCTTTCGATGAAAGCCTCGTGTCTCTCCATAAGATGTACTGATGGCTGAAGGCGCATCATCGGGATTTCCATGGCAATGCAGGCAGGAACTGTTGAAAACAACCGGTCGATATAAGGTGAAATATCGTTCCGAGTCCAGCCGTTTCACACCATGCCATTCCTGTTCTTCAGGGTGTTTACGGAAATAATCTATCATCTCCTGTTCCTGTGCATTTGCTTCAAAACTGGGATTCCTGGCACCCAAGGCTGTCCGTCGGTACTTGAAGTCTGGCAGCGTATCTTTGAAACGATCCATGATAACCCGGGTTATGTAGGAGGTGGACATGGCTTCAATGATAAACTGATCTTCGCCTATTTCTTCATACATGCGTGGCCGCAGTACTTCACGGATATAACTGCGGGTCGATTCCAGGGAAGCCATGACCAGTTCGGTCTGTCTGAAAGTCTCTTCCTCCAGCAGGTTTTTCTGAAAATGATAAATGATGGTCGTGGTAAAGAGGCAGAAGCAGAAGAGTATAATTCCCAGGCCCACCTGAAAGTGCAACTTGAGGTTGTGCTGATCCTTACTGGCAAGATCCCGGATGATATCTTTCATAAAAAAAACTCCATAGCATGCTTTGGAAAGAAATTGGTGCTTCCATTGGTATACACGCCAGGTAGTCACATGTAAACTGTTGGAAGCACTTTGTGGCTGAATCTTGCCTGTGGGTTTTGTATGTTTTCTTGGGTTTGTATATAATATCAGTTTGTTAGGTGTGTGGTAATTTTTTTTCAAAAAATGGGAATAATAATTGCTAAAAGGAAGCAAATACCACTTTGTATGCACAAACACTCTGGAGTACACAATGAAACGAACTTTTCTCGCTCCCATAGCTGTTTTATTCGGCCTGGTCGGAGTTGTTGTTCTGATGGCCCAATCCAACCTTTTTGATCCCATTGTACAGTTTATTCACAACGGAAGTATCACGCCTCTGCAGGCGGTTATTTGTCTTCTATTTACTGGCGCAGGGTTTGCTGCCTGCTACTATCTTTTGAACATTCTCTGCAGTTATTTTGTGCCGCGCATGGGCACGAGCAGTGGAGGTATTCTACAAACTAAAGCACATGGAGGAGGTCAGAAAAACTGAAGGTGAGAGACGAATTACAAGATTAATTTTAGGGGAGGAATTCCATGCCACGCGCAAAAGAGCATATGCCTGTCATCATCATGGGCACGCTTTTACTTATTTATGGATTGATTGTACAAACAGGGGTCATGTTGCCGACGATGAAGTACCTGCACACTCATAAGGCAATGGATTTACAGGTGATGCTTAGCCTTATCTTCGGGGGGTTAGCCCTAGGTGGTGCTATAATTAACATGGTGAGAGAACCAGGCGATACTATTTTTGACCGGTTTTTTCTGCAACCACTTGGCGGAATTATTTTAATCATGGTTATGGCCATGGCCATTCGCTGGTATCTTGAACCATTGGTTAAGATCATGAGTAAATCATTGCAGCCGATGCTTGGTTTCAAGATTTATAAGGTTATGAATCTGAACTATGTTGTTTTGGGAATTCTGGCCGGTGTTGTTGTAACAAACACCTGGGGAATCCCGAAGTTTGCCGCCCCGGGAGTCAAGTGTGCCCGTTTTATTCTGAAGATGGGAGTCATTATGCTTGGTGCTCGTTACTCCTTTGCAGAACTTGCAAAACTTGGCGTTTATTCAGTATGGTTGATTGGATTTTTTGTGCTCGGTACGGTTTTTCTGGTACTGTGGCTCGGAAAGATCTTTAAACAACCCAAGACCATGACAGGTGTTTTAGCTGCCGGTATGGGTGTCTGCGGTGTTTCTGCAACTGTTGCTGTGGCACCTGTGGTCAAAGCCAAGAGTGCAGAGATGGCCTACACCATCGGTACCATCCTTTCTTTTGGTATCATCTGTATGTTTGTCTTTCCTACCATCGGTCATATGGCTGGTATGAACCCTGTACAGTTTGGTGCCTGGGCAGGAACCGGGATCCTCAACTCTGCCCAGGTGGCAGCAGCAGCCCTTGCCTTTGATGCAGTGGATATCAAAACTTTGAAAGTTGCAGAGATTTTTAACATTACCCGCGTTCTTTTTCTGCCGATTATTGTTCTGGTTCTGGCAACCTGGTTTGGTAAGGAAAGCGGCCAGAAGCTGAGTTTTAAGTCTGTTGTAATTGACAAGTTCCCAATTTTTATTCTGGGATTCCTTATTCTTTTCGCTATGTCTTCTGCTGGTCTCTTTTCACCACCAAGCCATTACAAAGGCAAGTATATTGATGTGTCCTATAATGACCGTACCCAGGTAACGACTGAGGAGTGGGAAACCCTGAACGGTGCCATGGAAGCGGGTGAATTTTCTTCCTTGAATCCAGAGCAGCTTGCTGCGGTAACTAATCTGGTTGAGCAGCGTCAGATCGCTGGTAACTATGATGATCGAAATAACAAGAAGGAATTTGACTCCGTTGGTCGTGCTCGTATGACCCAGCTTGAAGGTGTGTTGGCAGCTGTTAAAGCGAAGACAATCACAATGTCTGGTGAGGTGAAGAGTGCTATTAAGCACGCAGTCAAACAGGTACATAAAAAATCTAAGACAGTGGTAACACTCACAGACTTTATGATCTGGTTCTTTGCCTTTGGTCTTATCGGCCTTGGTATGCAGATAACCAAGAAGTCTATCACCCAGGCAGGCGGTTGGCCGATCGTGATGGGTGTTATTTCAGGAGTCACCAAGGCAACTCTTTCTTTCTTTGTTGTCCTCTGGTTGGTCAAGGATGTTGTGCTAAATTAATCCCGGTGACAAACGGGAAATAAGCCGGGATAAGTACCTTCACCAGATCATTTTCTGCCATTTAGTTCAATACCCCCTTGAGGGGTACAAAAACGCAGAAAATGATCTATAAGGTACTAATCTCCAAGTATGGAGCCTGTTATGAGTGATGAAGAAAAAAAAATAACCATTGAAACCGGTGATGCCGGGAAAGGAACTTCGGAAATTGCCGAAGAGGCCAATACCGAAGAGCTGGAGGAGCGTGCCCTTTCTGTGTTCTCCAGTGAGCGTAATGAGGATATGACAGCCCTCGTTTTGTGCCTGATCACCACCTTTCTGGTATTACTATTCACCAAATGGATGGTATAATGCTGTAAGAGCTCACCAGCACCTTACCTGTGAATGATCAGGCCGTCCCATATAGGTATACTATTATGTGCCGTCCCGATCATTCACATCAGAGGCACTGGTAAACTCTTTCAGAAAGCAGTAGATTATAGATATAATCAACCTTGCCATAGCCGGTTAAGTAACCGGCTATGGCATATTTTGTTTTTTTAAGAAGTACCTTTAACGGAGTTCCCATGTTTAAGCATGTCTTGCTCTGTACCCACGGTACAGAAGGTGCTCAAAAAGCTGAGGCCTTTGTTTTTAAACAATCGGCCATAAATCCAGATCTGAAAGTCAGTGTACTTACAGTGCTCGATGAAGATTGGCGTGAGATGACTGGTGATGACTGGCTCAACTCCAGTAAGACCCATGCCACCTTTCTTGATCATGTGGAAGAGCAGGTGAGCGAAGAGATTGCAGAGGAGTGGCAGCGGATCAAAGATTCTTATCCGCCCGCTTCACAAGTAAATTTTCTGCAACGAACCGGTAGTATTGCTGAGACCATTACAAAGGTCGCTGGAGAACTTGGCTGTGACCTGATTGTTATCGGCCCCTGTTATGTAAGTAAAGGATTCCTGACTGGTCAACCCAGAAAGGGTCTGCGGGATACAATGAAAAACAAGGACTTGCATCCACTACTGCCATGCCCACTTCTGATAGCCCCGTAACTGTTCCTTCTGCGACTGTTTCAGAAGAAATTGACCTTGGTCTGCAGCTTCCTGCTGACTTTGACCTGCAACCCCTTGTCCCCCAAGACCGTCTTCTGCGGTTGCATCCCAACTGGTTTATTTCAGATTTTCAGCAAGACGGAGTATCTTTCACAACGACCATAAAAGATTATGTGACAGAAGAGGAATTTCCCCTCTCTGGGAGTCTTGTCTTTAACGAAAGAGAAGATGAAATCCTGTGTATTACATTGACTGAGACGATTGAAGTAACTATTCTTTTTCTTAATCTGAACAGTAAGTTAAAGGTGCAGGTTCGTTCCCCGCAAGGGGAGCTGGATGCAAGTGATCCACTCCTCCTCTGGATACGAGCCATCAGGGAGTATATTCATCTTAATATAAAACAAACCCCTGTTGCCCTGTTTTTTCGCCTTGTTATGAACCGTATGGTGCTGCAGATGAATCCATCACAGCGAAAAATATGTTTGATGCTTGCGAGGATTACATTTGTGGAGATTCTGGTCATTCTCTTCATTGTGGTCGGCTATGTCATCTTTGTCCTCTAGTTCGTTTCAACAACCAGAGATAGGTGATTCTTTAGATATCTTCATATTGCGTTCTAAGTTGCACGAAGGAGCCCTGGCTACTCTTTTTCTGGCTGAAGACCAGCTTTCCCGTGAACAGGTTGTTTTGAAAATCCCCTGTGGTGATATTCTTAATCATCCTCTCCTGTTGTACCATTATCAAAACGAAGAGCGGATCAGCCGACTGCTCGACCATCCTGGAATTATACGATTTATCCATAGACAGAGAAGCCGGCAATACATCATCATGGAATATGTGGCAGGTCAAGATCTCAGGTCCTGGATCGGTAAAAATCGCAGCCTTGAGTTGGACACTGCTTTGACTTTGATGGATCAGCTCTGTGAAGTGGTCAGTTATCTGCATGAACAGTCCATAGTTCACCTGGATCTCAAACCTGAAAATATTATCTGTTGCAAAGATTCCAGCGTTAAAGTGATTGATTTTGGCCTGGCCAGCAGCCGTAATCTTCCAGATCTTCTGCATCTTGATCTGGATATTCCCCTGGGAACCCCCTGGTATATTGCTCCGGAACAGCTCCTTGGGGAACGGACTGATCCCCGTTGTGACATCTATGCCATGGGTATGCTCTTCTATGAGATGCTCACCGGCCAGTTACCCTGGCCGCGTTCCAGTAAAGTCCACATTGCCCGCCGTCGCCTGCGTCACGATCCAACTCCGCCACGCTATCATAACCCGAATATACCCCCTCAGATTCAATCTATTATCCTTCGTGCTATTTGTCGTCATGCTGAAGGCCGTTATGCAAGTGTAGAGGATTTTCAGCATGATCTGAATTGTTGGCAGCAGCTCCCTGTTACAGCGACGGGCAGCACATCTAAACAACCTTCTTTGTGGAAGAGGTTGTTCCCCTGCAAAGCTGTACAGAAAAGCAGCAGGCAACAAAAAAGAATAGAGGTTTCAGGCGGGAAGCCGCAGCTTATTGGTGCTTTGATAGACTCTTCCCAAAGTGACACCATGCTGGCTGAGCTTAAAAAACAGGCTCTTGTCCGTTCGGCTGATGTTACTTTGCTTCATGTTGTTGAAGAAGAAAGCGATTCTCATGTCAGGCGTTATGGCATAACCGTGGAAGGTGAGAAGTTGATGGCCAGGTTGGAGCAGGCTGTTCAGCTCTTTCGCCGTTACGGGATTGATCCAACTATTCGCCTGGTTCGGGGGGAGGTTGTTGATG
Organism: Pseudomonadota bacterium; assembly: GCA_030671085.1. Lineage (GTDB taxonomy): Bacteria > Desulfobacterota > Desulfobulbia > Desulfobulbales > Desulfocapsaceae > Desulfocapsa. The sequence goes on along the minus strand of DAOVAI010000031.1, from coordinate 3,369 downwards.
TGTTGGGTGAGCTCTGCACAGACCTGGATGCGGAGTTACTGGTCTTGGGAAGTTCCAGGAAAAAGGAGGGGTTACTCCGAAGTGCTTCGGTGCGACGTCGTTTAGAGAAACAGTGCCCATGTCCATTACTGGTTGCCGAAGAACAGCAGTTTTCAGCAGCCACTGACCTGTCAGCTATACCGCCGGATCAGTTGACAGCAAGACAGGTGCTTATCTGTGATATTTTTCTGGTGGATCTCTGGTACGAACATCTTCATTTTCATACGGATTTTATCTACCAGTTACTTCTGCACCCTGAACGGGATATTGATCTCAGTGAAAAGCACTGCCGCTTTGGTCGTTTCCTGGCCTCCCTTGACACTTTAGGCAACTGGCAGGAAGTAACGTCAATCCTGGATCCAATTCACCGTAAATTTCACCAAGTGGCTAGTCAGATGGCCGAATTGCTCGAACACGATCATAGCCGTCTGCAAGAGATCTATATCCGAGAATCACTGCCGCTTTCCTGCAGATTGAAAAAAGAGTTAGGACATGTTTCTCGCCTGCTTCGTGCCCATCTCGACAGGATGCCGCCTTCGGTACCTTTTCTGGTAGACAAGGCCTGTCCTGTCAGCCAACTGGATCTGGCCTGTTACGGCCCTTTACTTGGGGCCTTGAACCTGGACCAGGATCTCTGTGTGTTGATCCAGAAAAGTGCGTTGAATGTAGCAAATCCTAACTTAACCAATGGAGATTAAATGCGTTTGATGGTCTTCTCGGATGTCCACGGCAACCTTGAGGCATTGCAAGCTGTGCTTAGCGATGCTGCCGGTCGACGTGTACACAGGAGCATCTGTCTGGGTGATCTGGTGGGGTATGGACCGTATCCCAATGAATGCATTGAACTGGTGCACAGTTTGAAAAACTGTCGTTGCCTTGCCGGCAATCATGATGTGGCTGCACTTTGGGAGACGTCACCTTACGGTATGTCATCTGCTGCCAAGGAGGCGATACTCTGGACCATGGATCAATTGAGTGCTGAAAACAAGGAGTTTCTGGCAATGTTACCAGATCGCCTTGACCTGGTGGATATGACTTTTGTCCATGCCAACCCCTACAATCCGAGAGGGTGGCGGTATGTGATGGACCGAAAATACGCCCTGCGCAGTTTTGCTGCCACCCGCTGCCGCCATCTCTTCATCGGTCACAGTCATCAGCCCCTGATAATCACAAGAAGGAACCTGCTGGCCATTGATCTTGAGGCCGTAGCCGGTTCGACAAGGTATAGGGTTGGTGATACCAGGCGTCGTATCATCAACTGCGGGAGCATTGGTCAACCACGAGACAGAGATCCACGTTCCTGCTATCTTATTTATGATAGCCGTGAGCAGGTGCTGGAGTTTTACCGGGTTGCTTATGATGCAGAAAAAACAGTCAAAGCAATTAAGGCTGCTGATCTGCCATCTTCTCTCGGTAGACGGCTGCCCAAAGGTACTTGATTCCCCGGAGATTGTTTATGAAAATCAAAAGGCATGGACAGATGTCCACCACCAATCTTAAACAGCGCTTTTTTCTTTGGTCAGCCATTATTCTCTTAGGTGGCGGACTGTTGCTGTCTGCGCTTTCTTTTTGGAATACCCGCCGCCTGCTCATGGCCGAGGCCATGACCAAGTCCGAGGTTATTCTCCAGGAGGTGGAGGCCATCCGTTCCTATGTCAAAGAGGAACTACGGCCGAAGATGAACGAACTGCACGGCCCGGATGCCTTTATCATCGAGGCAATGTCAACCACCTATGTCAGCACCACCATCATGGAGCGCTTTGCGCAGTCCATGCCCAACTATATCTATCGTCGTGCCTCATTAAACCCGCATAATCCGCGTAATCTGGCTGACCCCTTTGAAGAGGAGATGTTCGATTGGTTTGAAGCTGATTCCGGGCGGTCTTTCTGGCAGGGTATTGTGGACAAGAATGGAGAACCGTTTTTCATTTCTATGATCCCCGATTACTTTTCCCCGGCCTGTATGCGCTGCCATAGCAAGGCAGAAGATGCACCGCAGTCATTGTTGGATCGTTATGGCAAACAGGGAGGGTTTCGATTCCAGGTTGGTGATCTGGCAGGTATTGACTCGGTGGCAATTCCTGTTTCCGCCTCACTGCGTGAGGCATGGCAGGGAAGCCTCATTATTTTCCTCATCACCCTCAGTGGAAGTCTTGTTTTGCTGTGGCTTTTGAACCTGCTCTTCCAACGCCTGGTCATCGAGCGTCTTGGCGTCATGCTCTCCCTTGTGGCTGAAAAGAAAAAAGAGAGCAGTGTACCCGGTCCCGGAGATGAGCTTGATGTACTGCATGCTTCCCTTGGTTCTCTACGAAGCTATGTTCGTTCAGCCCGCAAGGGATCAGGCCTCCAGCCGAACTTTATCGGCGACTATGTTGTGAACCTGCCAATTGCTGCCGGTGCCATGTCCTGGCTGTACAGTGGTCATTCAGTAACATCTGATGACAAAGTAGCTCTCAAGGTCGGCTTTGATGAGGTGCTGCAGAATCCACTGTACAGATCCTGTCTCGAAACAGAACTGCAGCTGTTTGAGACCATATCACACCCCTGCCTGCCCCGTGTCAGGGAGCGGATAGGTGATGTGCTGGTTCTGGAGGAAGTTCAGGGCAGCAGTCTTGTTTCACTTCTTGATAAAGGGCGATTAGAGGAGCGGCTGTTGCTGCCCATTTTTTCTCAGCTGTGTGACCTGACGGCCTCCTTCCATGCTGCAGGGGTCGTCCACCACGATCTGCGTCCGCATATCCTGATGCTGGACAAAAGAGAAAAAATACACCTTATCGATATGGGATTGGCGGCAAGCGATCAGCAGCCGGATCCCATTGTTGCAGCCGGTCTTGGTCCCCAGGGAGACCTGCTCTATCTGGCGCCGGAACTCCTTGACGGCAAACGGGGAGACCCACGCAGCGATGTGTATGGACTTGGAATTTTACTCTATCTGGCGGTAACGGGAAGTCTGCCTTTTAGCCAAGAAAAGAAGTCTCTGAAGAAATGGTTGCAGCATAAAGAAAAGCTTACAAGTCCCAGAAATTATCGGGCCAGCCTGTCTATTGCTCTGGAACAAGTCATTCTTAGAGCAATAGCCTTCGATGTCAAGAAACGGTATCAGTGGGTGGAAGATCTGTGGGAGGACCTGGAGCAAGCGGAAAAACAGTTCGCAGAACAGAGTGAGTAAGGGTGAGCGTTGACGTAACCGGTCAGGGGCAGATGACCATGGCATCGCCGTAGGAGTAGAAGCGGTAGCCCTGTTCGATGGCCTCCTGATAGGTGTCCAGCAGGGTCTGGCGTCCGCAGAGGGCAGCCACGAGAAAGAGCAGTGAGGATTGGGGCAGGTGA
>DAOVAI010000008.1 GCA_030671085.1 Pseudomonadota bacterium | reverse complement strand
TGGCTGACCAGAAAACAGTAGGCCTCTTGCACCTCCTCAATCTCGCTAACAATGCGTTCAGCCATCTGCACGGCTGCTATATTGTATATCTTGCCCACATGGGTGACCGGGTTCTTGCCTGCAACCGCCTCCATGTTCATGGGGCGGTAGGGGGTAATCAGCCCGTTGGCCCGGTTCCCGCGGCCGACCTCGCCATCATCTCCGGCTTCACCAGAAGTGCCGGTAACCGTCAGGTACAGGCTGCCGACATCCGGATCATCAGCGGTATTGACGAACACGGTAACCGGTAGCCTGCAGATCTCTGCGCTGCGCTGCACGACCAGTTCGGCCAGTTTTTCTTTTTGTTGGAGGTAATCCGCAATGTCATGAAGATGTCGATCAACAAAGGCGCAGGCAATGGTTAGCTCGATATGACCCTCGGTCCGCAGCCCCATGATCTTGATATCCTGGCCAAAGGCTGGAAACTGCCGATGCACTGCCGGCCGGTTCAAATACTGTTCCACCCCCAGCACTACCGTTTCAAGGGTATTCAGGGGAGCATAGCCCACTCCGCAGGAGGTGTCATTGGCCAGGGCGATACCCTTGGCAGCTTGGCGAAGATAGAGTTCGGTCAATTCCTGCGAACCGGGTCGCAGCAGGCAGCGAATCCGCAGGTGGCGCTCCGGATCAAGGGCGTGAAAATTTTCCCTGAACCACTGGCGGGTAGTCTCCACAGCCAGCTCTTCAACAGGGACAGGTTTTCCGCGATGGGACATGGTGGCCCGGCCTACCAGGTACACCTCCATCGGCTCCAGGACCTCGCCGCCGCCAAAAGCGGGCCTGGAGCTGCCGCCAAAGAGTAGTCCCTTGTCCACATTGTGATGCAGGACAAGGCCGAAATGCTCCTGATAAAACCGGCAGAGATGTTTGCTGAGATTTTCCGCCAGAATATCACAGATGGTATCAGGATGACCCAGACCTTTACGCTCGACTATTTCCATCGGCTGTGTGCTGACAGGCCTTCCGCTCAGCGGCTGTATCATGCAATCCATTGTTTTTCCCTCTGGTTATTATTTGTTGTAGCTACTCATGTTGATTGGGCTGAAGAGTGGAGACTGTTAGTAACGCACCGAATGCACCACTCATGGTTACTTCTTGTCGTATAACAGTTACGGCGATTGGTCACTGCCATCACAGGTATAGAGAAGAGGAACTTCCTGGTTATGGGAAAACGCCGTGGAAGAGAGTATCAGAGTCATGGCTGGTCCTCCTTGCAGGATGTCGGATTGCGTAAGTGCGGTTCGGCTGAAGAATTTTCAGGAGCAGGAACATAGAAAAAGGTTGTCAGGATTGTGGCAAAAAAAACTAATCAATGGGGTACAACGACAAATGCAGCGCCGCATTCATTACAGTATCGTGACACCAATCAGCGGATCCGGCCAACCGGCATGATACAGAGTGGATATTCGTTGCTGTTCATCATCAAGGTCTGCTGCACGGCCTGATCATCAAAGGCACCGACTACGACCGTCCCTAAACCAAGGCTGGCCGCCTGCAGATAGATGTTCTGCGCCGCATGCCCTACCTCCATATGCACATAGCGCTCAGCCCTGGATCCGTATTTTCTGGCGGTCCGCTCATAGACAGCTGCCAGAACGATATCGACCGCCCCCTTTTCGATGCAACTCTGTTGTAACGCAGCATGGGTCAGTTCCCGGCGCCTGTCGCCACTGCTCAGCTTTTCAAGCTCATGCCCCTGGGAATGATAACGATAGACACCCGGAGCCAAATCCTGTACACGACCGACCACCAGGTAGATCTCCAGGGGATAGAGTGCTCCGGCTGAGGGTGCAGTGCGCATGCCGTTTTTTCTGGTGATTCCCTGGGCAGCCCATAACAGCTGCGAAACCTCACTCAGGAGCAGAGGTTCATGTGCATAATAGCGGATGGACTTTCTGGTCTGCAGGGCTGCTTCCACAGAAACCGTGCTCGATGTCGCCGGTGCGGATAATTTGATCACCTTTCGCTCCTTGAATGGATTTGCCGAGGCCGATGGCTGCATCATCATACCGTAGAGAAGGAACGCAAGACAGACGATGGCAGAGGTGCATGGTGTCATCCTTCTCATCACAGTCTCATGACAATCAAAGTGTTCTTCATACTTGATTGTACATGAGGGAGGTCAAAATACAAAAATATATTTCAACCGCTTCCGTACGTTCTGAAGGGCTGTCTGCAGGGGAGCTCGACGGTCCGTTACCTGTTTTTTTGCAGATAGGTTGCAGCAACGGTTGCTACAGTTGCATAAATAATCTGTTATGAGATACTTGGGCCGAACTGATCAAGGTCTGCCCCAATCGGGCAAGATATCGTCGGACCAGTGGACCGTTTTGCAGATAATGCAGAAATAAATGGTGCCGGCAAAGAGGTAAGAGTCAATGCGGCCAATTCCGTATGGCAAGAAGGGATGAAGATGTGCCTGTTAATGGTAATGCGGAGACAAGTTCGCTATAAATCGCGATCAAGCAACGTTTTTGGAAAAGAAGGCACCACGACTCGGGAACAGGCAGCCCTGACTTCGTCGTAGACTCGCCCCGGAGCACTCTCATACCGTCGTGAGAAGTGAAAAGGCACAAGATGTTTGACACCGGCAGCAGTGGCGATTTCTCCGCAGGCGCGTGCAGTCAAATGACCCGTGCGCTCTGCATACTCCCTGTGGGCCTCAACAAATGCCGCCTCGCAGAAAAAGGTGTAGGCGCCTTCGGCCAAGACAGTTAGCTTCTCACGGTTTGCATGGGTATCGGCAAGGTCAGTGGCATAAACGAGTTTTAACCCTTGCGTCTCACGGATCAGGTCATTGGCAAGCGTGGCGGCCAAACCGGTTGAACCATTGGGCAACCGTATCACTGCTTTTCGGTCACCGAACGCAACACTTTGCTTGAGCTCACGAAGCCATGGTCCTGGAGTCAATCCGCTCGTAGCGAGACGGTCCTTGTGTATATTGAGTGCGGGAGCGTGTTCAAATCCATAGGCCAGTACCGGCGTACCATGTTCCAGGACCATGGCCCGCACCTTAAAACCGGCCTCATGCAGAAGCACACCGTCCGGCACCTGAAGTTGCTCAAGCTCTACTCTGCCTCTCCTTCCTGCCTGCAGGGTAAAGATACGCAATCTCTCGCCATGGAGTTCGCAAACCTTGAAACGTGGCCCCTTCTCACCGATGCGGTCCCAAAGTATCCCTCTCATCAGCCCGGCGATATGGTCCGACAGCCCCGGAGGACCGAACACACGGCAAGGGGGAAAATCACCGATGCGGGAGCGTAGCAACCAGAGAAATCCGCTGATATGATCAAAATGGGCATGGCTTACAAACACATCTGTCACTTGATGGGCAATGCGTGCCGGCAACCGTCCTCCTTCGCCGAGATCAAACAGCAGGCTCCGTTTCTGATTGCCCAACCGCAGGTGCAGGAGTGGGTCACCGAAGATGCCGTTAACCAGGATGGCGGACGCTGCACCGACATCGGCAACAGGACAAGGGCCGGTATTTTTTCCCGTTGCAGGGTAAGGTATGATATCGGGCGCAGGCATATAGTGCAGTGCCATCGATGCAAATGGTTTGGCAGTGCCCAGCCACTCTTTATCATTTCGACGGGCATCACGAACCAAAAGCTGACTGATCTCTTTGTCGGAGCCGGCTATTCGAAGGCGCAGATATCCCTGGTCGTTATTGAGAACCTCGCCCATGGCAAGGGTTTGTTTTCCCTGCAACAAGGCGATCTGCCGCCCCTGCCATTCCTGCTCCGCATCCGCAGGGGGCGGGGTCCCAATCATGTTGATTTCGGAGAGTCGAATACTCTTTTCCCCGGCGTTGTCCAGATAGGCATCCCATAAACCTGTTCGCTGACGCCTGCGCTGCTTCTTGCCGGGATAACGGGCCTCCGGGGCAGGTCGGATGATGTAGACCTCGGTGCCGGTCGCTGCAAGCTCGTTGACCAGGGGCAGTTTCTTCCCATCTCGGATGAGAACCAAAATAGTATCAATGGCCGCCGCTTCAACCAGGCCCGTCCACAGCTCCGCACCGGCAACACCTCGGACCACGCCGGGGGCGTCGACCAACACCATTTTCCTGTCGGATCGTCGGGCGAGCCTCCGCACTGCAGAAACCAGCGGCAATCGGAATCGTCCGGCATCAAGGCTGCACAATGCTTCGAGAGCAACAAGCCGCCAGCCATCTTTTTGCCAATTCACAAGGCAAACCGCGCCGGGAACCCCAAACAGCGGTGAACCGGGATCGGCGCCAATGAGATCGCAGGAATTACCGGCCCTGTTGAGTGCTTGTGCCATGCTGGCTGCCAGCGTTGACTTCCCGCTCCCTGTTTCACCGAAGAGTAGAACACGTCGATCGGCTGAAGGCAGATGATCAAGTATCAACTCCGGAGAACAAGTGAGTGTGGCTTTAACCTTAAGATGTGCCATTATTCAGTCCTCTATCTCAACGCAAATGATGCGCCATTAACAAAGCAACAAAAATAAAAAAGCTTCCTGCTCCGCAGGAGTACATTTAAAACATTCTAACAAATCAAACTCTGATTTTCACCTCAGATGAAAAACATCTCCATTTTTAACAAAATCGATATATTAAAAAATGTTTGCTCAGAGGTTACTCTTTGCGATAACATAAAAGAAAAAGGATGAGGTTTTAAAGATAATGTCCAGATCCCCTATCAACGAAATGCTACGGGTCATTGAGTCTGAATGCCTGTTTACCAAAGGGCTTACCGGGAGGGAGGTATTGCAGCATGAAGTTATGGAGGCCATGGGCCAGGTGCCACGGGATGCATTTGTACCCGGCGCTCTGAAATCATTAGCCTATGACAACTGCCCTCTTCCCATCGGTAACGGGCAGACCATCTCCCAACCTTTCATCGTCGCCCTTATGACTGATCTGCTCAACCCCGGCAAGGACGATGTGATCCTGGAGGTGGGCACCGGGTCGGGATACCAGGCTGCGATACTCTCTCTGCTGGTCAACAAAGTCTACACCATCGAGATCATAACGACTCTCGCAGCGCAGGCTGCCGAAAGTCTTGCAGGACTGGGCTACGAAAATGTCGAGGTGCGCCACGGTGACGGCTACCGGGGCTGGCCGGAACATGCCCCGTTTGACGGCATCATTGTCACGGCCGCGATCGATCATGTGCCGCCGTCCCTGAAGGAGCAGCTCAAGCCGGGAGGCAGGCTGATCATCCCTGTCGGGTACTCGCATATGACACAGCAACTTTTACTGCTGGAAAAGGACGAGATTGGCAAGTTCACCACCCGTAACGTCCTGCCAGTTGCTTTTGTACCGCTTACCGGCGAAGCCCGATTGGTCTGAGCAGGAAAGACCGGCCGAGCTCAAAGTGACCTTTCATTGCTTACAGGAGGAAACCCATGCAAGTACCCTTACAGATTACTTTTCGCAATATGGAGAGTTCTGAGGCTGTGGAGACCGATGTCAGGAGACGGGTCGACAAAATGAACAGGCACCATGCAGAGATGATCAGTTGCCGTGTCGTTGTCGAAGCCCCTCTTCAACATCACCGCAAGGGAGGTCTCTTCAAGGTGCGAATTGACATTAGCTGTCCGGAGGGCAAGCTGGAAATCAACCGAGAACCATCTCCCAGGCATCACGCCCATGAAGATGTCTATGTGGCCCTGCGTGATGCCTTTAATGCAGCTGGCCGCAAGCTGGAGGAATATAAATGCCGTCGCAAGGGACAGGTCAAGGCCCATGAGGAGGCGCTTCATGGCAGAATAACCCACCTCTCCCCCATGGAGGATTACGGTCTGATAACCACTGCGGACAACCGGGAGATCTACTTCCACCGCAACAGCGTCTTGAATGCGGATTTCGATTTACTGGCCATCGGCGCAACGGTTCACTTTCGCGAGGAAGAGGGAGATAAGGGGCCCCAGGCAAGCAGCGTGAAGGTCGTAAAGGAATGAGCGAACCCGAACACGTATTCACTATCCGGGTCGAATGCTATGCCGGATACCGGGACGAGGAGTTGCCGCGCCGGTTTTTCCTGAACAACAGAGAGATCAAGGTGGTCGAGATTTTTGATCGCTGGCTGGCCCCTGACCATCGCTATTTCAAGGTCAGAGGTGACGACGGGGCTCTTTACATCATCCGTCACGACGTGCCCGGTGGTCATTGGGAGCTGACCATGTTTGACCGCACTCGCTGACCTGGACAACCTGCAAGGAGCATTGCATATGACGATGACACTCATCTCCGCCGCATTTTCTCATCAAGGCGAAATCCCTTCACTGTACAGCTGTGACGGCCAAGATATATCGCCACCCCTGAGCTGGGCCGGAGCGCCGCCGGGCACGCAAAGTTTGGCCCTTATTGTCTGTGATCCCGATGCGCCCGATCCGGCCGCACCACAAATGACCTGGGTTCACTGGGTGCTGTACAATCTGCCGCCTGACTCTACTGGTCTGGAGCAGGGCATTACCAGCGCCTATCTTCCTTCCGGAACTAAAGAGGGTGTAAACGATTGGCACCGTACCGGCTATGGCGGTCCTTGTCCGCCTATCGGTCGCCATCGTTATTTTTTTAAACTTTTTGCTCTTGGGACAATGTTACCAGACCTTGGCAAACCTACCAAGGCAGAGATGGAAAAGGCCATACAGGAATATCTCCTCGAAGAGACTGAGCTGATAGGAACCTATCAACGTTGACCCAGCAGTACCCTGGTCACTATGTTCTGAAGCGTCCGTGCATTGACCGCAGCATAGTCGTTTTCGTCGTTGTCGAAGTAATAGTAGATGCTCCTGCCCCGAGTCGAACAGTTTGAAAATTTTGCTGGGTAGCGTTGCGGAACGCGTTATCAAAAAAGCTCCATAATAGTATTAAGTCGAGGTGGATAACGAACGGTTGGGACTGGCAGTGCGAAGTTCAACTGTGATGGGTGACTCTATTGCAAAATGACTGAACGAACATACCGATGGCAATGTTGAGTCGGCATCAGAGATAACTGTTTGCCCTTTAACCATACTATTTTCCTCTCCTGGAACAGATAGCAACGCTGTGTTTTCTACAGGCTCGGTGGAAAATTATTGACTTTCAAATTGCTGTTGTGGGATTATGACTATAATGGGTTTCTGGAACCTGGAGCTATGCGGGGCGATTGAAAAGGCTTAACAGTTCAAATAATATTATGATTTTATTCTAATTAAAATGGTTTCAAGGAACGATGATGGGTGTCGGCTGAGCACATATTACTGGATTGAATAGCTCATCTTTCCCCCCAGGGCACTGATCTAAAAAACGATTATTTATCACCTTGCCGTGTCCTGAAATTCGTCCGACTTGCCCACTGTGCCCTCCTTTTTTGCAGAGGCGGTCTTGACCCGTTACAAACACCTGGAAAAAAATCCGGAGTAGCCTGAGGCAAAGATACGGATATAAGAACGAAGAAAGGAGAAATGAACTGATCTCGTCAGGGAACGAACATTCTGAGCAAAATATTTAACAGGAGGTAAAGCATATGGGATTTAATGATGAAATCATTAATGCAGTGGATTGGGATGCACCGAGTGTTGACATGGAGGCCAACCTCAGGACTGTGATCCGGATGATGGTGGACAACCAGAGCTCGGCCCTTACCGTCATGATGGGCGAAGAGGTGATGGGGGTGGTTACCGATATGGACATCCTCGAGAGTTTTGGCAGAAATGATGACCTTGACGAGACCAAGGCGGCCGAATTCATGACCACCTGCGAGCTTATCAGCAATAAGGAGATCACCTCGCCATGTGCGCAATTGGATTCTGCCGAGAGTGTGGAGAATGCGCTTGCGGTGATGAACAGCGCCGGCGTTCACCACCTGCTTGTCTCCGGTGGCGAAAAGAAAAAGGCCGGAATCGTCTCCATCCTGGACCTCTTGAAACTGGTGATTTCATAGGGCCGTGTCCTTTTTGTTGGGTTTTGCCACCGGCAGAGGGGAAAAGGGGTTAGGTCTTGGTTTGACCTTTTTAGAGCAAGCAGAGATTGTTTAAATTTTCTCAATCCTTTTCTGCAGCTGCCTATCCCTCGACAGTTCCTCTTTTACTACTCGTTCAACAGTGCTGTCGGCGGGGCTGTAACCGGTCATACCAAAAGCCTCGCCGAGTTCCAAGAGGGGATCGTTTCGTAAAATCCTGCAGAGATAGATCACACTATTTTTAGCCCCTCTTTCACTATTCAGGGCTCATTTAAACACTAACTTTTTCTTGTAAGGCTATTTTTTGAGATAAAAATGGCCTTACAAGAATGAAAAGCGGGTAGGCTTTTAATCTTTTTGTTACCAAACCAGTATGTTATCGTAATCCGCCCCCATTGTCTCACTTGTCAAAGGAGAATTTATGAGAAAAAAGAACGCACACTTGATATGAATCGAGAGAAAAAGGTAATGGACAAATAACAGCGTCGCTACGTTCCGACTCCCTGACCGGGATTACGTGGAATGACCGGCCGGATATCATGGAATACGCAATGATAATCTAAATCAGCCAGCAGGAATATAAATGAAGCGCATTGGAGTGATAGGCTGCGGCAACATTGCGGGACTGATCACCGAGTTTTCGCTTGGAGGCGATATTATAGCGGTATTTGACCGCCATAGTGATCGCTCAGATCGGATAGCAAAAAAAAGTTCAGCCAAAGCATTCACGGAGTTTGATCGATTTATCAACGAACCCTTTGATCTCGTCATCGAGATCGCTTCGATCGGGGCGGTTAGGGCGTATGCAGAAGCGGTATTGCAAAAGCAGTGCGATCTACTGATCTTGAGTGCCGGTGCTTTGGCCGATGAGGAGCTGGAGCAGCGGCTGCTTAGTATAGCGAAGGAGAGAAGCAGGCGCATACTGATACCGAGCGGTGCACTTTTTGGGTTGGACAATGCAAAGATCGCCAGATATGGCGGAGTGGATAAACTTACGATGCGAACCACCAAGCCTCCGGAATCTTTCGGTATACAAACAGATAAACGCGAGTGCCTCTTTCGGGGTAGTGCCAACGAGTGCATCAGACACTATCCCCGCAATGTCAATGCGGCTGTGGCTCTGGGGATGGCGGCGCAAAAAGAGGTGCAGATCGAACTCTGGGCAGACCCGTCAGTTGTGACGAATACGCATGAGGTGCACATCTGTGGATCATTTGGGGAGGCAGTTTTAAAGATCGACAACAAACCCAGCCCTCAGAACCCCGCCACCAGTTACCTGGCCGCACTCTCGGTTGTAACGATGATCAATACACTAGACAGTAGTATTATTATCGGAACATAAAGGTTTTTAAGATCAATAAAACCGAGACAGATTTATTTTTGGGTGTCAAGGCGGTTGGGATTTTTTTCTTAACTACCTTTTCTCTTTTTTCCATTAGGAGGGGCCGGAACTTCCCACAACCACTGCCTCCTTCCTCCTCCATGCTGCGCTACGGTCATGCTCAAGAACAAGACGGATATCCGGACCATGCAGAAGCTCCTTGATCACGCTTGATTTTGACTGGCAGTAGAAAGTTCAAGTTTAGGTAGACGCACATATTGTTGAGACTGGCAGGATGAATCTCAATCTGTTCAGTTGCGTTGGTCTGCAGGTAGTTGCCGGTGCACTCAACATCGGAGAATCAAGCTCCGGTCACCTGGTTGATGTGGTGAAGAAAGGAGCCAGGGAGGAGGCGGAAAAATGCAAGGCAGACCTTCTCGTTACCGACGGACCGCCGGGTATCGGTTGTCCAGTCATCGCCTCCCTGAAAGCAGCAGATTATGTGCTGCTGGTGACGGAACCAACGCCATCCGCCCTCCGTGATCTGCAGCGGATAATTGAAGTGGTAGGTCATTTCAAAATGCCACTTGGGATTGTTATTAACCGGGCCGATATTCATCCCGAAACAAACACTGCTTATCAAGCAGTTCGCCTCAGAGAATGACTTTGATCTCCTGGCCGAGATCCCCTATGACCATTGCCTACCCCGTGCTCTTGCTGAAGGAGACCTTGCTGTTACGGCGTATCCGGACGCACCGTCATCACTGGTTATCAAGGAGTTGGCCTTCAGCGTGTTGGAATTATGTTAAACTTTTTTTGATTAATGTAGTTGCATCCCGGGAGAGTTTACCACCCAGGTTGCGGATAGGGTTTATTTTTTTGGATGAGATGTCCTTGATCGTTTTAGAAAAAGCTCCTGCAAACAGGATCGTGACAGGGTAAACATGGGGACCTCTTTTTTATAGGTTGTATAGTCCGCACCAAATTTTTTCTTTGCCTCCGGTTCTTCCACAAACCGTATCATTACGAGCATAAACAATACCTCCACCGGCCAGATTATAATGATAAAAGAGGGCGATCCTTCAAGCAGGGCAAGGGCCAGAGGAAAAAAAAGCAGAGCCAGGTGCATGGGATGACGCATGCAGCTATAAAGCCCGGTGGTGACCAGGCGGTTGGTTTCCATCCTGGGCAAATCGCCGACACGTCCCTTGCGTGCTAACTGACGCCCGGTGTTTCGGGCACCATTGATGACCAGGAGCGAGAGAATCACGCCGAAAACAAAGGAAATGAGATGGAAAAGGATACTGCAAAACAGATTAGGAAAAAGAGCCATATCCAGCATGGGGCCTGCAATCAATCCTCCAGCCAACAGGATAAACCAGATTAATATCCTCATCATCTTTTCCAGCCCAATCAGCAGGATTACACCAAAGGCATTTGACCACAGGTAATACATATCCTACCGGATTTTCTGCAACCTCCGGTATCAGCACAGGTGTGATGTGGAGTGGAATGATAAGCTTATAAAAGGCTTATCAAATTGTCTACATTTACCTTAATTCTATAAGGTAGGAGAATGAGAGTCAAGCAGGCTTGCCAGTGACAAGATTAACTATTTCAGGAAAGTTGTAAGTTACGATGCTTCCAGATAAGGTTCCCGCACTATATACGTAACAAATGCTGCCAAAGAGTTTTGGCCTCTGGCTCAAAATTCCTGCCTACCAAAGTCAACATATTTTCAAAATATCTTAACGTTGACCCGAGGTCACAAAATAAAGATTGGAAGAATAAATCTCGGCCAGTTTGACATCAGTCGTAGAGTCAAACGCTCTACTGTATATTCAACTGTTCAGAAGAGGCCTTCAGTCCCTCCAGCAAAACAAAGCGTCCCAGCAAAACCACAGGGCAGGGGAATGAACCAACAAAAAGGGGATTGTCGCAGAGTCCTCCGGAGAGATAGACTTTTTCCGGGCGTTTTGCAAAGTTGTAGGCATTGATGGCAATACCTTTGACAAATTTGGCCACAGCCTCTTCCTCACTGCTGCCGGTCACCACCGCATCAAAGATGTGACTCATCCCCAAAACCCCGCAGGTTACGGAAAAAGAGCTTGCAGGCACTTTGATGGCAGCAAAATCGAGGTCATAATATTTTTCCAGGAGTTCAATGGTGAACCCCATGGAGGCCCCGCATTCTGCGTTCCATCCCATATCCTTAATCTTTTCTCCCTGGTAGGCAACATACTTGATATCGCGACTGCCGCAGTCCAGGAGGGTGAAGGATTCTTCCTGGATCAGGCTGAGCCCACCCCTGGCAAGGGCAGTAAGCTCGTTGACGTAGTGATGACAATGACGTTTGCCGTTGTGGCCGGTTCCTCTGTCCACTTGCAGATCGTGATCAAGATTCCGAGTGGCAATGAGCTGTGGCCCGTCACTTGCGCTGGTATCCAGGAGCTTACAATAAGATGTACCGAAATCAGCAAGGAGCATGGGGGGGTACCTGAAACGCGGCTCGCGCAAAGGGGGTGACGACCAATATAAGGAAAGATGAGGAACTCATATTTTTGAGAGTTCGAGAAAGGCCTGGATTTTTGCCTTGGCACTGTTGCCGGCAGTCACGTCGCAGTCAAGGTAGAGGCCGTGTGGGTGTTTTGTTGCCAGGTGGCGGGCAAGGGCAGTCTTTGCACAAAAGGATTGAGCAAAAAATACCGTAGGGATATTCGGATTGTAGTGGAGTTCAAGCTCCAGATTATCCGGTGTCTTGTTCTCCATGCAGCGTGCCCAGCCGTAGATATGAGTGGTGTCAGGAAAGAGTTTGAGCAGGGAAAAGTCTCGTGGCGGAACCCCCCAGAAACCTGCCTTTGGCTCACAGGGGGGAAGGTCCTGAAAAGGAGTGGTGGACTGAACCGAGGCAGTAATGGCCGCCATTTTTTCCAAGAGACCCATGCGTGTTCTGCAGAGGGGCGTTCCAAATCCCATGCTGTCCTGGTTCCTGGTGCGAATAATGCGGGTCTCAGGCAGGGTGTCTTCCAGGACCGTTGCCGTATGTACGGCACAGTCACATTTTCCTGGGCCGGTATCGATATAGATAACATCGGGCCTGATGGTCAGGCTGTTGGCAATGACGGTTCGCAGGATGCCGCAATATACCCGGGGGAGAAAGGGAGATGCGGTTTCAATGTCTGTTTTTCCCTGGGGTTCGTCAAGGTCGTAGATTTCAACCTCAGGAGAAGAAAGCATTTCCATGATTGAGAGCGGCGGAACTCCAACAATACCCACGCGCTGTTTGCGTGAAGACATCATGAGCTAGGTGCCCTGTTTGTGCAGCAGGAGAAAACCACCGCCGCCAAAGAGGATATGAACAAGTGCTGCGGCCAGGAGGGGTGAGAAGTAATCTGCCCTGGCCAGAGATTGCAGTGCCCCCCACATTCCCCAGGCGATAAAGGCCATAGCACAGCTTGCCGGGATCGCCACCGAGAGATCTCTTCCCCATTTTCGATAAGAGATGAGCAGCACTGGCAGGCCCAGAAGAAGGAGAGGCAGGCCGAGAAGGGCATAGGAGAGTCGGCTGTAAAAATTAGTCCAGGCTTCTACTGTTTCTTTGCGTGTTTTCTGATTAAAGGCGTTCGTAAAAAGCTCTGTCAGGGAAAGTTCGGCAGCCTGGTATTCGGGAACAAAGAAATGGTCCGGGCCTTCCGGGAAGTCGAATGTCTGTTTGTTGAACAGGGTGGTGGAATATTCGATATTATTATGTTTTTTTTGAATTTGGCCTTGGGAGAGATGCCAGTCTGAGTTTTTCCATTCCGCTTTTTTCGCAGTAATAAGGGTTTCCAAACTATAGTCGCTGCTGTTCCAGCTTGAGTAGGAAAAATCGAGAAATATATCCTTGTCCAGCCAGGGGCGGGCAAAGGAGTAAAACCCTTCTTTCCCCTGGTAATAAAAGCGGCCTTTTCGAAAAATCCCCAGAGGGATCATATCGTTAACCTCTTCGTACCAGATGGTATTGGTAGCGGCAATGGTGCGGGGGAGCAACCACTGGGCCATGGCCAGGAAGAGCATGGTAAAGAGCAGGGCACCGATGAGGATCGGTTTGACGATGGTACGCAGGTGGAGCCCTCCAGCCATCATGGCCGTGAGTTCGTTGCTATGGTTGAGCAGACCAAGAGTGATAACCCCGGAGAGGAGGATCAGGATGGGGCCAAGCTGGTCGACAATAAAGGGAATGTTCAGCAAAAAGAATTTGATAAGCAGGCTGATGGGTTTGCCTGCTTCAATGAAGTTATCTATTTTTTCAAGAAAGTCGACAAGGATATAGATGGCCACAAAACCTGCGGCAACGGTGAAGAATGTCCTGGCAAACTGGGAAAGTACGTATCGGTCAAGGAGAGTCACAGACGTTTGGTGCCTTAAAAGTAATTTTCTTGGTTTTTATAACGAAAAAAATAACCATTCAAATGGTTACCCTCTGCAAACAAGGTGTCGGCCTTTTAGGGCTATCCCCGAAGGTAACGGTGGGCAAGGAAAAAGCCGAAACCGACCATGGCCAGGCCGAAAAGGTTTGAGAGGAAAATATAGCCAATGGCCTGGAACTGTTCACCTGCCTTGAAGAGTTGTACCGTTTCTCTGGCAAAGGTGGAAAAAGTGGTAAATCCGCCAAGGAATCCGGTAAAGAGAAACAATCGGAATTCATTGTTGATATGAATCCGGTCAAAGAGACTCCAGAAAACCCCGATCATCAGGCATCCCAGCAGATTGGCGATAAAGGTTGCTGAAGGAAAGGTGTGGAACGGCAGTTTTTCAGCACTGAGGGCGATGAAATATCTCCCCAGAGATCCGGTTGCACCGCCAAGGGCCACCGCAAATATTTTTTCCATCTCGTTTGAGAATTCGTCTAAATAGAGTATGTTCGTATTACTGTCTATGTTCCCGTCTATTCGGTGAGTCAGTCAGTAGTAGGTACCATCATAGAAGATTCCCGTCAAGGAGAAGGCGTGGATCAAGAAAAGAATGGCGTTGTAAAAATGCTTCATCTGCTTCGTTGATGCGCCCCGTAGGAAGTGTCCTTGGGGTGCAAATTTTCAGTCACTGCGGCGTATCTTATCTACGTCTCATTCTTTCAAATTTGCACACCTTGCATATGAAATTTTTTTTAAAGTCTGGCGGTTATCTGCATAGCCATCCCAGGAGTCGACTTTTTTACAAGTCTCTTAAGAATACGAGGAAGGAGAATGAAGCCCATTGTATATTCGGTACGGGTGGAGGCAGCGCCTCCCGGCCTGCACGACAATACAGCAGATCTTGATCGCCTGCAGCAGGCCCTGGCAACAACTCTGGCAGATGACCGATCCCTGACTATCCCCTTTGATCGTATCGTGCCTGTCACCAGAGTTTTTCGTGAATCGGGATTTTCCGGCTATGCACTGCTCAACAATCTGGAGCAGGGTTGGGTGCTTGCAGACTTTCTTGCAAGCAGGCCGCAGCTCCTCGCAGGTATGGCCCTGGATCTGGGAACGACACACCTTGAAGCCACCCTCCTGGATCTGGATAGTGGAAAGACTCTGGCTGAGGGGAACCTGGAGAACACCCAGATCTCCTTTGGTGCCGATATCCTCAGTCGTATCCATTATGCCACAGGAAAACGGAGACAGCAGAAACAGCTTGCTCCTGATTTTCTGGACCCTGGCCTTTACGAACTTCAGCAGGTCATTGTTTCAGCAATCAATAAGCTGGCGGGACAACTGGCTGCTGAAGCCGGCTTGCAACCTGATGAGATCCGTGCCCTGTCCGTGTCCGGGAATACTACCATGGCCCATCTTTTCCTTGGCGTCGATCCTTATCACATCTGCCGGGAACCCTACATCCCTCTCTTTAACCGGGCTCCAGCACTGGAGGCCGCACAGTTGAAACTGGCCATCCATGGAGCTGCCCCGGTATGGATTATGCCTTCGGTGGGAAGTTATTTTGGCGGCGATCTGATTTCCGGGATTCTTGCCTCCGGTATGGCCCAGTCGGAAAAGACCCGGATGCTCATTGACGTGGGGACCAATGCCGAAGTAGTCCTTGGCAATAATGACTGGCTGATAGCCTGTGCCGGAGCTGCCGGTCCGGCCCTGGAAGGCGGGGTTGCGCGTATGGGGATGCGAGCAGGTCCTGGGGCCATAGAATACGTGAGCATTGATCCCGCATCCTATGAGATGAAATATCGAACCATTGACAATGGTCCTCCACGTGGAATATGCGGCTCCGGCCTGATTGACCTGGTGGCTGCCCTGTATCTTACCCAGATGATTGATATCCGGGGAAAGTTCAGGGACCCGGAAAAGGAGCAGGATCCGGTCAGAGCCGTTTTTATGAAGGAACACATTCAGGAGCATGGGGGCCAGAGATCCTTTCTTGTTGCCGGAAAGAATGAGTCTTATCAAGGGAGAGAGGTCCTCCTGGAGCAGATTGATCTTGATGCCATGATTCGTTCCAAGGCCGCTATGTATGCAATCCTGACAACACTGATCAGCCAGGTCGGTCTGGAGTTCTCGGATCTCGAAGAGATTACGGTTGCAGGTGCCTTTGGCCGTCACATCAATCCTGAGCGGGCCATCACCCTTGGCATGCTTCCTGATCTTCCCCGGTCTGTATATCGGGCCATTGGTAACAGCTCATTGCGGGGCGCCGAGCAGGTACTTCTTGATGAGGCTGCTCGCCGTGCCTGTGAAAAGATTGTCTCCAGCATCACCTATATAGAGCTTAATGTGAATCAGGAATTCATGATTCGTTTTTCAGGGTCTCGCTTTATTCCCCACACTGATTCCTCACTTTTTCCTTCTGTGCCCTCTTTTGGCGGCATGGAATAGAGAGAAATATTACCCTTCATATGACCCTGTGGAGACTTGCTTTTTTGGGAAACGATATGTTATAATTTGTGATGTGGTTCTCTGTACACTGAAAAAAATGAGTGTTTCAGGGGAGCTGAACAGTATGCCCGTTTCCGTCTCCGGCCAGTTGTAAGGCGGTAGGGTGAAATATGAAAGGAACTGATGGTAAAAATTGTCCTCACCCCCTGCTATGGTGGCAGGGGTTCTCATCTGTATTCGACCCAAATTGTTCTGCCGAAACAGGGTCGGGAATGGATGGTGTACAAGTGAATAGTCTTTTTTCTCTTGTGGTGAAGGTCAGTTTACCGCTGTATTTTGCATGGTAAAAAAAAGAAATAAACGTTGTCCGGCCTTGGCTAACAAGTGCGTGCATAGATCCGCCAAGGAGCGTCTTCAAGGATTTTGGGAAGTTTTTGACAAGGAGGATGATGTCCTTGTCTGCATTAATGCGGACCCGGATGCCCTGGCCTGTGCCCTGGCCATTAAACGGCTGCTTCGCTATCGGGTGAAAAGTGTTATCATCGCTCACCCAAATGCAATTTGTCGTTTGAATAATGTGGCCATGGTTGAGCGCCTTAAAATTCCTTTGGAACGTCTCAATAATGTGAAACTCAGAGAATTTTCTAAGAAAATTCTAGTTGATTCACAACCGACCCATCTTCCTGTTTTTGAAAGAATCAAATTTGATGCCATTATTGATCATCATCCCCTGGCAGGAGAGTATCAGGCCACTTTTATAGATATTCGACCGCAGTATGGGGCCTGCTCCACCATGCTGGTGGAATATCTGCGGGCCGCCCAGCTGAAGCCCTCTGTGGCCCTGGCCACGGCCCTTTTTTATGCAATCAAGGTGGATACCCAGGATTTTTCCAAGCAGTCCTGCCTGGCTGATGGAATTTCCTTTCGCTATCTCTTTACCATTGCCAACCGGAACCTGGTCAGAAAGTTTGAGCTCACAGATCTTCGCCGTTCTGAACTGAAATATTTTAATATCGGCCTTACAGAGCTGAAATATTCCAAGGGACGGCTGTATACCCATGTGGGAAGGGTGAGAAGTCCTGATGTCCTGGTGATTCTTGCTGATTTCTTGAATCATGTGGATGAGACCGACTGGGTTTTTGTTTCCGGGGTTCATGGTGAAAAACTGGTGGTCATCTTTCGCTGTGATGGATATCGTAAAAATGCCGGTAAGCTGGCAGGGCGGATATTTGGTGCAGTTGGATCTGCAGGTGGGCATAAGGAGGCGGCCCGGGCAGAGGTCCCTCTGAAAAAACTTGTTCTCGGAGACAAGGAATTTACCACTCAGACCCTGAAACGTCTGGCTACCAGGCACATGAAATAGTTTGTTGTTTTGAAAATTGTAAAAAGTCAAATTCAGTGATGGCTAAGTAAAAAGGCTTCATATGTGAGGCGTGCAAATTTGAAGGAATGCGGTGTACCAGGGTACGCTGCAGTGATTGAAGATTTGTAACAACGAAGCAGGTGAAGAGTTTTTAGGACGCCATCAATAACTTGTTGGTGAACAATGATTAAACCTGCAACGCTTGCAATGATCCTGGCCGGCAGTCGTGTCGATGAACTGAATGTCCTGACCTATTATCGCCCTAAATCTGCAGTTCCGTTTGGCGGGTTTGCCAGGGTCATCGATTTTCCCTTGAGCAATCTTCTGCATTCGGGCATCGAGCAGATTGCCATCCTTTCCCAGTATCGCAGCTATTCCCTCATCAACCATATTGGTACAGGTGCTGCCTGGGATATGATCGGCCGCCATCGCGGAATCTCCATTCTTCCTCCCTTTAAAGACAAGGAGGACCATGCCGACTGGTACCGTGGTTCGGCTGATGCCGTGTATAAAAACCTCGATTTCATCCAGTATCACGACCCGGAAGAGATCCTTATTCTCTCCGGCGATCATATCTATAAGATGGATTACCAGGATATAATCGACTATCACCATCAAAAAGAGGCGGACGTGACTATCGCCTTTATCAAGGTCGACAGAAACAAGGCCCACCGTTTTGGAATCGCAGCCATTGATGATGAGGATGGTGAGCAGGGGGGACGGGTAGAGGCCTATTGGGAGAAACCCGAATCCCCTCAGGCGGACTGGGCCTCACTTACCGTGCTGGTCTTTAAGCCGGAGGTGTTGTACCGGGTCCTGGAAGAAAATCAGAAGAGCAGTTCCTTTGAGTTCGGCAGGGATATCATTCCCCTGCTCATGTCCTGGGATTACAGGGTATATGGGTATAAGTACAATGGGTATTGGGGCTATACGCAAACGGTAGAGGAGTATTGGCAGTCGAACATGGATCTCCTGGGAGAAGACCCTCTTATCAACATGGAGGAGTGGGGGCTGCGTACCAATCTTGAGCATAGAGGCATCAGGGACGCACAGCCGGCCTTGTTCCGAGACAGTGCAGTGGTCCATAACAGTCTTGTTTACAATGGCTGTGTGGTAAAAGGAACGGTGAAGAATTCCATACTTTTCCCCGGTGTCCGGGTGGAAAAGGGAGCAGTGGTTGAAAATTCAGTCCTCTTTTTTAATAATCACATAGGGGCAGACTGTTGCATGAATAAGGTGATTGCCGATGTAAACTCTGTTTTTGGTGAAGGGGTGACCGTTGGTCCAGAAATTGGGACAGTCGCTGAGCGGGTCACCCTCATCGGCTGGAATAATCAAGTACCGGACGGGACAATTATTGGTGAAGGTGCGACCATTTATCCACACCTGACTGCTGAGCAGTGGATGAAACATGTCGAGGCAGGGGAGGTGTTGAAATGAGGGTGAAAAAGGAGGCGCTGGTTCTGCTTCTTGCCGGAGGAGTCGGCAGTCGATTGAATATTCTGGTAGAGAGTCGTGCTAAGCCGGCTGTGCCCTTTGGTGGGTTGTATCGTATTATTGATTTCAGTCTCAGTAATGTCATGAATTCCGGGCTTACAAAGGTCGGTGTTCTCACTCAGTATAAACCCCTCTCGCTCATGCGCCATCTGGGAATGGGTGAGGCCTGGGATTTCACCGGACGCAGTCGCGGGGTCAAGATCCTGCCGCCCCACACTGGATTTAAGGATTCTGATTGGTATAAAGGGACCGCCGATGCTGTCCGACAAAATATTGATTTTTTGGAGAAAAACCCGGCGGATGAGGTGGTCATTCTCTCGGGTGACCATATCTATCACATGGATTTTCATGCCATGCTCGAATATCATCGCTTTAAAAAGGCGGATGTGACGGTGGGCATGATGGTGGTTCCCATCAGCGAGATCTATCAGTTTGGAGCCGGGATAATTAATAACGAGAACAGGATTATTGACTGGGAGGAAAAACCAGAAAATCCCCGGACGAACCTGGCTTCCATGGGAATTTATGTCTTTGATTACAAGTATCTGCTGGATACCTTAAGCAGGGACCGGGCGGAAAATGATTTTGGTATGCATATTTTACCGCGAGCCATTGCCAATGATAATGTCTTTGCCTATCCGTTCTACGGATACTGGCGGGATGTGGGCACGATCCAGTCTTACTGGGAGGCCAACATGGATGTCATTCGCAAGGATAGCGGCATCTCACCTGAACTGTGGGGGATTCGCACAAATATCGAGGCCAGCGGCCTGTCTGCCGATCGCGCTCCAGCCTACTACGGTAATAATGCTGAAGTGAGTTGTTCTATGATCTCTGCCGGCTGTTCCATACTGGGGACTGTACAGAATTCGGTCCTCGCCCCAGGTGTCGTTGTGGAAGAGGGGGCCGTGGTTCGGGATTCAATCCTCTTTTCCGATTGTGTTGTGGAGAGAGACAGTGTGGTGGATCTGACCATCTGCGATAAGCGAGTTCGGATTCAGGGGGATGCGATTGTGGGATCCGGCAGTAACCATGAATTACCTAACAAACAGTATCCAACGCATCTCTATACAGGGATTTCTTTGATCGGCAAAGAGGCAGTCGTACCTCCAGGCGTAACCATAGGTCGTAACTGCATCGTTAATTCTCAGATCCGGGAGGAAGCGTACCCGGGAAAGGAAATCGCAGACGGAGAAACACTCTAATTCCAAAAAATATTGCGTTTTCATCCCACTCAGGTATATTCCTGAACTCCCAGCATGCCCGCGTAGCTCAGGGGATAGAGCACAGGATTCCTAATCCTGGTGTCGCAAGTTCGATTCTTGCCGCGGGCACCAGTGGAATCAGGTAGCTGGTGTCTTTGCGTTGGTTTGTTTTGTCCCATCCTGTGTCTGTTTCTCAACAGACGGCAGTAAAAAAATCTGTTAGCATCAGGCTGCCGGGGATTAGCTGGCCAACTTGCTGTTTCAACCATCATCAATGACCTTGCAGGTCAGAACACATTCCTTTTTTTCTCTCAGTATCAGTTCATTTGCAGACAATTACACCATTCCGGAGTCACCCAAAGGGCTCTGGAGCAGAGGGGAAATATTTTACTGTCATAAGCCCGAAGTGATTTGTTTGGAATTGTTTCAGGCTTGACCCGACATGATCCTGCAAAGAGTTCAGCACAACTCTAACAGTCTGTTTCTGCAAAACTCAACAGACCGACCTTCTGTTTACTGATTAACACTCTGGTTGCCTGAACATCCATCTCCCTGCCTGCCAACTTGTTATTGAGTGTATCATTACTCGCATGGAACTGACAAAATGACTCAATATGTTAGGGAGGCAGACGGAAAGCATTGACTTCTAATTTGCTGTTTTGTAATAATATATATTATATTCTGCTGGAGGACGGATCAATACTGGGTGACCCTAAAGGTTGCTAGTGTCAGGAGAATTGTGATTTTCTGTCCGCCAAGAGAGTCGCCCAAGGCGATGGAGGATGTAAATTACGGGTTTGATACCTCGCTTTGCGATCTCAGGGGGCTGACCTAAAAAGCGATTACTTGTCACCAGGCGTTTGAGGAAAAAATCAATCAGATGACCAAGTTAAGATTCTTTTTTGGTGAGTTGCACAAACCTGCCCGCTCTTCTTGCTGGACGCTGGGACTGTTGCTGCTGGTCCTGCTGGCTGCCGGTTGCAGCAAAAAAGCTCCTCCATTGCCTGAGCCTGTCGTCGAAAGGTATGACGAAGCTGCAAGGCAGAGAATCGCCAAGTGGAAGACCCTTATTGAAGAGAAGAAAAATGTCTCTGTAAGGGAAAAGCTGGTTTCGGTGAACAGGTTTTTTAACCATTTTTCCTTTGTTAGCGATCTCAGACATTGGGGGCAGGAGGACTATTGGGCCACACCGTTGGAGACACTGGTCAGTAACGGTGGTGACTGCGAAGATTTTACCATTGCCAAATATTTTACCCTGAAGAGTCTGGAAGTACAGGATGAGAAGATGCGACTGACCTACGTCAAATCACTGACCCGGAACCAGCCGCATATGATCCTTGCCTATTACCGCCATCCCCATGCCGACCCCCTGGTACTCGACAATCTGACCAATCGGATTGTCCCTGCCTCCCAACGTAAGGACCTGGTGCCGGTCTACAGTTTTAACGGCACAGGGCTTTGGGTGGCAAAGAACCGTGGTCACAACCCCCGGGTGGGTGAGTCCAGCCGCCTCAGTCTCTGGCAGGAACTTCTGCAGCGTGTAGAAGGGGAATCATCAACCCCCTGAATCTTCAGAATTGAGGGGAAGAGTGTTTGGGAATGTCTTGCCCATGAAAGCATGAGGTATTGCTTTTTCGAGAGTCTAGACGCAAGTGATAGCGCTCGGGCGGTGAGTTCTGGAGCGATTGCCGCGTTTTTCCCTGCCCGCAACCTATTAGAAGATCACCATCTGGTAAGACTGTAGTTTTCCACCGTTTCCCTTGTCTGCAGAACAATGGTCAGTGACGTCTGACTGCTGCCTCTGATTTCTTCTTTGCAACCACAATCTTTTTTTTAAAACCGATCGGGTCAGGATTCCTGCTGTTTTCTTGCGGCCAAACTCATGTTGAGAAAAGGGTCTGCCTGTTTGAGGAGGGCTGATGTTGCCATGCCTCCCTCGGTTTGAGGGAGTGTCTTGCCTAGAATTGCCGAGAGAATGTCCTGGTGGCTGATTTTATCGGCAGGGGCAGCAGGAAGGAGAAGCCCTTTTTCCGTGCTCACAACAATCTGAGAGGCAAGAAGTTTCTCCAGGGTACTGAATAAAAGTCTGGCCGAGTAGGCGGGACAATATGATGGAAGCTCATTTTGTTGCAAATTCTTTTTTCCAGCGTAAAAATCCAGGGTGGTCGAAAGGATATCAAAGGCAGCACTGAGTTGTTCCAGTGGTGCATGCTCTACTTTTTTCAACTGATAACTGCTGTGTCGTTGACAGGCAAACGCCAGTTGGGCTCCGCCAAGGATGAATACCCAGCCTAAAAACATCCAGATCAGGAAAAGCGGCAAAGTGGCAAAGGAGCCATAGATGGCATTATACTTGGACACACCGATCTGAAGACCGATATAGAAATTCTGGGTGATAAACCAGAGGGTTCCTGCAAAAAAGGCGCCGACAAGGGCAGGCACGGGCTTGACCTTGGTATGCGGGAAAAAGATGTATATCAGGAACAGGGTCAGGATGATAAAAAAGAGAGGGACAAGAAGGAGCAGGCCTGTCTGGACCCAGGCTGCAGGGAGATATGCCATCACTTTGTTGAGCAGAACATCGTTTTTCAGCACGATATTGGCTGCAAAAGCGAGGTTAATGGAAAGGGGCATGAGCACCATAAAGGTCAGGTAGTCGGTAAGCTTCCGCAGGAGAGGTCTCCCTGAGGAGACATGCCAGATGGTGTTCATGGAAAGTTCAATATT
Organism: Pseudomonadota bacterium; assembly: GCA_030671085.1. Classification (GTDB taxonomy): domain Bacteria; phylum Desulfobacterota; class Desulfobulbia; order Desulfobulbales; family Desulfocapsaceae; genus Desulfocapsa. Next base: position 6,025 of record DAOVAI010000008.1, on the reverse strand, counting down.
ACCGAGAACCAGGATGGCACTGAGCAGGATACCAAGAACACCAATGGTACCAAGGGTTGCAAAATCTGTTCTGTCTACGTAGTCGAAGAGTTGATCTGCAGCAGAACGGAGGTGATTTGTAACGGAAGCATCTTGTTCTGATAATGTCGTACTTTCATCCGCCTGTTGTTCGGCTGTGCTTTGTAACGTGGTGGGGATTTCTCCATGGGTGATGGTGGGGGTGGTTCGCTCAAGGGTGTCGATATAGCTGTAGACCACCGATCGTAATTGGTCACTACTGCCTCCTAGCCCTTTGGCCAAGGCTGTGCTCATGGCCAGTATGGGAACAAGGGAGAGGAGAATGGTATAGGTTAGTGCGCTTGCTCGAAGATTGAGCTCGTTGTGGTTAAATTCTTTGGCAGTGATGAGGATGATACGAACAAGGATGTGGAGTTTCTCCAACAGGAAGGAGTTGCCGGAATATGGGTTGTCTGCCCATTGAAGTGTTCGTTGACCGAAGGTCTTTTGGTTGGGATCTTGTTTTGGCATGAGGGCCACGAGTTTAAAGAAGCATGGTCTGGTTTGGAGACTCTTTTGGGTGAACTTTCATTTTTTAAGTTTTTTTCTTCCTGAGCCCCCTAACCATTTATCCGATGCGGGCAGTATCGCGTTTGATCGGTTTAGTGATAGAGTCACTCATTCCAGCGTCGAGACAGAGTTCCCCATCGCCTTTCATACCACTTGCGGTCATGGCTATAAAAGCCACAGCCCTGCCTATGGAATCAATTCCTTGTCTAAGTCCATAAAAAGAGCTGTTGAGCAGACGAAGTAGGTGCGCCACCACTATATGATGAATCTTTTTGCTGTGGCCATGGGTACCTGCTCTTTTGAATTTACTCCTCCATGATCTCTTTTTTGCTGACTGCCTCAGACTTGACCCGGTCAAGCAGCTCGGCCAGCACCGGTTTGATGTTTTCCCGGATATCCCCTGCAACAATGAGATAGAGCAGGTCATCTCCGGGCTGGAATCTTCCGGTTTTGGCCTCTGCAATAATGTCATAAATTCCATCTCGTTTGAGGAATTCCTGGCGGATCGATTCAATTTTGGCAAGGTCCGGGGTGACTTCAAGGGCAATCACCTTCTTTTTGTCATTGCGCGACCAGTTGCGGACCACACCGTTATGGATGAGGATCATTCCGACATTGTCCTGGAATCCAGGCTGACGTTTCATCTCGGCAATACGTTTTGAAATATCCATAAAAACAAACTCCTGTTTCTGATAAATTGTATATTATTGAAAAGGTCTATAATTCAAATAGCCTTGACAATGGGAATTGTCAACTGCTGTGAGGACCTGAGGCCGTTAAAATTAAGGTCGGTATTGTATTTTTTCAGAAGCCAGAAAGGCAGGTCAAACTTACTGCGGCAGATTTCCCAGATGGTGTCACCTTTACTTACCTCATAGGTTTTGACGCCGATTATCTTATAAACACTATAGAAATCTTCCTCAGTTTCGAGATGAAAGTCAAATCGTTTTTCTACAAATCTGGAGGCTGATACCTTGGTGAGGGGGATCTGAATCTTCTCATCGGGGCGCAGCATGCGCTCAGAAGGCATCTTATTTAATTTGCGCAGGTCCTTGCCGCTTATCTCCAGCCAGCTGGCCAGAAGCTCCACCGACTCTTCTGGTTGAACGGTTATTGTTCCCTGCATGATATTGTCTTTCATTGAGGGGGGGCTGACGCCGAGCACTCCCAAGACCACTTCCCGTGCCTTTTGGATGGATTTCCATGCAGCCTCTTTTTTCTTGTTATCTTGCAGCACTGGTACGGCTTGCTCTCTGCTTGGTGCAGAAACTGCAGCCAGGGCGGAAACAGTACGCTTCTGCTGCCTGGAGCTGATATTTTGTACCCCTTGTCTGCGCTTGTTGTTCTGCTCAGGGATGCGTAAATTCTGTTTAACAAAGACAGATGCCTTTTTGTCAAGTTTATTGGCTTTCATCAGGGTCTTGAGACTGACTCCATGGCGAAGTGCTATTTTTCCAGCCGTATCTCCTGGTCGAACCCGGTAGAATTTTGTCGGCTTCTGCTTTTTGTGGTAAAGGTGCTGTGGTAGCGCTGAAAGCAGTTTCTTCTGCTGTTGGCCTTGGGGAAGACGCAGAGTGTAGCCTTTGGGGACATATTTTTTTCCCTGAAGCACAGGACGACGCAAGGCAGGGTTCAATGTTTTTATGGTGTTTGGAGACACGTTGAGATGTCTGCACAGTGCATCAACAGCGATATAACCGGGAAGCTTTGTGGTCAACACTCGACGGGGTTTGCTCCGGGTTATAGAGGGATCTTTTTCATGTTTTTCTGCCACGTTACGGGCTGCAAGAAATTCGGAATAAAAGTTGCGCGAGGCAAATTTAAAATGGCCCTGGTTGTAGTTGGAAAAGATTCTTTCATAGGTCCCGTGGACATTTTTGGCCCGAAGCATACCTGCCCGTCCATAGTTGTAGGCGGTCAAGGCAAGGGGCCAGCTTCCGAGGCTTTGGTAGTTCTTTTTTAGAAATTGCGCAGCGGCACGGCTCGCGAGGATGGGGTCCTGTCGTTCATCCACTTCATAGTTGATGGTCAGGAATTGCCTTCCTGTGGTCCGGGTGAACTGCCAGATTCCCGAAGCACCGAACTTAGAATAGGCCTTCAGGTTAAAAGAAGATTCCACGTGGGGAAGATAGGCAAGCTCTTCCGGTAACCCTTGATTCCTGAATATCTTTTTAATATCAGAAAGATAGGCTCCTGACCTGATGACACCTTCGAGAAAGCGCTCTTTCTGGCCGATCTGGATACGAATTGAATCCGCTGCCTGCTGTATCCGTTTTCGTTTATAGTTATGGAACATGGCCGCGATCCGTTTTTCATCCTTACTGCGGGGTGTTACTCCCTTGGCAAGTTGCTGCAGGATTCTGGAATATTTTTTTTTCGCCCCCTTGAGAATCGGGGCGTTGAGCTTTGAAGCACCTGGAATTCGGTGGTCAAAGATGGGAATAACATCATATATCTTTGAAAGATCATATGAATCATGAACCACGCCCTGGCTGATGGAATAGCGGCCGTATATTTTTTCCCAGAATCGAACATTGTTTTCAATGACAGGATAACGAGGGAAAGTGTTTCCTGCGCAGGTGGATACTGGAAGAAAAACCTGGAAACAGAGGGCAAAGAAAAAAAGAGAGATCCCAAGGCGCCGGAAGCGAAAAAAAGGGGAGGCAGGTATGCTTGGATAGGTACTGCATATCCTGCGGAGAATACGGCTTTTGACTGAGGCCATGGCCTGACCGGACACCATTGGTGACATGATAAAAAAACAAGGAAGAATGAGAATTGCATACTGCTGTTATCCCTATTTAATCATAAGGAGTAACTGATGTATAGACCTATCTTGGCAACGCTTGGTTTTATTCTTTCCGAGGATAAAGAGAGTGTCCTGCTGGTCCATAGGAATAAAAGACCGGAAGATCAGCATGTAGGGAAATATAACGGTCTTGGCGGGAAGATGGAAGCAGGGGAAGATGTGTTTTCCTGTCTGAAACGTGAGATTCGGGAGGAAGCCGGTATCGTATGCGAAGAGGCGGAGTTGAGAGGCACGGTCAGCTGGCCGGGGTTCGGCCCTTGCGGAGAGCACTGGTTTGGTTTTATTTTTCTGGTTCATCGCTTCCAGGGTGAACCTTGGTCTGCAAATGAGGAGGGCGATCTCCATTGGAAAGCACTGACGGAACTTGAGAACTTGCCGATGTGGGAGGGAGATAAATATTTTCTTCCCCTTGTTTTTGATCGCAATCCTAAACCCTTTCATGGGCATATGCCCTATGGCAATGGGCGTCCTCTCGGCTGGCATTATTCGCGGGTTTAACGAGAGATAGTCTTTTGAGGCCTTCTTGAAATGGTGAGTTGTCTGCCGTGAATTCCATGGAGTGAAACCTTGACGGCGTCGTAGATAGGCACCCTAAACGACAGGGGACTTTTTTAGTAGTCCCTTGAGGGGGGTAACCTCCGACTTCGAAAACTCTTTATCTGTTTCGTTGTTGCAAAATTCATATTGTTCCAACGTACTATAGTACGCTGAAATAATATGAATTTTACACGCCTCGCATATGAAGTTTTTTCCTTAGACCTCGGAAACTTTCAGTTTTTTTGCCTTCGTGAAACCTTGCAATAATACACACTGAGGGTATACTTGACGTGTTCTTTGATGGTTACCAATAATTTATTATTTTTATATTTGCGCAGGAGTATATGTTATGGTTCAGGAAAATGAATTGAAACGTCTGGAAGGATTTGTCTCTTCCCTGCTGGAAAAATTTAATTCTCTGCAGGAGGAAAACAGTGAACTGACAGAACGTCTGCAGAGGCGTGAGGCCACCATCGAGACCCTTCAGGAAGACCTTGCCGGCATGAAAGACGAGCGCGGGGAGATCTCCAACCGGGTGGGGAGCCTTATCGATAAAATTGAGGAATGGGAGACAAACAGCCGAATCAGCACTAAGGAAAGTGATGTGTCTGCTGCCGATGAGAAAGCATCTGATTCCGGAGTACAGGGCAATCTTTTCTCTGCTGATGCAGAGGATGAAGCACGTCCTGAATAAGACAAAGCAAGCCTGTTTCTTTTTAGTACCTGCAAGGGGGGACAAAAAAGAGTTCAGGATTTTTGGACTTCCTGCTTACCTGGATTCCGTCTGTACTGAAAAATAGGTCGAAAGGAGAATCTATTGGAACGCCTCGTTCGTTTTGAGCTTCTGGGACAACAATTTGCCTTTTATACCGGTGCCCCAGAAGATGAGGTGGACGAAATTCTCGAAATGGTGGAGGGCCTTGTCCTTGAGAATAGTTCTTCGGACACAACAGGCAGTATAGCTGTCGGCAAGGTTGCTGTTTTGGCCAGCTTGAATATGGCGTCCAGGTATGTTGAGCTGAAAAGGGATTTTGAGGCCTACAGGAATGAGACTGAAACTCGATTGGCCCGTCTTACTGAACAGATAAGCGGTGAGCTGGTAGAAGAAAAAAGGATATCAGAAGGATAATCTGTTTTCGTTTGCCCGAAACTTTGCTATACTAAATTAAACAAGATAGAAATCTCATTTGGTTGCACACGTACCTACAAAGTAACCAAAGAGATTTAGCGCTTTTTCCCTGCGCTGTTGGTGATCTCCGGTGTTGTTGAGCCAACTCTCTTAAAAAGGGTAACCTCGCTGTCTCTGGATGGAAAATCGTTCGCGAATTCCCTGATGGAAATATGGGTCTGCCCACCTATTATATAGGTTTAACTTTCCTGGTGACACGGCAGGGTGGGGAAATTTAATTTTCTCAGAGCAGAAATATTTTTCTGCTCTGTTTTTATATTCCGGGAGCGAATCGTTTGCGCAGGGAATTATTGCGCAATACAGGCGATGCAACCTCCCGGAAATAACCAGCAGGATCGACTGCGGACAAAAGAGTAGTTGTCGGAAAGAAGACGATAAGAGGAAAAGCAGAGTCTGTTTATATCAACTGTCAACGGTGCGGCACGAGATTGTGCCGATTTTATATAGAGAAAAAATTCGTTATGTACATGTCAGTGACATCACCGGTGTTTCTTTGGTGATGATGTAACTATTTGACTTTTTTGCATAGATCTTTTTCGGTATGCTTCAGGCGAAGCTACCGGGACAACGTTTGTGCAACGCCCCTTTCCCCCCCTTCGTTTTCTCCCCCCTCTCAGTGGAAGTGTTACACTCCCGCGTCTCTGTTTTGCCGTTATCCCCGATTCTGCTGCCATGGGGAACAGTTCATATGGATTTTATAAATCAATCGTTTATCCTCCTGCCTCTCGGCCTGCTGGTAGGTCTTGTTGGTGGGTTTTTTTTGAGAAAACAGATTGTTGAAGGGCATCGTGCCAACATCGAATCTCAGGCCAAGCAGATCCTTGAGACAGCCCTCGTTGAGGCGGAGCAGATAAAAAAAGCGACTTTGCTCCAGACTAAAGAAGAGACTTACAGGCAAAAGCAGGTTGCTGAGGAAGAGATTC
>DAOVAI010000028.1 GCA_030671085.1 Pseudomonadota bacterium | reverse complement strand
TTCCCATTCCGAACACGGAAGTTAAGCTCTTCTGCGCCGATGGTACTGCATGGGTGACTGTGTGGGAGAGTAGGACGCCGCCGATTTTTATATAAAAAAAGCCCCGTATGGTTTTATGCCATACGGGGCTTTTTTGCGTTTTCTGGTTGCTAAAATTACTATGACAACTTTGTCATAGCTGTCATAGTTGTCAAAACTAGAAATTTACAACAACGAAAAGCAGATGAAGAGTTTTCACCCTAAAGGGTACTCTTTTTAGTCCCCCCTTGAGGGGGATAAATACGACACCATCAAGACAATATCGATCCTGCTGCAATTATTACGGCAACTGATATTCAAGGACCTTTTCGGCCTCAATGGTTACCGACTCATCCACCACGGTTTTACCATCTTTTGTAACCAACAGCTGCTGCGTTCCTTTTGGAACCAGCAAGGTAAAGGGCATTTTGTTTTTATACTTTTCCTTGCTGTTCAAATTGGAGTCGCAGGTATCCAGCTGAAAATCAATGGAGGAGATACACTCTCCCTTAATTGAAATACAGACGCCTTTCCTGTCTCCGAGAAAAGTAATCCCGCCAAACAGTTCATCTGACCATCCCGTTGACGGAACCATTATCAGTGCAGCAACGAGTAAGCCTAGAGCTAGAGTGCATATCTTTTGTCTCACAGTGACCTCCCATCAGTATTCGTAAGAGTTCCCCCGCACCCAGATAAGCGAGTGCAGCGAGACTCCGATCGTCCATTTTGGACTTCTCACATAGAGGGACTATAGTTCAAAGTCCAAAACGGACGAATCTAAGACCCTGGAAAACTTTTACAGTTCGGAGTGTTACCAAGGTTTATGTCCCCAGTGTACTATTAGCACTATTCCATGTTCAGTGGTCAGCTATTCACCCTTCCTCTCAGCTTGAGTATATCACGTGAGCTCATGGAACACAAAAGAGATCTCTGCCCCGTCTTTCCACTGCTTGTTCTTCAACAGGAGAATAAGACGACAAAAAAATTTCCTTACCTCACCGGTTAATATTCTGTTCTTGAATCAGTAACGGCTCCAGAATCCTGTCAGCACCACGTCTTATTCCCTGATCAAAAGGATCCTCTTGTTCCCTGTCGTCACTACTTTTCTCACCCATAAGATCCGCCTGTGAGATGAGCAAAGGGTCAATAGCATTCATCTCCTTCTCCACCCGTTCAATATTCCCCATCACCTTATCTGTGATTTCCACATTGGGATACTTGATCAGGATATCCACCAACAGCCTTCTCGAGTCAATCAACAACTTTTTCCTGGACTCAAAGTCTGTTGTCCTGGTGAAGCGAATAAACAGATCTGCAGCCTTCCTGCGCTCAGCTCGTGCTGCCAGAAGAGAGGCTTCTGCAATCTTTTTATCGGCCTCCAATGCGTATTCTGAATCAAGCAGGGAAGTAAAAATTTCAATGGCCTCATCATAACTGCCCTTATCAATAAGGATCAGGGCATCGTTCCACTGCTTCTGCAAGGCCTGCATTTCTTCAATTTTCCGCATCTCTCGGCTCACTGCTTCAGCCAGGGTCAACTCATCGATTTTCTGACGGATGAGCAGCAGCTTTTCACCGCTCAGGATATCCCCCTGAAGGGTTTCCAATTTTAACAGTCCATCCTGAAAACGTTTTTCCTCAGCCATGACATCCACATCGGCAAGAAACAACTCCAGCCATTCATCTGCCTGTAACTGGGTAGAATTCTTTACTATATCAACATTAGGTGCAACGGATGAAAAGGGATAGTCACCAAGGAACTTCTCTGCCTGCCAAACCAGCTTGTATCCATCCCTTGCCGGTGTAAAACCAAGATAATTGCGCAGCAGAGCTGAATATTCCTGCAGTTCAGGGCTGCCGGCCTCACTTCCTACCAGAATAGACAATTGCAGGATTGCCCACCCTTCAATCTTGGCAAGATCTTTATAGTCATTTGAGATTTCAACATACTGCTCTTCAGCCCTGTCATAGTTGCCGGAGGCGGTATACAGATCAGCAAGAATCTTCCGCAGGAAGAGGATATCCGTACGTTGATCTTCAGAGGATGACATAAGGTCAACAATTTCCTGGTAAATCCTGGTAGCCTCTTCTTCCTGATGAAGAGCCATCAGCGCGTTTCCATAGGAAATTCTGGTATTCAAGTGCACCCTGTCAAGTTGATCTTCAGGAATCTGCTGCCAGACCTGTACCAGTTCTTCAAACTCATCATTCTTGGCATAGCCCTCGACCAGGGTCTCAATCTGCGACAAATCTGCCTTTTCCTGTCGCTGTGCCCAGGAGGGTCCTCTGTCATCACCACCCATGAGCAGTCGGCCGCAACTGGATTCAAGGAAGGCGACATCTCGCTGTCCAAGCTGCAACATCTCGAGATTACTGTCGTACTCAGCAGAAGAGAGAAAATCCTGCTGCAAAAGCTCTCTGTGCAGTTTATTATAGCCCTTGAGCACCTTTTGCAATTCCCGGAAGCAGCGAACCATCTCTTCCGAGACCTCCTCATCAAGATCCAAAACCACTGCCTGGCTATCCAGTTCCTTCCAGCGGTCGAGTTTTATGCCATACTCAGAAATTCGATCATTCACATATTTCCTGCGAGGCAGAGCCTCCTCTTCCCCGAAAAAATCCGCCTGCTTTTGTGCCTGATCGGTATAGAGCCTTTTCTGCTCCTGGACAGAGGAAGGAGGAAGAGGCTGGGCGATGGTCTTTGAGGGAAGGTGTTCAGGAGTTTCAAGCCCCTGACTGGCGGAACGAGTCACCTTGCCAGAAGCAACGACTCTTTTTTTCTGGTAAAAGCAACCCGACAGGAGAACGGTGCAACAAAGGAGTGCTGCTGTTGTGGAGTATCGAATATTCATAACGTATAGTCTGGTAAAGGAAATATCAAAAGAGTGGTGTAAAAGACAATATCGGCGGGATAATTTAAAATCTTTATGGGAAAGCAGTCGCCTCTTTTCATAACTAGTGTCTGTCCATAAATGGCAGTCAAAAAAGGGCATCAAGATTTCGCCTAATTGCCTTATTGACTGTGTTTTAGCACAGAGAAGTGGAGATTACAAGACAGCGCTTGAAGGAGTCTACAGGTCAGTTTCCAACAGGTGGCCATCCCCTCCCCAGAATGGTGCAAAGAGCCTCTCAGGATTAAACCTACCGCTGTCATACAGATTGCCGAAGGTCAGAATGGATGGACGCAATCTATTTTTTTGTTCGACCTGTTCTGCTGGTATTATAATATGGCCGCCCGTATCTTTCCCTACTGCTAGGTTAACCTGTCCCATCTCTTCATAGAGCAGGTTCAGCCCATAAAATGAGAGGTCTACCGGATCAAGTTGCTGTGCATATCCCTTTTCGCGCAATATAATGTTTACCAGATCCGTCCAGGCAGGAAGAGCCCCTGCAGAACCTGTGATTCTTGTTGTCTTCCTGCGCATCACCTTATTATCATCAAAACCGACATAGACTCCCACGCTGTAACCGCCGTCTATAACCATGCCTGTGCCGCTCTTTGATGGCCCTGGTAAATACCCAAGAAAGGACGCATTGGTATAACTGTTGGCTGTTCCGGTCTTGCCAAGGAGCGGGATCACCAGATCCAGTGCAGCCAGCCCATCCTCACCTCCACCCTGTTGTCGGGGAAGACGGGCATGGCTCTGGGCAAACCTGCCTGTGCCAAACGTTACAGTATTCTCCAGGATATGATTCAATACCACCTGAACCTTGGGGGCAACCAGCGTCTTCCGTTGTATTTTTGTCTGATAGACCACTTCCCCTTCAGTGGTTTCAATACGATCAAGGACACTCATCAGATCCCGGTTGCCTGTGCCCTCTTCTCCGGCAAGAGACAGATTCCCCGTGATCAGCCCTTCATACATGCGGACTGCTTCCAGAAGCGTTACCACGTTGGATCCAAGAGGAAAGGAAAGCACTGGCTCAAGTTGACTGGAAATACCCATTTCATGGCCGAATTCAACGAGGTAGCGCAGCCCCACCAGGATTCTGAAGTCTTTGACAGCGGCGAGGACCTCAATGCTATAGGGTGGAAGGGTCAGGAGATGCTGGAACTCCCGTTCCACCTGCTTTTGCGTGAGCGTAAATGCGTCTGAACTGATCGTGGAATCGAGCAGCACATCTCCCCAGAATTTCTGCTGCTCAGCAGGGGGTTGAGACGCCAGGTACTTTGCCAACCGATCACCATCCACTAAGGCCATATCTTCCGTCGTCAAGCCATCACCCACAAAACTGTATCGATCAAGTTTCCGATCAAAATAGAGTAGGCCGGATAACTGGAGAAGAGGATTGTCAAAAGGATCCAGCTCCTCTTCCCTGCTTGTTATATATTGTCGAAATTCCCTCAGCTGCTGTTGGCGCCGGACAAGAGAGAGATAATTAATTTTCAGCAGACTCCTGCGAAGCTCTAACTCCTTTATTTCATGTTCTTTTAATTCCTCATCTTCCAGCGATTTCTCTATTTCCTCTTCATACTGATCAAATTGCAATCCGTAATGCAGGTTTTTCAAGATCGCATACTCTTCCACTCGATCCTCAAAAAGGAAATCGGTCTCAAGATTTTTCACAGCCAGGGTATAGGACGCCTCTTCTAGAATGGAACGATTGAGGACAATACCGTACTTATCTCTGATTCGTGTGCGATAGAGGTTATAAGGTTCTTTTTCATTGTTTCGAACCCGTGGCAACAGTCCCAGCTGTCCTGCCACTTCCTTGAACTCATCAAAAGAAAGACGATCACAGAGGTGATAGAGCAGCCACACAGCTGCCAGATTCTCAGAATGGACACCGGCCCAGCTCATGGAAACCTGGCTGTGCGGGCTCTTGTGATCAGGCCGAGGAAAATAGGTTTGCCCCTGAAAGACAAAAACCTCGCGGCTGTTGTTGAGCAGATCCGCCGCATTCCACCCCAGCTGCAGCGCAGCTGTAAAAACAAAGGGCTTAAAGGCAGACCCCATGGTCCTGCGAGCCGCAACAGCCCTGTTAAAAAATCGGTTTTCAACCCCTCCTGCCATGGCCTTGATCATTCCATTTTGTACGATCAAGGCACCACCCTGCAGCTTTGGAAAGCGCTCCAGGTCAAGCAATACAGTTCCAGCCATATCAATATCACGGACACTGACCCATACGCGGTCACCAACCTGTAGTTGCTCCCAAAGAAGAGGGAGGTCTGAAGGTGTCACCTCACTCCAACGATTTTTCTTCCACCTGACCAGGGCCTTTAACGGACGACTTATCCCCTCCCGGTCTATCACACCTCTTCCCAGATTCCCGCCAAAATTGACACTGATCTTCAATCCATCGTTTTCCTGCCCACCCTTCTGTTGTATCTCCGTGATCTGAGCAAAGAGAAAAGCGGTCTTTTTAACCTCTTGATCACCCCGATAAGCAATAGCTGACAGTTCCTTTTGTACTTCATCACGCTCATAGCCGCGCAGACGAATATCGAGCCTTGACAGTTCACGACGCAAAGAATAGAGAGTATTTTCCTGCAGCCCCTTATCAACGCTTGTAATGACACGTAATCCTGCTGTGGCCAGGCTGCCGATCCCATGCTCTTCCAGGGCTGTCTGCACCTCTTCACTGCCCACGGCATCTTTTACCATCTCCATGACATAGTCGAGGGGATAGCCCACCTGTCCTTCCTCAAAGGTTACATCACTGTAAACAGCCTGCTCATACTGTTCTGCAGTAAGCATGCCCTGCTGTTTCATCTGCTCAAGAACATAGCGCACCCGCACCGTTATTCTCTGCCTTACCTCTGTTTTGGCATCCTCACTCTTACGATTAAAAGGATTATAATAATTGGGCCGCTTAACACTTCCGGCAATAAATGCACATTCGAGAAGCGACAGATCCTCAACCTTTTTATCAAAGTAGTAACGGGCGGCTATGCCAAGACCATGCCCATTGCCGCGGACAAAAAACTGGTTGGCATAAAATTCAAAAATCTTTTCTTTGGGGTAATGGTATTCAAGGCGGAGGGCATAGAGCAGTTCCTTCAGCTTTGCCTCATAGGAACGACCGGAGCGTTTAAACAGATTTTTGGCAGTCTGCTGGGTGAGTGTGCTTCCCCCCTGAACCACTCTGCCGGCCTTATAATTCTTCACGGCAGCTCGGCCAATGGAGACGACATCAAACCCGTAATGCTCAAAAAACCGGTTGTCTTCTGAGGCCACAAGGGCATTGACAAAATTCGTGGGAATCTGCTCCCAGGTCACATATTGCCTGTGGGCCTCATCAAAAAATACTCCCAGGCGGGTTGTTCCATCACTGTAGAGGACAGGACTCTCTTTGCCGAGAATAGACTGGATATTTTCAATGGATATTTCCTCCCCCGGATGCAGAACAATCATCCAGTGGAGTACCCCCCATAGTGCCAGGATTGCAAGGAACATCAGGGAAAAAAGGAAAATGGCAATCTTCTTAAACATAGAGGCAAGGAGTGGGATCAGGAGAGATTCTGTAAGGAACAAGTATCATCACTAACACGGCGAAAATGAGCACTTATACAGGCTAAACAGAAGCATTTTTAGTTGCAATTTGTATTCGCTTCGAGTTTAACTATTTTAGAATTTACAGGAGTGTACTGTTTTCAACAGCATATCTCAACAGACTTTTAGGACCTGAGTTGTTTACTATAGGACACTATAGTAAAGGATCAAGTTTTTTTAATCCGGTATTTTATGCCTCGATTTTCATCATATCTCGCGAAAGCATTCTGTCTCTTTGGGACAGGTCTGCTTCTTACCTCCTGTGGAAGCAAAAATTCCACAGCACTGTACCCGCTTCCTGCAAGTGAAATTGCCTCCCCGGTCAGTTCCCTTTCCACGGATCCGGAGCTGCTTCTCGTGGAAGCTGAGCCTGAGCAATGTTTGACAGAGGAACTCGAGGCCCTGCGTAACACTGGAACCTGGCAGCAGAAAAACGATTCATCCGTCTATGGACATGAAGAAGAGACCACCTATGACTTTCCCATTGTCATCAACAAACAGGTACAGGTCTACCTGGATCTTTTTCAGAACCGACAGAAAAAATACTTTGCCCTCTGGCTTTCACGTTCCGGAAAATATTTACCCATGTTCCAAAAAGAATTGCGGAATGCCGGACTCCCTGAAGATCTTGCCTACCTGGCTATGATCGAAAGTGGTTTCAATCAGCGTGCTTACTCTAAAGCTAAGGCCGTGGGACTCTGGCAGTTTATCAAAGGGACAGGAAAGATGTATAACCTGAAGATTGATAAATATGTGGATGAACGGCGGCATGCAGAAAAATCAACAAAGGCTGCTGTTGCGTTTCTTTCAGATCTCTACGCCGACTTCGGTGACTGGCATCTGGCTGTGGCAGCCTACAATGCAGGTCCCGGAAAAATCAGACGGGGTATGAAGCGCTACAAAAGTGAAGACTTCTGGAGTCTTGCCCAGCACCGCTACCTGAGATTGGAAACAAAACGCTACGTCCCCAAGCTGATTGCTGCCATTCTCATTGCCAAAAATCCGGAAAAGTACGGTTTTACCAATATCAGCTATCAGTCTCCCATGGAATATGACACCCTGCGTGTCGGTCCCGGGCTCAGCCTCGACGCTGTAGCTTTGCTCTGTAAGGCAGACAGCAAGGAGCTCAAGCGCCTGAACCAGGAATTGAAGACCGGTAAGACCCCTCTGAATAAAAGCCAGTATGATGTCCAGATTCCTCTTGGAAGCAAAAAACTGGCAGAAGCCAACCTCCCCCGCCTGCACAGTGTGGTAAGCACAGGATACAAGACGCACATTATTCGTAAGGGAGATAGCCTGTCAAAGATCTGCAGACGTTATAATATCAACAAGACAACCCTGCTCAAGATCAACAATCTCAGAAGCAGCAGCCTCATTGCCGGCAATCATTTACGCATCCCCTACAGCGGCATCCACTATCGTCTTCTTGCAGAAGGAAAAGAGGGGAGTATTGCTGCAGCTGATGATCTTATTCTCCATACGATTCAACAGGGAGAGACCATCTCCAAGATTGCCACTAAATACAATGTCCCTGCAGGCCTCATCGTCACCTGGAACGGGCTGAAAAGTATACACAGAATCAGGGCTGGTCAACAATTGGCCCTCTACATTGAAGATGCGGGTTTCACACGCCAGCAGAAAAAAACGGCCACAGCTTCCGTTGCTGCATCAACTCCTGCTCCCGCTTCCTCGCTGATCATCCTTGCCGAACAGAAAAAATATGCCGCGGCCAAGCCCAGCGCAGCAAGGTCTCAAATCAGCTGGTATAAAGTACGTCAAGGTGATTCTCTCTGGGCCATAGCCAGGAAATTCAATCTCTCCACGAAACAGATCAAGGCCTGGAACAATCTCAAGTCCAACCGAATCCATCCAGGAATCAAACTCAAGATCAAAAATGTCTAAAGAGTGCCTGACGAGGTAAAACAGTTGAGATTTGAGTAGACGTATTTACCCTCCCATCCTACCTCTGTGGCCTACACCCGAGTTCCTGCAAAAAAGACTATCGTTCTTCAACTTAACAAAGTAATACACAGGCGCATTACTGCCTTGTACTGATAACTGAACACTGAAAACTTCCAACTGTCATTTATATTGAGTTATGCCGAATACCACTTTTCCTGCATCTGATTATCCAGCGGATGTTCACGTTATCACCCACCAAGACAAAACCGTTCTCCTCATCGGTACGGCCCATATTTCTCAGGAATCGGTAGATCTGGTGGAAACGGTCATAAGCCGGGAAACACCGGATTGTGTCTGCATCGAACTCGATGAAAAACGCTACCAGGCCCTGACCCAGAAAAAGAAATGGCAGGATCTGGATCTCAAGCAGATCATCAAAAACAAACAGCTTTCCACGCTGATGATCAATCTGCTCATGGCCTCCTATCAAAAAAAGCTTGGCAGCCAGCTTGGTGTCCAGCCCGGGGCCGAATTATTGTGCGCGGCCAATATGGCAAAAAGCAAAGACATCCCCATTGCACTCTGTGACCGTGATGTCCGCATTACCCTGCGCAGGGCATGGAAATCCACATCCTTCTTCAAAAAAGGCTACCTGCTTGTCACCCTCTTTGCCAGCCTCTTTGACTCAACAGAGCTCAGTGAAGAAAAGCTTGCCGAACTGAAACAGACAGATGTCCTTTCCGAACTGATGAGCGAGATGGGAAACTCTCTGCCGGATGTCAAAAAAGTCATCATTGACGAGCGGGACCTGTTTCTTGCAGAAAAGATCAAGGCAGCAGAGGGAAAACGTCTGGTGGCCGTGGTAGGAGCGGGTCATGTGGCGGGTATCAAGGCGCTGTTTCATGAGGATCACAGTGCAAGGCTTGATGAGATTTCTACTATCCCTCCTGTTTCTAAGGCCTGGAAGTTTATCGGTTGGTCTATCCCCATTCTGATTATCGGTTCCCTCTTGACCATTGGTATCCAGAAAGGGGCCGCTGCGATGGGAGCCAACCTCCTCTACTGGGTATTGGCCAACGGTATTCCCTGTGCCCTTGGCGGACTGCTGGCCTATGGGCACCCCTTTACGGTAATAGGTGCCTTCGCTGCAGCGCCTATCACCAGCCTCACACCTGTCATCGGTGCAGGCTACGTAGCTGCCTTTATCCAGGTAATGAATTCCCCGCCAGTGGTCAAAGAATTTGAAACCGTTGGTGATGATATGGCTAGCGTCAAAGGATGGTGGAGCAACAAACTGCTCCGTCTTTTTCTTGTATTCCTTTTTACCGGCCTTGGCTCCGCCATTGGAACCTATGTCGGAGGATATGAAATCATTAAAAATTTAATAGGTTGACCAGTGTCTGTTCAGAAATGAGATAGTTTTTTCTAAATCGAGGCGCTCGATGAATTTAACCGCAAGCATGTAGTTGATATTCTGAGGATTAAATTTTGAGAGCAACGAAGAGTTAGGAAAAATTAGCCATTTATGGCAGACACTAACCAGAGAGGTCGTCAAAAATAATATGACTAGCAAAGATGAAAAAAAATCTGCTCCAGAACTGAATTCCAAACAGAAAAAATTTCTCAAAGGATTGGGACACTCACTGAACCCAGTTGTCGCTGTGGGAAAGGAAGGGCTCGGTGAGAAGCTCATCAGAGCAACGGCCCTTGAACTGAGCCGCCATGAGCTGATCAAAGTCAAGGTCGGAAAAAGCAGCCCGGTTGCTCGCCAGGAAACTGCTGAAGTCCTGTCCACCGGTACTGGAAGCAGCCTTGTGCAGATCATCGGCAAGACCATCTTGCTCTACAAAAAAAATCCAGAACTGGACAAAGAAAAACAGATTCGTCTCCCCAAAAAGTGACGGATGTCTAACAGAACCGCTACAGAAGAAAAGAATTCGTGATTCCTCTATGAATTGAACCAGGAAACTCCCTACATGCGTTTTTTTTCAATTCTTGCCGCGTTTCTGGTGATTTCCCTTTCTCTTCTTTTCCTTAACCGGCTCCCCATTACTGAAAAACTCCTTGCCGGGAGAATTGAAGCAATCGGCGGAAGCAACATTCAGGTAACAGTGAGCACGCTGAGCAGCAACGAGCTCACTGTTACCTCTCTTGCTGCCACCTTTCCCGAAGATTCCAGCGTACAGAGTATCCAACTCCGAGATCTTACGCTCTCTTTTAGCTTTTCCGACCTGCTCAAAGGAAAGGTAGCAGGACTGAAGATAGCTGGCTTACAAATCAAGCTGGGAAAGAAAAAACAAAAATCCGAAACCACATTCTCCTACCAGACCCTCCATGAACTGCTTGAGCCCAGGGAGCTGCCTCCCTTTCTCCCCACAACCATGGTTATCCAGGACCTGGTACTCTCCGGCCCAGGTGCTGTCTTCCTTGCCGGAAAATCCCTGCGGGTTACAACCCGGTTCCAGGACTCAGGTCTCTCTGCAACGCTTCAATCCCAAGAACAACAGATCAAAATCGAGGCTGAGCTGCAGCGTCTGAAAAATGGTGCTGTCCAGCTGCAAGTCAGCGCCCACCAGGCAGCCACTCCTTTTTTCCACCTCAGCCTGCAGCACGCAGATACCGAGACAGCAGGAAAACTGACCAGTCTCCTTGACTCATTCAGCACACTCTCCCCTCTCCTCCCTGATATTACAGGAGATCTGGAAGTCACATTTGTTGCCACCAACACTCACGATACGCCCTTGGCCATAGAACTTGGTATAAGCAGTCAAGATCTCTCTTTCCAAGGGTGGCATCTCGGTTCTCTGACAAGCGATCTAATCCTGGCAACAGACAATTTCGAGACACTCACCCTGGAGCAAGGCTCACATATTGCAGTCAGCGACATACAAGGTCCTGCTCTTGGTCTGGATGCACTGCAATTCCACTTCTCAGGAAGGGTGATGAGAATCGAGGAGCAGTTGTCACTCTCCTTGGCTCAGGATTCCAGGCTTGTCATACATGGGCTCAGCCAGGCAAGACTCCAGCTGAAACAGGCTGCAATAACTCCAGCTCTGACGTTCACCCACAACCTGCAGGGAACTCAACTTAACCTACACCCGGAATTCACCGCAACAATACAAGAACTGCAGGCAGGCAAACTCTCTGTACCGGAGATACGCCTTTCCCCGGAAGCAGCCCTTCTCCTCGCACGACCCACTGATTCAACACAAAATTGGACTGTCAATCCTGGAAAGGTCCTGATTGCGATGACCGAACTCCAATTCCAGGAGATGAAAATCAAGCCAGCCCTTCTCAGCCTGGAAATCAAAGACTCGGGACAGATACCCTCCCCCTCACAGTTGCACATTCTGCTCACCAGCAAAGAGATGGTCGTACAGAGGAAAAAGGCAAGCGTCCCCCTGCAAGACATTCAGCTTGATCTGACGAGAAACAGGAGCAAGCTGACACTGAACGGATCATTTTCCCATGCCAAGATTCCAGGACGTATTGAGGGCAAGGCTATTCATGATGTTACAAATGCAACTGGCAAGGCCCGGTTCTCCACGGTACAAGCCCTTGACCTGGGAGGAGAAGAGACAGAACTGAAACAATTGGTCGATGGCCTGCAGCTCCCATTTTCCCTCAGCAGCGGCCTGGTGAATTGTGCGGTCAACATGGAGTGGGAAAAAGGAGTTCCCCGCTTTATCAATTCCAGTTTTGAACTGAGTGAAGGGATTGGTGGATATAAAAATGCCATCTGGAACAGTCTTAACATTCAACAGGAGTTACAGCTCTTTCCCAAACTGCAGACTCTGGGTCCCGGGTATATATTTATCGGTGAGCTCAACGGTGGACTCAGCATTACAAATATTGAGATACGCAACCAACTTGTCCCTGGCCCTGCAGGTGGCCTGCCGATTCTCTTGCTTGACTCAATAGAGGGAGAGCTCTTGAAAGGCAGGATATCCAGCAACGCCATACGCCTGGATCCCTCTCGTATGGAGGTGGACTTTGCAGTTCAGTTGAATGGATTATCAGTGGAGGAAGTGATCAAGCTCATCAAGATGGACGGTCTCTCTGTCACAGGAATCATCGATGGAACAATTCCTATTCAAATCCGGAACCGGCAGATCCATGTAACAGACGGTGAATTGCATAGCAGAGCACCGGGTGGCACCATCAACTACCTGCCTCCAGGCGGGATCAGTGCGGGTCCTTATTTACCGGAATATGTCATGCAGGCACTGGAAGAGTTCAACTATGACACTCTCATCGCCACACCCATCTATGAACCGGATGGCAACCTGATCCTCACTTTTCAGATTAAGGGACAAAGCCCTAAACTCAGCACCAGCAGGCCCATTCATCTGAACCTGAGCACCGAGCAGAATCTTCTTTCTCTTCTGCAAAGTCTCCGTTATACTAAGGCCTTGACAGATGACTTGGAAAAACAGATACAAACCCGTCACCCCACAGACTGATCACCAGATCCTTGCTTGCAGGTGATGCAGGGGGTGCCTTGGAAAATCAGCATTAAACCAGTGTCTGTCCATAAATGGCCTGCATATTCTCCTGCGGCTCATCGCTTATCAATCCTCACCGGGAAAACACCATGTTACAAAAAACTTGCCTTCCCCTTCTCCTCTGCCTGGCTCTTCTCATAAGTTGTTCGCCTACTGTGCAGGTGGCAGCACCTGAAAAGCCCATTACCATCAACCTCAATATCAAAATTGAGCATGAGATAAAAGTCAAGGTCGAGAAAGAACTTGATGATGTTCTCAGTCAGGAAAGCGGCTTATTCTAAGCATCCAGGAATCAATTTGAAAATTACACATTTTTGCAGGAACCTGAAGAGTTTCCCCAAGGAGAAAAAAATGAAAAAAATATTCACAGTATTACTCCTCAGTCTCGTATTCATCTGTCAACCCGCCTATGGCCTGGAACTCAAGGATGCCAAAGTCCGGGGTCTGGTGGGGGAGACCACCACCGGCTATCTCGCCCCGGTAAAGTCTGCCAATCAGGCCGTGAAAGACCTGGTCAGTTCCATAAACAGTAAACGCAAACAACATTATCAGGGAATTGCCAAAAAGAACAATACCCCCCTGCAGGCTGTGGAACAGCTGGCCGGGAAAAAAGCCATAGCAAAGACCCCTGCAGGACAGTACGTGAATGATGGAAGAGGATGGCGGAAAAAATGAGGCGAGAGGGTTAGGAGGATTATTGAGAGGAATGTGCTTGCTGGAAATCAAGAATAATTCCGACCAGTCGTTCAAGCTCTATTGGCTTGGTCAAATACTTATCCATTCCAGAAGAAAAACATTTTTTCTTAAAATCTATGGTTGCCTGGGCAGTAAGAGCGATAATCGGTACATGCCTGCCTCCTGACTTTTTCTCCACCTCACGAATGCGCTTCGTCGCTTCCAGTCCGTCTATCACCGGCATTCTAATATCCATGAGAATGATATCCGGCTGTCCCTGCTCCATTGCAGCAAGCAATTCTTGTCCATTATCGTAAAGAAGCACCCGGCCACCAAGTTTTCTCAAATAGGAAGAGAGCATCTGCTGGTTGATAAACTCATCTTCAGCAATATAAATGGTAATTCCTGCCAAAGACTCATGGCCATCAGTTTCTGAATCTTTGTTGGATAGATCGCTATCCAGACTGCAATCCTCATCAACCCCTTCACATTTACAGGTAAAATAGAAACTGCTTCCTAGGTCCTCATTGTTCTTAAACCATATTTTTCCACCCAGGAGAGAGACAAACTTGTCGCAGATAGCAAGACCAAGCCCCGTTCCTTCCTGTCCCACGGCACTCTTTGTTTCAACCTGAGAAAATGGTGCAAAGATAGTTTCCCTTGCTGATTCAGGAACCCCCGCTCCGGTGTCTGACACGCAAAATTGTACTGTTTTTGTCTTGTCGTTTTCACTTGCCAGAACAACTGTCACAGCTATCTCTCCTGTGTTTGTGTGCTTCACTGCATTGACAAGAAGGTTCAAAAGAACTTGGTAAATCTTTCCGGAATCAGCCACGAGTTCAGGCGGGACATCTTCCGCTACTGTTGCGAACAAGCGAAGCTCTGCTTCGTTCACCTCAAGCTGTATGATTTCCAAGGCATCTTGCACAAGCAGCCTTGGGTCAAAGCGAACCGGCTCCAGCGAGACCTCTCCTGCCTCGATTTTTGAAAAATCGAGAATCGCAGTAATAATGTTAAGCAGTCTGCGGGTGGATCTGTTGACAAGTCCCATCCGATATTGCTGTGCTTCATTGAGATCGGAATTCAACATCAGAGAGGTCATTCCCATGATACCGTTAATCGGTGTCCGGATCTCATGGCTCATAGTGGCAAGAAAAAGGGACTTGGCCTCATTGGCCTGCTGGGCAACAATCATTGCCTGCCGGGATTCGTTTTCAGCCTTCCTGCGCTGCCTGGACTCCTGCTGCAATGTTGCCTGGCTCTTTTCAAGCGTTCTGGTCATCTGGTTAAAGGTATCTGCCAACTCGCTGAACTCGTTTTCTCCAGTCAGCGCCACCCGCTTACTCAGGTCGCCATCCCTGATTTTCCTGGCAGCACCTGAGAGCACAGAGAGCGGACTGGTGAGAAGGTGTTTGACAAAAAACAAACCTGTTAAGAGTGATGCAGCAAATATCAGCACAAGGATAAAAATGAAGATCTTGAGTGATTGAAAAAACGGCGCCATCAATGTTTTCAGCTCAGAACTCACCACAACATACAGTTCCACACCTTCAAACTGAACCGGACTGACTCCGATAAGACGATCATCTGCAATAAAGCCTTTGGCCTGCTTAAGCTCTGCAAAAGTTTCAGGAAGAGCAATCGCAGAAGGAAGAGACAGAAAATTACTGGAAAGCTTGGTGCCATCGGAAAAAAACAAACCTGCCGGGATCTGCGAGACCTGGGAAAAATGGAGAACAGCAGCACAAAGGCCGTCAAGACTGGCCTTTGTGCTTACCGCCCCATTCACAAAGGAATCATTGAGGAAAAAAATCGGACAAACAATGGAAAGCGTAGGTGAAGAACCGTCAGGATTTCGAATAATGGAGGAAAGGGGACGCTGTAATGCCTTCACCTGTTCCAGGTGGGTTCCATTCTCATCACTATGATCCATAAAAATGGCACTGTCACTGTTCCTGATAGAGAGTTCCCTGCCCTTGCTGTCCATAAAAGCAAGTTTTTGAAAAACAGGTTGATACACTTGAAGACTTTTCAACAGGATGAACTTTTGGGCATCACTGCCGCCCTGGAGGGATAAAATATTGGAAATCAGCTCCAGTTCATTGACCAGATCTTCGAGATAGGCAGTAACGTCCTGGGCCAGCTGTGCAGCTTCGTGTTGTTGCCTGGAGAGCAACTGTGTCTGGATAGAATTGTAGCGCTCTTTTGAGAAAAAGGTACCGAGTACGAGTAACGGCACCAAGACTGTAAGAAGAAAAAGAACAGCTATGCGTGCGCTAATAGATTTCGGCATGAATGCGATGGGGGAACTGTTTTTTATCCGATCACGAAGTGATTATCAGAATGGAATTACAAAGACTAGACTTGTAAGTGATTACGCTATTTTTTCTTCTTTTGCAGCATCTTGCTTAGACCCTCTTCCGTGTATGTGTAGCCGTTGTATTTTGCAATATGCCTGATTATTCCCCAGTCTTCCTTATAGGACACAGGAAGATAGTGGTCAGCCCCCTTATACGCCTTTACCAGTTCAGGAGGAAAGGAGTAGGCAAGGAATGCATTTCTGATCTTTTCCGCCAGTTCAGGTTTTAGATTATGAGCATAGCCCATGGCCAGAGTGGGAAATTTAGGGCTTGTATACAGAATACGAATATCAGTTTCAGAAACTGCCCCGGAAACTATCATCCGTTGAAGGGTGCTCGAAGCAACCGCTGCGGCAGGATAGGTACCATCCACAATTCCCATAATAGACTTTTTATGTTTTCCTGAATAAACTACCTCATAGGTTTTATCCGGCACAAGGCCAAAACTGGGCAGCAGTGCCCGCGGCGCAATGTTTCCGGAATTAGATGTCGGAGAGGTGTGGGCAATCTGCTCTCCTTGTAAATCCTGAAGAGAGTGATAAGGGCTTTTTCTGTTTACTATGATCTGTAGATGATAGCCCATGGTCTGATCGCCTTTGGCTTTCACGCAGACTGGAACAAATCCGGCTAGATTTACGGCAAATCCCAGAGTTCCTGTTGAGAAACCGGCAATGTGCAACTCACCATCACGCATCTTTTCAATCTCTTCCAGGGATGACGCGGTTTCCAGGAATACAACTTTTTTTCCTGTCTCTTCTGCAATAAAGGCCATGCGCCCGGAATGCCTTTCCGATAGATTCTCTTTTTCAGCCTCTGGTGAGGTAGTATACACTAACACATCTGGATCAATGAATTTTTCAGGAGAATCCGGCGAATCTGCCAGCAAATCACCATCCGTATCGACAAAGGTAAACGCTGAACTTGCAGAAACAGTTCCCGGGAAACAGAGGAGCAGTATCAGGGTAAAGCGAATTTTTCCGTTTGCAAAGAAAGAGCGTAAGGTTTTTTTATGTTGCAAGAAAGACATAACAGTTCAAAAAATTGTTTAGCAAATAGTGTGAACATTCAATGTGGGAAAACGAACTACTGGACTGAACTCAGTACATATCAGTGTGACATAATTGCAAAAAGATGTCAATTAAGGTTTTCAATTGCCAAAACTATTCCAGCGGGCGTGTGCCAGCCAGCTCACCTGCCTCCCAACCCCTTAGCATGACAAGTAAATAGGTATCACCTCAACTCAAGCAGTGCAGTAGGATTATTTTGTCCCGCCACTTGCAGTCCACGCGCTTGCTCTAGGTTCAAGACAGCAGCAGCGCTTTGCAGGGCAAGGTCCGGCGTGTTGTTTGTTTCACTGAGATGGGCCAGGATAATATGCTGCAATTTGTCATGGACAAGGGTTTGCAGAAAGGAAGCAGCATCTTCATTGGCAAGATGCCCCTGATTTGAGCGGACTCGCTGCTGGAGAGACAGAGGATAGGGGCCATTCTTCAGCAACAGGGGATCATGGTTAAATTCCAGAACAAGCGCGTTGCAGCCGCTGAGTCGCCTGGCAATGAGGTGAGAGACCTTTCCCGTGTCTGTGCAGCAGGCCAGGCTAACCCTGCCGTCACTGACCAGATAGCCCACGGGATCCAAGGTGTCGTGAGAAATGGCAAAGGAACGGACTTCCAGATCCTGCATTGCTACAACAGTTCCTGTCTCAAACTCCACCCGCTTGTATAATTTTCCCATTTTTTTCTCACCGCCCCGCAATGTCCCTTCATTGGCATGCACAGGAAGGCGGCAACGCCTTGAAATGACCCCGGCCCCTTGAATATGATCGCCATGCTCATGGGTAAGAAAGAGACCATCGACTGAGTCCAGATCTCTTCCAAGCAGGGAGAGCCTCCTGGCTATCTCTTTACCAGAAAACCCCGCATCGATGAGGATGGAAGTCTTTCCTGCCTCTATATAGAGCGCATTTCCCTTACTGCCTGAACCGAGTAGTGCAAAACGCATGCTTTCAGATCCCGGTGTGGCCGAAGCCGCCTGTGCCGCGATCGGTTGCATCGAGTTCACCCACCAGCTCCAAGCGTGCCTGCACCACCGGGGCCAGAACCAGTTGGGCTATACGATCACCACGCTGAATTGTGAAAGGGACCTTACTCAGATTGACCAGCCCGACGCGGACCTCTCCACGGTAATCAGCATCAATGGTACCTGGACTATTGACAACCGTGACGCCATGCTTCACAGCCAGACCGCTTCTCGGCCGCACCTGTATCTCATAACCAGGAGGCAGTGCCACCCCAAACCCAGTGGGAAAGAGATGGATTTCTCCTGGTTCCAGGGTGTAGGACTCCGCCACAGCAGCTGCTACATCCATGCCTGCTGCGAGTTCCGAATGGTACTGGGGCAGAGTCAGATCATCGCTTTCCTCAGGATCAAGCCAACTGATCTCGACGTTCTTCTGTTCCATCATCTTCACCTCAAAATTTCTCACAATAATTTCTGAATACCATACCTAATTCTGTAATTGGGAGCCAGTTTTTTGCTGTTCCCCTGCATTTGAAGTTGCCAATCCGCTGATAAGCAAGTAGAGAATGATTTTCCTCAGTCCTTCATCCACCTATAGACTTCAGCCAATTATTTCCATGAAATTTATCATCACCCAGGATTTTCATGATGTCCGCCTTGACCGGTTTCTTCACAAGAAATTTCAGGAAATACCGATGTCCCGCATCTTTCGTATGATCCGCAAAGGACAGATTCGGGTGAACAGCAAAAGAAAAAAACTCCATTACAGGCTACAGGAAAATGACATCGTCTACGCCCGGATCTTTTCAGATCCGATTGCAGAAAAACCACTGATTCACTTATCAAGCGAAGAAAACAGTCTTGCGGCCCGCACTATTGCGTATGAAAATGACGCCATAATTCTCTGCAATAAGCCAGCCGGACTGGTGATGCATATCGGAAGCGGCCATGAACACGGTCTTACAGAAATAATACAGGCCTATACAAAAAACCCGCAACTGAGTTTTGTTCATAGAATCGACAAAACCACTTCAGGCCTGGTGATGGCTGCCAAAAACCCGGCAACTGCCAGGAAACTCTCAGAACTCATCCGAGAACAGGCAATTGAAAAGTATTACCTTGCTGTTGTTGAAGGGGTGATAGAAGAAGATCAATTTACGCTGGTAAGCTTTTTAAAGAAAGAGCATGATCGAGTTGCGGCGCACAGTGATGCAAGTGATGGTGCCAAAAAGGCCAGCAGTGAGTTTTCAGTGTTGCAGCGGGGCCGCAGGAGAACATTGCTTGAGGCTCGACTCCACACCGGCCGCACCCACCAGCTCAGAGTTCAGCTCGCAGAGATCAAGCATCCCATAGTGGGAGATCCTAAATACGGCAGGAAAGGAGGAAAGAAGATGTTCCTCTTTTCTCACAGACTTGTTGTCCCCTTCTACGATATAGATTTTTCCCTGCCTCTGCCGGAAAGCTTTTCCGCAGCACTTGCCGGGAACTAATCGCTGCTGCAAAAAAAAAGGCTGCTCCGTAAACACGGAACAGCCTTTTTTCTAGTTGTCAGACAACTCTTACAACAAGGCCTTGCGACTCAGGCGAATACGTCCGCGAGAATCCACCTCAAGGACCTTGACCTCAATCTCATCCCCTTCCTTGAGAATATCAGTCACCTTCTCGACTCGCTTGTTATCCAGCTCAGAGATATGAACCAGACCGTCGGT
>DAOVAI010000094.1 GCA_030671085.1 Pseudomonadota bacterium | reverse complement strand
CACGTACTCATTTAAGAGATAATAAGCTGTATTTTCTCTCACTTTTTCAGTGCTCACTGTTAAAAGACCACTTATCTTATCCACAACCAGAATATCATGATCTTCATACAGAATAGAAAGCCCTTTGGGCTGATATCTTTTTGGGGGGCTTTTAAATTTTTTCTGACTTTTCTGCATAATATTTTCTTAGAAAAACTGAACTGTGCAACAGCTCTTCTTCTTTTTTATTTGATCTATAACCGCAATGGATACACACTTGAACGAGTTTCGGGTCGAGAGAAGAGACCACTGAAGTCTTCTCTCATTTTGCTCATTCGAAGAGACTGAATGTGCAGACCGATTCCAAGACCCAAATTCATGCAAAGAGTACTTGGGAAGGAACAAACAGTTCATTTGTTTCCAGTTCAACATTTTTAAATGTATTGTAAACTTTTTTTGCCTGTAAGTCATCATCACCTGTTACAAAACGGATGAAGAGAGTGGTCTCCATAGCTCTCCTTTGAATATATCCTTATTCTCTCCCTTTTTTGACCTGTTTCCGCTCCTGTGCTATTGTGGTAGTAGAAAATTTCATCTGAGGGTATCTTCCTCAAGATACAGACCACCAATAAGCCACGGAATAGATCAGCAAAAAAGTGTTTCACCAACCAAAGGAGATTGGAAACGATGAGTGTAATCACGTCCATTAAGGGTATTGGTCCAAATAGTGCGAAAATTCTTACGGAAAACGGATTTGCTTCAGTCAAAGATATCGCCGGGGCAACCGTCGAACAACTGCAGGCCGTTCCCGGCTTTGGTGCTGTTCGTGCAGCTTTGACCATTAAGGCTGCAGCACGCCTTCTTGGAGCGGAAGTGGCTGTACCTGTAACTGCTTCCAAGAAGAAAAAAGAGGGGAAGAAGACAGAAAAGAAGAAAAAGAAAGAAAAAAAACAGTCGTCAAAGAAGAAAAAAGAGAAAAAAAAGACGGACAAAGTCAAGCCGGCCAAAAAACAGAAAAAAGCAAAAAAAGGCTCCGGCAAGAAAAAGAAGAAAAAATAGCTCTCAGTTGTTCGCCATGAAACGTGAGGGAAAGATACAATTCCTCTAGACTAGTGTCTGTCCATAAATGAGATTTTTTCTTCTAAATCGAGGCGCCCGATGAATTTAACCGCAGGCATATATGTGATATCCCGAGGATTAAATTTTGAGAGCAACGAAGAGTTAGGAGAAAAAGGATCATTTATGAACAGGTACTAGGCTAAGGGCTTGATCGGATTAATTGAGATAGGTCGTAATATCCACCTCATCCACCTGCTCCGGCTGCATGTATTTTTCCGCATATTCCCGGTAGATTCCAGATCTCAACAACAATTCAAAGAGATCCGGGCAGATGTGGCCATCGTTACGCATAAAGCTCATGATCTTGATACAGGCACTGAGACTCTTCGGGGGTTTGTACGGCCTGTCTGCAGCAGTCAGGGCCTCGAAGATATCGGCCACCGCCATGATACGCTCCGGAATAGTGAGCTGATCAGCAGTAAGACAGCGGGGATAGCCGGAGCCGTCCAGTTTTTCATGGTGGTTGCCTGCCCATTCAGGAACTCTTCTGATCTCCTTGGGAAAAGGCAGGTTATTGAGCATAATGATGGTCTGCACAATATGATCGTTAATCTTGTACCGCTCTTCCGTGGTCAGGGTTCCCTTGGCAATGGAGAGGTTGTACAGTTCACCCAGGTTATGCCGGCATTCCGGTACGGGCATGACAAACTTCCAGGGATTTTCACCATAAGGATGACCGTCATCAAGATGGGGCAGGATATGCTCGTCTTTATCGGCAATCAGGGTTTCATTGATCGGGAAAGTCAGCTTGGCCTCCATATCCAGCCTTGCCATCTCATCACCTGAAATCCCCAGCCGATGGTCGAAATTCCGCTGCCAGATCCGGCTGCCGACCTTCTGCAATCGCTCCACACGTTCCGGGGCCATAAACTCTCCGCCCACATTGGATTCTGCAATAAAGGCAAAATCTTCCTGCAGCTGCTGCCTCATCTTTTCCCGCTCTTCCTCCAGCTGCTGCCTGTTTTCAGGTGCTTCTGCAATCCCCTTGTAATAGTCTATATCTGCGTCTCGCCACAGGACCTCAAAACGAGTCCGAATCTCGTGTATGCGATTATAGATGGTCTCAAGTTTCGTGGCCTTGTCCACCACATATTCCGGAGTAGTGACCTTGCCGCAGTCATGCAGCCATGAAGCGACAAAGAGTTCATAGCGTTCATCCTCAGAGAGATGAAAATCGGTGAGGGCTGGCGTAGTGTCTGCAGAGGCTGCATCGGCAAGCATCCCTGCAATCACCGGTACTCGCTGACAATGGCCGCCGGTGTAGGGAGATTTGGTATCAATGGCTCCTGCAATGAGACGGACAAAAGAATCAAAGAGTTCCTTCTGAGCCCTGATCAGTCGATTATTATCCAGGGCCAGGGCTGCATTGGAGGAGAGGGCCTTGACATAGGCTATCTTATGTTCAGAAAAAGCCACGATCTCCTCACTCTCACTATCCCTGGCATTCAACAGATGGAGCAGGCCGATCACCTCGTCCTGACGGTTGAGCAGAGGAATAAGCAGGAGAGAACGACATTCATACCCTTCCCTTTCATGCAATTTTCGTATGCTGGCGCATGCCTCTTTGTCTGTGATGGAAACATCAGCAATAGCCTTTGTTTCAGCAGCACGTATCACCGTAACCTCCAGGTCCTCCTGTTGTGCAGTATCACCTGCCAGAGACAGGGGAGGAAGAGATACCTCTTCCTCATCGATCCCGCCAAGATGCAGTCCTGTTACCTTGTTACGAACCAGGACATAGGAAAAGCTTTTCCCGTCATCACTGACCAGTCCAATGGCTCCACCGTCGGCGCCGGTGATGGACTGCGCCTCATTGACAATCATCTCCAACACCCGTTCCATCTTCTTTTCTGCAGACAAGGCCCTGGCAATCTCCACAAAACGGTTGATGGCCGACTGCATCACACTCATGGTGTCGGCAAGCTCGCCAACCTCGCTGATCCTGGATTGAACAGTTAAGGGAGTGGTCAACTGAAAATCACGGATACCTTCAGCCTGTACTGAGAGATTATGCAGATTTTCCGCTATACGGCGTGACAGGTAAAGGCCAATCCCAACGGCCACTATCAAAACGGAGAGTATGATCAGCAGATTTCGTTGGCGAATCGCTCGCGCATTGACCATTAACTCGTCAAAGGGAGCAACTATGGCAAGATAAACCCCGCCCCTTTTCCCGGCCACGAGATGCCGGGCATGGCCAAACCATTTCTCACCTTTGACCTGGATGACCTTTCCACCTTCAATACCTTTGCTAATTATTTCCTGATACACAACATGGCCGGCTTGACTACCCAGCTCACTGACATGCAGCTCAGCAGTTTCATCAGCTTTTCTAATGTCCTGAAGTCGAGCCAGGTCACCCTCCCTTGCACTAAGAATAACCCTGCCATTCTCATCCATGATCACGATCTGCGTGGAAGGAGTGAGCTTCTGTTTCTTCAGAAGTTGAACAATTGAAGAGAGTACCATATCAGCACCGACAACTCCCTCTCCTCTTTCAAGAGAATGGGCCGCCGTGATTCCAATCTGCCTGGAGGTAAAAAACACATAAGGACTGGTAACAATAGTTTTTTTTGTGGATATTGCTTCGGAATACCATTCTCTTTGCCGGGGATCATATCCGTCATGAATTCCTGCACGCTTCTCCAGAAGATTGAGCGCTGTATCATAAAAAAGAAACTCCATCTGAATGTCGCCATCAGGACCGGGCATGAACGATTTTACTGCATACGCTGCCTGATCCGGGGCAGAAAATGCCTTACGGATCATTTCATTATCCCGGACAGCATGGATCATGTAGAAGGCACCATTGTTGTAGCCTACATAAAAAGAGTCCATCCAGGGAAGAGTAACAAAGGATTGATGAAAATAAGGCAGGAGCATGGAGAGGTTTTTTGCTTCAACAACACCGATACTTTTCAGCGCCGATGATACCGTCACAAAACTCTCCACGGAATGGATCATGGCGTAAAGTTTTTCCTCGGTTTGCCGGGAACTGAAATCAAAGATCTTTTCTGTGGTATAAAGCGCTATTTTCTTCTGATTTTCATAGGTATAAAAGGTGATAGTAAAACCAAGGGCAACCAGCAGAACAGTGATGATGACCCCAATGGTCAGAGCAAGACTAAAATGAAGACCTTTTTTCGATCTTTTTTTCGTGGCAGTCATGATCTCCCTTCTCTCTCTTCCAGGTCTGTCACCCATTCACGGGCCAGTTCTTTTGCTTCCTGACTGTGACAGGGCGGCATATCCTTGTCAATCACATGAAAGGTGACCGTCATCTTCTGTAGTTGGCTGTTCAGCTGTTTCCACTCCTCACAGTTACTGACCTCTTTTCCTTCCCTGGTCAGCCAGCCATTGCGTTCCCAACCTTTTAGCCAGTTGCCGGCCCCGTCTTTGAGATAACCGGAACTGGTATAGAGATGTACGGGCAGACGTCGTTTCAGGCTGCAGAGGCCGTTCAAGGCGGCCTGAATATGGATACGGTTGGCAGTGGAACCTTCCACACCCTCGCCGATCACCTTGTAATGGTTCTGATATCTGAAAACTGCGGCCCACGAGCCGATCTGTTTTTTCTGTTTCCAGGTAATTCCAAAAAAAATATGAATTGCTGTCTCATCAGAAAGAGGGAGTAAAGCTCGCCCCCTGGCCGCAACAGCCAGGGCATCGGCACGCTCATTATTGGGGTCATCAGCGTGTCCTTTCACCCAGAACCAACGTACCTGATGGTGCTCCATCTCATCGGACAGGGCCTCCCACAGATCCTGATTCTTCACCGGTTCCTTCGCAGCAGTAAGCCAGTTTCTCTTCCGCCAGCCATCTATCCAAGAAGTAATTCCCTTCTGTACATAGGTGGAATCTGTATAGAGCTCTACAGCATGGGCAGAGGAGAGAGAGGCCAGTCCCTTCAGGGCAGCCTGCAGCTCCATTCGATTATTGGTTGTCGCTTCAACCCTTCCTGAAAGCTCTCTCTTTTTCCCTTTAGGGGGCAATATGACAACTCCCCATCCCCCCGGACCGGGATTGGGACTGCAGGAACCATCTGTATAGATTTTTACGGTGGGCAGAATCATGGGGAAAAGTGATGAAATTAGAAGTTCACGGGTTCAGGCTGCTATAGGCTATAGGCTATAGGCTGAAGGAAAGGCAAGCATGCTCCAATGACAGATCTATGCTTGACATCCCAGATAAAGCAATATAACGGTCACTTCCGCTGGTTCAATCTTGTAGATTGAACCTTTTGGTTATAACAAACTTCTCTTCCAGCACCAACTCATCGCCAGAAATCATTTTGCCATAAACATCAAGGAGCAGGCTACAACCCTGCTCCAGCTTGCGATCTATGCTTGGCATCCCAGATAAAGCAATATAACGGTCACTGCAATATTTTCACCTTCAGGCTTCAGCCTTTATTACACCTCACCTCTTCACCTATTGTACAGAAATTGAAGAAAAAAGAACAGCTGCAGTACAGAGAAAACGAGTTCTACCAATCCAGGCCGTACTTCCTCCTTGCTCCCAGCCAAAAGGCCGGTTACAAAGGGAGCATGGGCGACCCTTTTCTTAATCATAAAGAACCGGAGGAGATCTTCCTTCCCCTTGGCAAAGAGCGATATGCCGAATTTTACTCCGTTGAAATGGCAGACTTTGTTCATGATATCGCCTTCTACCAGGCGCACTGTGCCAAGGGTTCCCGCGTCCTGGAACTGGGCTGCGGCACAGGACGGATCAGCCAGGCACTTGCCTCTTCCGGCTACCGTGTCACTGGGCTTGACCTCTCCAAATCGATGCTGGCACAGGCTCAAATTCAGAGAACCAATGCTCCTCACTATGTCTGTATGGATATGGGCAGGATGGCCTTTACCATACAATTTGATCACATCCTCATTCCCTACAACACGCTCAACCTACTCAGAGATGACTCCACCATCCGCAGCTGTCTTCAACAGGCCCATGATCTTCTCGAACCTGGAGGAACCCTTCTCTGCCAGCTCTATCTCCCGGACAGGCAGCTGATCGAAATGAACGGGCGCAAGCTCTTCCAGTTTCAGATGTTTTCTTTGGTCAATACCCAAGGTAAACTGATCAAAGAGACCCTTCGCAGTTATCTGCCTGCAAAAAAGGAGCTCCTCCTGGAGGAACGATACAGGGTCAGGCCCACTGGAAAAGGTACTGTCAAAGAAGATCTCAGTCACCTTCTCCGCCTTGCCGCATTTCCTCTGGAAAAATGGCTTGATCTACTGCATAGCTGCGGTTTCAGCGACACCTCCCTCTATGGTGATTACAACTCCAGCCCCTATCAATCAGGCAAGGGCTCCCTGTTGCTGGTCGAGACCAAAATCGCATAATCCTCCCTCGGTCGCCTGACAAAAACAATAAAAAAGATAAAAAAAGTCTTGTTCCTTGATCTATGTCAAGGTTGCAAGCAATTTGGCGGTGTACACTCTTCCCATATCCTGCAGAAAAGGAAAGATGTCAATTTGACATTCACTCCCTTCTGCCACATACTTACAAGAAGTTTTCTAACCATCCAAAATATACAGGAGGATTACCCATGTATTGTAATCAGTGCGAACAAACTGCCAAAGGAGTTGCCTGCACCACCATCGGTGTTTGTGGAAAGACAGAAGAAGTTGCCGGTCTTGAAGATTTACTCACCCATGTCGTAGAGGGTGTCTGCATTGTGGCCGATGCCGGTCGTAAAGTAGGCGTTGTTGATAACGCAACTGACCGTTTTGTCTGCGAGGCCATCTTTTCATGCCTCACCAATGTAGATTTTGATCCCATCCGTTTCGAGGAACTGATCTATGAGGCTGTTAAACTGCGTGATGCACTCAAGACGAAAGTTGAGGCTGCCGGTGGAAAGATCGACTCCACTGCCGCTTCCCTCACCTTCACTCCTGCCGACACCCTTACCGGTCTTGAGGAGCAGGGTGCTGCACTCAATTTTATTACCACTCTCGATGCCAACGAAGACCTGCAGTCCCTGAAGCAGATCATCATGTACGGTATGCGCGGTCTTGCAGCTTACGCCGACCATGCAGCCATCCTCGGTCAGGAAGACGAAGCAGTCTACGCCTTTATCCATCAGGCCATGGCAGCAATCACCACTGACATGGAACTGAACGACCTTGTCGCTCTTGCCCTGAAAACAGGTGAAGTCAACATCCGTGCCATGGAACTCCTTGATGCGGGAAATACCGGAACCTACGGGCATCCAGTTCCCACAGAGGTGCCTCTTGGACACAAACCCAATAAATGTATCCTGATTACCGGCCATGACCTGAAAGACCTGGGCATGCTCCTCGAGCAGACTCAGGGCAAAGGCATAGACATCTACACCCATGGTGAGATGTTGCCGTGTCACGGCTATCCTGAGCTAAAGAAGTATGACCATTTTTATGGACACTTTGGTACTGCCTGGCAGAATCAGCAGAAAGAGATGCCCAATTTTCCAGGTGCTATTCTCTTCACCACCAACTGTATCCAGAAACCAAAAGATTCCTACATAGATAATGTCTTCACCACTGGCCTCGTGGGCTGGCCCGATGTAAAACACATTGGTGACGACAAAGACTTCACCCCGGTTATTGAAAAAGCCCTTTCCATGGAAGGCTTTACCGATGAAGTTGATAACGATAGTGTCATGGTTGGTTTTGCCCGCAACGCCGTACTTGGTGTCGCAGACAAAGTGATCGAAGCAGTTAAGAACAAAGACATCCGTCACTTCTTCCTCGTTGGCGGCTGTGATGGTGCAAAACCTGGCCGTAACTACTTCACTGAAATGGCTGAGCAGATTCCGTCAGACTGTATGATCCTGACTCTGGCCTGTGGCAAGTTCCGTTTCTTTGACAAGAAACTCGGAGATATCGGCGGCATTCCCCGCCTCCTTGATGTTGGACAGTGCAACGATGCCTACTCTGCAGTAGCCATCGCCACAGCCCTGGCTGGAGCCTTTGAGTGCGGCGTGAATGATCTGCCCCTCTCCTTTATCCTCTCCTGGTACGAGCAGAAGGCAGTCGTTATTCTTCTCTCCCTGTTCAGTCTGGGAATAAAGGATATCCGTCTTGGACCCTCCCTGCCCGCATTTGTGACCCCCAATGTCCTGAATGTACTGGTAGAGAACTTCAATGTCATGCCGATTGGTGAGACTGCTGCAGATGATATTAAGACTATCCTCGGATAAGATGGAGCGTTTTAACGCATAAGCAGTAACCGCTGAGGATGATGCCTACCTGGCTCATCCTCGACGGAGTAATACGTTTTTCCTCCTGGCAGGGCACGTCGAGCTTCTCGTGTCCTGCCTTTTTCTTTTTCATGAACATTCCCTCCATGGACACTCAAACGAACAAAAAAACATTCAGCGTGGTTCCCGGCCTGAACATGGGTCTGTTTGAACCCAAAGATCTGGAAACCATCCTCCAGGTGATCAACAAGTATGATGTGCCGGCAACCAAGATCACCTCGGCCCAGCGCCTTGCCCTCCTTGGCATGACAGAAGAGGATATGGCGGCACTCCAGCAGGAATTAAAAGATCATACCCGTACCGTAGCAAAAAACGGTGTCACCTATGTGCAGTCCTGTCCTGGTCCAAAGTGGTGCAAATTCGGCATTGCAGACTCCCTGTCCCTTGGAAAAAAGCTGGAAGAACTTTCCATGGAAAAGCCGTTCAAGGCAAAACTCAAGGTAGGCGTTGCAGGGTGCCGTATGTGCTGCACCGAACCCTATGTTCGCGATGTGGGAATTTTTGCCTCAAAAAAGGGATGGACACTGGTCTTTGGCGGTAACGGAGGCGGCAATCCGCGCCTTGGAGATATTGTGGCAACGGGCCTGAATGACGACGAAGTCCTTGCCCTGGTTAAGAAATGCCTTACAGTGTATCAAGAGGAAGCCAATCCCCATTCACGCACCGCTCGTTTCATGGAACGTTTTGGAATTGAAGCCCTGAAAAAAAGGGTCCTCGACAAGTGATAGATTCGTAAAAAGTCAAAATTGGAGATTTTTTTATGCAGTGCCCTGGACAGGACAACCGATATTGGGATGGCGAGGCGGTCTTTGAGATCCCCTGCCCCCACTGTGGTAATGTGTTGGAATTTTTTAAAGACGACAGCCAGCGCAGTTGTAAACAGTGCGGCAACCGTGTCCTTAACCCGCGCATTGATTTCGGCTGTGCTGCCTACTGTTCTCATGCCGAACAGTGCCTGGGAGCCATGCCCCCGGAACTCCTTGCCAAACAAAAGAATCTCTTCAAAGACAAGCTTTCCCTGGCCGTCCGCAAACAGTTTGTTGGCAAAGAAGAGCTTTTCAAAAAGGGTAGCCTCTGTACAGAGATTGCCGAGAAACTCTGTAAGGAAGAACAACGTGGCGACATGGCTGCGGTACTGGCCGCCACCCTCCTCGTCGACGTAGAGAATTCTACTGCTCTGCTTGAAGAATTAAAGGCCGACCCCAAAATGATCGAGGCAGTAAACAGACTGCTCGACCACCAGCCGCCAGGCACAGACGAAGAACAGGTCTCAGCAGACATATTCCACGATGCCTGCATGTTGACTGAGATCCAGTCTGGCAAACATCAAGAAAACCCAGTATTTAAAACTGCAAGTGGAACAAACGCCTTTAAGGAAATTTAAAAAGAAAAGTGGCTCTATAGGAAATTCAGCTGAAAATCCTCTTTTTCCTTTTTACCGACCTTGGGGCCTGGATTCCCG
>DAOVAI010000104.1 GCA_030671085.1 Pseudomonadota bacterium | reverse complement strand
TTGAATTGACGATAAACAGAGGCAAAGCGAACATAGGCCACCTCATCAAGCCGCGGCAGTTCTTCCATCACCCATTCACCAATCACCTTGGATGGAACCTCTTTGGAACCATAATCCTGCAGTTTACTTTCAATTTCATCGACGAATTCATCGATTTCTTCACAGCTGACAGGCCGCTTTTCGCAGGCCTTTTCCAGACCTACCAGCATCTTTTTGCGATCCCAGACCTCTCTCCGGCCATCCTTTTTGACCAGCATGGGAAGCATAACCTCCAACCGCTCATAGGTGGTGAAGCGCTGTTTACAGGAGAGACATGAACGTCTTCTCCTGGTGATAGTGGAATCCTTATTCAAGCGTGAGTCTATGACCTTGTTATCAAGGTGACCACAATATGGACATTTCATGCTGACTCCATGGACTATATAATGGCTGATAGGGGAAATTTATCACACAATGCCCGCACTTCCTTACGAACAACAGAAATGCTCGTCTCATCTCGATCTCTGATAACACGTTCAATCCATTCAGCAATGAGTTCCATCTCAGCAGTTTTAAGACCTCTGGTGGTCACAGCAGGGGTACCGACTCGAACACCGGAAGTGACAAAACGCGACTGACCGTCAAAGGGAATAGCATTTTTATTGACGGTGAGACCAGCCTTTTCAAGAAGTTCCTCAGCCTCCTTCCCTGTGATATCTTTACTGGTGAGATCTAGCAGAAGAAGGTGATTGTCGGTTCCTCCGGATACCAGGCGAAAGCCTCTGTCCGCGAGATTCCTGCCCAGGGCAGCAGCGTTGTCCACCACCTGTTGCTGATATTTTTTAAAGGAATCATTCATTGCCTCTTTAAAACCAACAGCTTTGGCTGCAATGACATGAACAAGCGGTCCTCCCTGAATCCCAGGGAAAATATGAGAATTGAGGCTTTTCGCCCACTTTTCTTTTGCAAGGATCAATCCGCCCCTAGGACCACGCAGGGTTTTATGGGTGGTTGATGTGACAAAGTCAGCATAGGGGACTGGTGAAGGATGCACTCCGCCGGCAACCAGGCCAGCAATATGGGCCATATCCACCATGAACAGAGCGCCTATCTGATCGGCAATTTTCCTAAATCCTTCAAAGTCAATAAATCGAGAATAGGCACTGGCTCCAGCAACGATCATCTTCGGATGATTCTCAAAGGCAATGCGCTCTACCTCTTCCATGTTGATCTGTTCTGTCTTTCGATCAACCCCGTAGGAAATAAAATTAAACAACTGTCCTGAAAAATTTACGGCACTGCCATGGGTCAGATGTCCGCCATGAGCCAGATCCATGCCCAGTACCTTATCACCAGGTTTCAGGGTCGCAAAGTAGACAGCCATATTGGCTTGAGAACCAGAATGGGGCTGTACGTTGGCATACTCAGCGCCAAATATTTCTTTGGCCCTGTTAATGGCTAGAGACTCGACCTCATCAGCATAGTCGCATCCGCCGTAATATCTCTTTTTGGGATAGCCTTCTGCATACTTATTGGTAAAAACAGACCCCTGAGCCTCAAGAACCGCCCCCGAGACAATATTTTCCGATGCGATTAACTCGAGATGACTATTCTGACGGTCAAATTCACTGTTTATAATTCCAAAGACATCCGAATCCGTCTCTTGCAGGGATGACATGATAACACTCCTCTCACTTCAAAAAAAATAACAGAAAAAAAACCGGCATACCCTGTTTTGGAATGCCGGTTTTTCATGTATCAGTATGATATAATCATATTAACTGAACAACTCTATACGGCGCAGATGCCTTCCACCACCAAAATCTGTACTCAACCAGGTGCGCACAATCTCTTCGGCGATACCAGGACCTGTCACCCGTTCTCCCATACAGAGTACATTGGCATCATTATGCTCACGACTCATACGTGCCGTATACTGCTCACTGCACAAGGCAGCCCTGATCGTATCGTGTTTATTGGCTGCCATGGACATTCCAATACCGGTACCACAGATAAGGATTCCCTTTTCTGCTTTACCCTTGATCACTTTTTTACACACCGCGTCAGCGAGCTGTGGATAATCCACGGACTCAATATCAAAACAGCCCACATCCTCGATGTCATGGCCAAGTACCTGCAACAGGGCAAGAATTCCTTTTTTCAAAGCAAATCCACCATGATCCGAGCCAATTGCTATCTTCACTTCTGTCTCCTTTGCAGCTGATTCCGGCCGAACAAATCCAAAAGACAATCAACCTTCAAAACGCTTCATGATCACAACACCGTTGGTGCCGCCAAAACCGAAGGAATTGGACAGAGCAGCTCGAATTTCCATCTTCCTCGCCGCATGAGGTACGTAATCAAGATCACATTCAGGACTCGGATTCTGCAGGTTAATTGTGGGTGGCGCGATCTGCCCCTTTATACTGAGTGCTGTAAAAGCAGCCTCGATTCCCCCGGCAGCACCAAGCATATGTCCTGTCATCGATTTTGTGGAACTGATGGCAAGTTTGTATGCATGATCACCAAAGACCGTTTTGATAGCCTGGGTTTCACAGCGATCATTCAAAGGCGTCGATGTCCCGTGCGCATTGATATAGTCAATGTCTTCAGGAGCAAGTCCTGCATCATCAAGGGCCAATTTCATGCATCGTGCTGCTCCCTCTCCATCTTCAGGGGGTGCTGCAATATGGTAGGCATCGCTCGATGCTCCATAGCCGATTATCTCAGCATATATTTTCGCCTCTCTCGCCAGGGCATGCTCCAGCTCTTCGAGAATCAATATTCCAGACCCTTCAGAGATGATGAAACCATCACGGTCCTTATCAAAAGGACGCGATGCCTCCTCTGGAGCATCATTTCTGGTGGACAAGGCCTTCATGGAAGCAAAGCCTCCAACACCTAAAGGACAGATAACAGATTCTGCACCGCCTGTGACAACAACGTCGCTGTCACCATAAACAATGGAACGAAAGGCCTCTCCTACTGCATGGGTACCAGCTGCACAGGCAGTGGAAAGAGAAAGGTTCTGACCTTTCGCTCCAATCTGCATGGAGATGTGCCCGGAAGGCATATTAGGAATAGCCATGGGTATGAAAAACGGTGAAATTCTTCTGGCCCCGCGTTCAGTAAAAGCGGTATGATTTTTTTCAATGGTGGGCAGGCCACCGATTCCGCAGCCCGTGATCACCCCGACACGAGTACAGTTGTCGTCGTTTATCGTTAGTCCGCTGTCTTCTACGGCTAATCGTGCAGCCACAATTCCGTATTGAACAAAAAGATCGAGATGCTTTGCCGTTTTTTTATCGAAATGGTCTTCCTGGTTATAGTCCTTGACTTCTGCAGCTATCTGAGCAGCAAATTCACTGGCATCAAAGCGGGTAATCGAAGCAACCCCGCTCTTCCCGGCACAGATATTATTCCAGGTCTTTTCCGTTCCTGTTCCCAAAGGGGTTACCAATCCAACGCCGGTAACCACGACTCTACGCTTTGCCATTGAACTCCTCTTGAAATTGTATACGCTTTTTCTGACGGGGAGTTTCCGGAACTTTGG
The DNA here is from genome assembly GCA_030671085.1 of Pseudomonadota bacterium. Classification (GTDB taxonomy): domain Bacteria; phylum Desulfobacterota; class Desulfobulbia; order Desulfobulbales; family Desulfocapsaceae; genus Desulfocapsa. The sequence continues at coordinate 5,358 of DAOVAI010000104.1, read as the reverse complement.
CAGTTCCAGGAAAACGATTATTTCAAATTGTTGACAAAATCGATGGCATTCTGCACAGTGGCAATCTTCTCAGCTTCTTCATCTGGAATCTCCACATCAAACTCTTCTTCCATGGCCATAATCAGTTCAACAAGATCCAATGAATCTGCACCAAGATCATCAACAAAGGATGCATTAGCGACAACTTTTTCTTTATCAACACTCAGCTGTTCAACAATAATATCAATCATCTGCTGTTCAATTGCCATTTTCTATCTCCTGTATGGTTTTATCTACTCTTTTTAAGCGAGTCCCAGCTTTCCGGAAACTCAATTACAAACATAGTTAACATGGGCCTATTAGTAACAGACTCCATGCAAACTGTAAATCACATATACATGCCGCCATTCACGTGAATGGTCTGCCCTGTGATATAGCTACTATCATCTCCAACGAGATAGGCAACGGCACCTGCCACGTCTTCCGGGCTGCCCAGGCAGGCAAGCGGAATTTCAGCCTTTATCTTTTCCTGGACTTCTTCAGGAAGCGTCTTCGTCATATCTGTCACGATATATCCTGGGGCCACTCCGTTCACCGTGATATTGCGAGCTGAAAACTCTCTGGCGGTGGACTTGGTGAGCCCCTGCATGCCTGCCTTGGCCGATGCGTAGTTGACCTGTCCTGCGTTGCCGGCAAAACCGATCACTGAAGAGATATTAACAATCCGCCCCCATCTCTTTTTCATCATTGCCCTGGATGCAGCCTTGGTGCAGATAAAGGCACCCTTGAGATTGGTATCAAGCACTGCATCCCAATCCGCCTCTTTCATCCTGACCATTAGACCATCTCGAGTGATGCCTGCATTGTTTACTAAGATATCAATGGAGCCAGCATCCTTGATGAGCTGTTTGATGGTACCCTCAGCCTGGGCAGCATCGGCCACGTCAAAGGCTATAGTATCAGCTGATCCGCCGGCAGCAACAATCTCCTGTTGTGTTTCCTCTGCCGCCTGGGAGTTACTGACATAATTAATGAAAACATGGGCTCCCATTGCTGCCAAACGGAGACAGATGGCACGTCCAATGCCCCTGCTGCCGCCAGTGACCAGTGCATTTTTACCATTCAGACTCATGATCCTCGTTTTCCTTCTATTTTGCTGATAAGCAGGGGGAGAATCTCAAACATATCTCCAACAATACCGAAATCCGCAACATCAAAGATCGGTGCATCTTCATCACGATTGATGGCAACGATGGTCTCTGACGACTGCATTCCTGCCACGTGCTGGATAGCTCCGGAGATACCGCAGGCAATATAGAGTTTCGGGGCCACGGTCTTTCCAGTCTGCCCAACCTGATGCGGATATCCAATCCATCCGGCATCGACCACGGCTCGACTGGCGGCCACAGCACCATCCATGGAAGCTGCAAGCTCACGAATGAGTTTAAATCCCTTTTCACTGTCCAATCCGCGACCACCGGCCACCAGGATGTCTGACTCCTGGATGTTTACATTATCCTGCTCTGAAATAACAGATTCCAGGACGCGCACCTTGGTCTGCAGCGAAGCAGGATCCGGTGCAACGTCCACAATCTCTCCCTGCCTGGCTTCGTCAAAGTCCAGAGCCTGCATAACCTTTGGGCGGACAGTGGACATCTGGGGCCTGGAACTGGGGCAGACGATGGTGGCCATGATATTTCCACCAAATGCCGGACGAGTCTGGAGAAGAGCTCCATCGTCTGCACGAATATCAAGCTGGGTACAGTCAGCTGTCAGACCGGCACCAAGGCTATTGGCAACCCCAGGGATGAATGATCGACCAATGGCAGTGGCTCCGGCAAGAACAATCTCAGGTTTGTGGGCTTTGATGAGATCTGTGAGCACGGCGCCGTAAGATTCATCTGTAAAATACGTCAGCGCCTGATTATCAATCCGGTAGACTGTATCAGCTCCATGCCCAATCAGTTTCTCTGCACTCTCACCTGTATCAGCGCCAATGAGTACGGCAGAGAGGGGTACACCCCGAGCATCGGCAAGTTTCCGACCTGCCCCGAGCAGTTCCAGGGACACCGGAGCCAAGGCCCCAGCCCTGAACTCGCAATATACCCATACTCCTTTCCAGCTGTCCAGATCAACCTGAACACTCTTTTCCCCGCCCTCAATTTTAAGGGCCTCAACCTCACAACTATCCACACAGGAGCCGCAGAGGGTGCAGGCATCACTAACCACTGCACACCCATCAACGACCTCAATGGCACCAAAGGCACAGTTATCCTCACAGACACCGCAACCGATACAGAGTTCACTATCTACGATCAACATGATTTTCTCCCGTCTGACTAGAGGTAGACAGCAAGCTTTTCAACCAGCTGCTCAATCTGCTCTTCAATACTCCCTGTCAGGATGGCACGTTCGCCGCGAGGGGGCGGAGGAAAGACATCGACCACCTGCGTGGGTGATCCGGGAAGACCTATACAGGATGAATCGGCACCAATATCCTCGGCTGACAGGATCTTGAACTCCGCCTTTTTGGCTTTCATTTTCCCCTTCAGGGACGGGACCCGCGGTTCGTTCAGATCTTTAACCACGGTGAGCAGAGCAGGACATGAAACAGCCACCACATCATAGCCATCATCCATCATCCGCTCCATGACCAGTTCAGTCCCGCTTGCTTCCCGAACCTTCTGCACACAGGTGACAAAGGGGATATCAAGTTGTATGGCAAGACCGGGCCCTACCTGGGCGGTGTCCCCATCAATGGCCTGCTTGCCGCAGAGGATGAGGTCAAAATCACCGATCTTATGCACGGCCTTGGCCAAGGTGTAGGATGTGGCCCAGGTGTCAGCACCGGCAAAGGCCCGGTCTGAAACAAGTACCCCATGGTCTGCACCGCAGGAGATCGCCTGTCGGAGGACGTCCACGGCCTGGGGAGGACCCATACTGAGTACAGTCACCTCTCCACCAAGTTGTTCCTTGAGGCGCACAGCCTCTTCCAGGGCATGCTGGTCATAGGGGTTCATGATAGATTGCACGCCTTCTCTGGCCAGGGTATTTGTCTCAGGGTCCAGCCGTACATCTTTGGCATCAGGAACCTGTTTAATGCAGACAATAATCTTCATTATATTCCTTTTAGAGGATTATTTGCGGGAATATTCTTTGTTGAGTTCCTGACCGATGACGTTGCGCTGCACCTGGTTCGTTCCTTCATAGATCTGAAGAATCTTGGCATCACGCATCATTTTCTCCACAGGATATTCCCGCATATAGCCGTAGCCCCCCATGACCTGTACGGCATCGGTACTCACCTTCATGGCCATATCTGTGGCCATGACCTTGCACATGGAGGAGACCTTGGACATATCCTTGGGATGGGCATCTATATGTTTTGCTGCGGCGTAGACCAGGGCACGAGAGGCCTCAAGTTGAATGGCCATGTCAGCGAGCATATGCTGTACGGCCTGAAAGGAGATAATGGGCTTGCCAAACTGCACCCGCTGTTTGGCATAGACAGTTGCTTCATCTACACATGCCTGGCCAATCCCCAGGCCGAGTGCGGCAATACCAGGGCGGGAAGAGTCCAGGGTCTTCATTACCGTAATAAATCCTGTTCCCAGACGGCCAATGATCCGATCTTTGGGAATCCGGCAATCTTTAAAAATCAGTTCAGTGGTTGATGATGCGCGGATGCCCATCTTCTTCTCCTTGGGACCGCAGCTAAACCCGGCATCGCCTTCCTCCACGACAAACATGGAAGCACCACGGGCACCTCTTTTTCGGTCGGTGATGGCGACGATGGTGTAGATTTGTGCCTCACCACCGTTGGTAATCCACTGTTTAGTCCCGTTCAGGACCCACTCGTCACCGTCTAAAACCGCAGTCGTCTGGATTCCCGAGGCATCTGATCCGGCATTGGCCTCAGTCAAGCCAAAGGCGGCAAATTTTTCTCCACTGGCAACCGAAGGCAAGTACTTTTCTTTTAACTCGTTTGATCCGGAAATAATGATGGGATAGATGCCAAGGGCGCTGGCAGCAAAGGCAGTTGCTACACCGATGCAGCCCCGACCCAATTGTTCAAGAGCCAAAACAATATCCAGACAGCCGCCACCAAAACCACCATACTCTTCTGGGATCGGTACGCCGAAGAGATCGGCCTGCGCCATACTGTTGAGAATCTCCCGGGGAAACTCATCTTTTTCGTCTAATTCTGCACGCTGCGGAATAATACGTTCGTCGGTGATCTGTTGAGCAATCTCAACGATCATTTCCTGTTCTTCTGAAAGAAAATAATCCATGGTTTCTCCTGGTTACCATCTAAGCAAAGTAGCTCCCCAGGTGAACCCGCCACCAAAAGAGCAAACTAAGAGGACATCATCGGGCTTCAGTCTTCCTTCCCGGTTTGCCTCATCAAGGGCAATGGGGATGGAAGCAGCCGATGTATTACCATATTTCTGGACGTTTATGAATACTTTTTCTTGGGCGATGCCCAGGCGGGAGACAAGCTTATTGAGGATACGGATGTTGGCCTGATGGGGAATCATCAGATCAATGGAAGCAATGTCCAGCTTTTCCCTGGCAAGAAGTTCCACGATGGCACTCTGCATCGCTTTCACCGCATATTTAAAGACCTCTCGACCTTCCATGAGGATATGCGTACCGGGATTATCAGGCTGAGTCAGATCTGGATTACAAGAAGGAGCACTGTGCATGTAGAGCAGATTCCAGAGATTTCCATCAGAAAAAAGGTTGGAGGCAACTACTCCGCGCGACGTATCACGATATTCCATGACCACGGCACCTGCCCCATCACCAAAGAGGATGCATGTATTCCGATCCTTCCAGTTCGTTCGGCTGGAAAGCGTTTCAGCTCCGATAAGCAGGATTTTCTTCTCTCGATCAGCACAAAGATACTTGTCTACCAGATCCAGACCATAGAGAAAGCCGGAGCAGGCAGCATTAATATCATAGGCAAATGCCCTACTCGCCCCAAGCTCCTTTTGCACAAAACAGGCACAGGAGGGCATGGACATGTGAGAACTCATGGTGGCAACAATAATGAGATCAAGCTCATCAGCTCTTATACCTGCCATTTCCAAGGCCCGCTCAGCAGCGACGCTTGCCAAGCGAAAGGTCTCTTCTCCTCTGCTACTGATGCGGCGAGTACTAATCCCAGTACGGGAACGTATCCACTCATCATTGGTCTCTACAATTTCTTCGAGATCATGATTAGAAAGAACCCGGTCAGGAAGACAGGAACCGGTTCCCACGATAACAGCCCCCATCAGCTTTCCTTCCTCACGATATCGGAATACTTAACAAGGGAGTCAGCTATCTTTTCGTTGACCTTCATCTCCACAATCTTGCCGGCCTCAAAGAGTGCAT
>DAOVAI010000091.1 GCA_030671085.1 Pseudomonadota bacterium | reverse complement strand
AGGGAAATCCATGGGTTCCTGGTAGAGCATACCAATTCCGAGATCACCAGCCTGGCGAGGGGTGTCCAGCTTCACCTTGCGACCGTCAATGAGGATATTGCCTTCTGTCCTCGCCTGGTAGCCGGTGAGGATCTTCATCAGGGTGGATTTACCGGCCCCGTTTTCTCCTATGAGGCCATGGATGGAACCGGCTTGCGCACGGAGACTGACATCGGTCAGCGCCTGAACCGATCCGAATCGCTTGCAGATATGTTGAAATTCAACATCCATGATGTAAAGGAAATGTCGAATATCGAACAGGGAATGTTGAACCGCAGAAGTAAAAAAACTTCAACGTTCGACATTCCCTGTTCGATATTCTGCTGTTCAGGTTAGTTAGTGTCTGTCCAGAAATGAGATAGTTTTTTCTAAATCGAGGCGCTCGATGAATTTAACCGCAGGCATATGGTTGATATTCCGAGGATTAAATTTTGAGAGCAACGAAGAGTTAGGGGAAAATAGCCATTTATGGACAGGCACTAGTTAGTTGGGGACAGAAGAAAATTCTGTCCCCAGGGGCTGCTTATTTAGAGGCTCCTTCCATGCCTTGCAAAAGCTGAGGCAGGTTCCATATCTGCTCATCAGTGGCGGTCTCTCCCGCTTTAAGGAAGACACTTTTGTCCTGGAAATTGATGGGGCCGGTGAGCAGCGAAATGGTGCCGTCCCCCAGGCCTGCAACAAAGGCGGTCAGCTCTTTCTGGGCATCAGTGGACAGCGCCTTGCCAGTGAGGAAGCCGATGGAAGAAGTCATGGGATTGTTCATGTCTGCCCAGTCAGGGCCAAGCCAGATCCATTCTTTTTTCCAGCTGTTATTTCTGGCATCTTTAATAAAGTGAGAGTAGCCGGGAACCCAGTTAAAGTAGGGGACGCCAAGGCAGGCATCAGGAGCAGTATCGCAGGCACCCTGAAAATCATAGGGGATAGCAGTAACAGCTGCGCCTTCTTTCTTTTTCTGGTCGGCCACGATCAGGGCCTCAGTGGTATCGATTCCGGAAATAACCACATCGTAACCGGAATTAAAAAAGTTTTTTGCCACCTGGGTGGGATCTGAGGTGACCCCGGGAATATTGAACCAGAATCCGATCCAGGAGACCTTGAAGGAAAGTGCTGCAGGATCTTTTTTCAGAACGTGCGTCCAGGCGTAACGGGCACCAAGAAAACAGGAGGCGGCCAGCCGTTTTGTCTCGTCATTGATGAGGGGGCCAAGGTATCCGATTTTTCCGTTCTTACTGCTCATTGCTGCGGCAAATCCTGCCATCATCTGGCCATACTCCATTTTACCCATGAGGTTGGAGAGGTTGCCCGGAGACTCCGGATTCAGGGCGTCGTCACCGGAGATGTGGATGAATTTGATCTGCGGATGGAGCATTGCTGCTTCCCGGATTCCGTCTTTCATGTCATCGGAGTTGCCGATGATCAGTTTGACACCCTTGGAGACCAGATCATCTACGAGAAAAGGAACAGTAACACCGGGACGGTCAGCAGGATTAACCTTGTCGATATAGATCATCCGGGTGCCGGGAATCTGTCTTTCTATCTCTTTTCCAGCTTCAAAATGGGCCTGGCTCCAACCATGGTCATTGGCAGGGCCTACCATGAGCAGGCCAAAGACAAATTCATTGTCTGCAGCCTTTCCCTGCAGGGGAGTGAAAAAAAGGACAAAGGCCGCGACAAGGGCCATGGCCACACCGGTGGCTGTCTGTTTTATCTGTTTTCTCCTAAAGTTGAAATATATCTTATTGGAGCAGTGCCTGCTCCTCGGTTTCGTCAATCTCTATGGGAGGAATAATAAGGTTATGCTCTCCTCCCAGTTTGCGCACAGTAGCCATAAAGGCGGACGGGAGTGGCAGCTCCCTCTCTGCGGACAAGATGTTGCAACTGTCGGCCAGTTTGAGGATATGGCTGGAATCTATTCCTTCCTGGTTGTCGCAGAGGGTCTGGACTCGGAGGGCATCGGCGAGCGGAGCGCTCAGCTGCGGCAATTCAGTGGCCAGGCACAACAATTCCTGTTCTATGGTTCCTCGATACTGCTCACGAAAATTCTGAAATTTTTCTTCCGGGTTCTGAGAACCGAAAAGTTCATTGGTAACGGCACCTGCCAGCATGGTTTGTGAGGGGAGGTCGAGGTCGGGATGTTTGCCTGCAATGACACTCTTCAATTCTTTGAAAAAGATCATCTGAATGACTGCCACTCCTTCACGAAGGATGGGGATGAGGCGGGAGTTTTTGTTTTCTGATTGTTGCTTCATCGCTCTCTCTTTACAAAACAACCTTGACGGCTGCATGGTTTGTTAGATTCGTGTAGTAATTGAGGCGCATCTCGTCGTTTTCCACAGGGACTTCAACATTCAAACTGCAGTACTTGCCTCCAGAACTGGTATGGGATTTACTGATCTGCGGATTGGTTTTTCCACAGACAACCTGGATTGCCCGGCGAAGAGCCTCTTCGTTACTCCCAATGACCTTGTAAAGCCAGGTGCAGGGGTAGCTGATATGTGGTCTTTCCTTGCATGAAAAGGGTTTGGGGAATGGATCTCTGTTCATTGGTATGGGGAATTCTGTTGGTTGATGGAGTTTGTTGCCATTCAATATTTACGAGAGGATTCAAAATAACTGCTTTTCTTAAATTTATCTAGTGTCTGTCCAGAAATGGCACTATCTAAGTTGGCATTGACGGAACAACTCAGAAGTCTACGGATTGAATGCTATATTCTGAATACCTGAATAATGGCACTTGTTTCTTCTGAAAAACTCTTTTACCCCATATCCTCACTCCGGTAAAAAGAAAAATGTTTGGAGGATACGTATCTACGTTTTTTCTGAAAAAAACAGTGAGTAGTATTCTACACACTCAAGGCCCTAAAAACATTTGCACCTGACACAGAGGCCTATATCATTGTCGATAATACCGGCGATGCTGATGGCTACGGCTGCGAGCTTGAACTGGAGTATGAGCATGGGCCGCTTCTCTGGCGTGTCTGGTATGCCTACAACGATTTCAAAACCCAATATGAGCTCCAGTCTATCGGTTCTTTTCTGCAGGCCAAAAACAAAGTCGGCATTATTCTGCGCTGGCAAATTAATGAGAGCTGGACAACAAACGGACAATACGCTTACTCGGATCTTGTCCGTGAGGATGTGACAGGACTTTCCCTTGACCCTGTTCACCATATTGACCTGACCCTGGCAAGGAGTTTTTTTGAGAAAAGGGGGGAGGTCATGCTCGGGGTAATGGATCTTTTTAACAAAGAATATGATCCTGTGGTGGGGCTGGATCAGACCAGCGGCAACCCCACTCCCGGCAGGACATTTTTCTGCCGCTTGTAGGTTAGATTTTAAGCTGCGCTGCGACCAGAAAAAATCGGATGACCGGGGTATGGAAAGTAGCGATTTGCTCTGTTGATAAGACAGACCTTGTTTTTTTGAAATAGAAAATATACAACCAGAAGAACCTTTTTTTCAGACGATGAATAAAAGTTGTTCTGCGGACATATTGATGGCGAAAATGTATAAATCAGGGAACGGGAAAGGCTGGATGTATAGGGCAGGGCAGTTTTGCCTCTGCCTCCTCTTTCTCTGCCTTCCGGGCAACGGTGTTGCCGCTCATACTATCCAACTCGTTTTAAGTTCTGACGCAGCTCCATATAGAGAGGCAGCTGCGGCGCTGGAAGATGTCCTGGCGAGGCAGAATGTCGTAACACAATCGTTTACCCTTCAGGAACTGATTGAACACGCTCCTGCTTCATCCACTGACAAAAATATTGGGGTATGGGTTGCCGTAGGGAGTCGGGCAGCTGATCATCTTCATTCTTTCCTGCCTGACACGATTCCTCTGATTTACTGTATGGTTGCCGACCCGGAGAGGATAGGGCTGGAAACGGGACGAAAAATAGTGGCCGGGGTCTCTGTTACCATACCAGTGAAGGAGCAGTTTGTGTTAATCCAGAAGGCCATGCCAAACCTGGATTCCATTGGTATGCTCTATCGTGCATCGTCACCCAAGAGTGTACAGACCCTTGCTGAAGTGATGGAACACCTTCCTCCATCGTGGCAGTTGGAGGCCGTTGATCTTGATGCCACTGGTTCCATGGCAGAGGCTATGCAGGAACTTTTTCTAAGAAAGGTCAGCATGATCTGGACCATGGCCGACTCTTCAATTTATAACAGGGCTACAGTCAAAGCCCTGCTTCTTGCTTCACTGCGAAATCAGATCCCGGTTTTCGGCTTTTCAGGGTCTTTTGTCAAGGCTGGAGCCCTTCTTGGTCTGGAGGCTGATCCGCGACTGCAGGGGCAGTATGCCGCATCTCTGGTACTGGATGTTTTTTCATCTAAGAAGAAAATGATACAGTCTGGAGCAACACCAGGCGTCATCCTTGCTGTGAACACGGTTGTGGCGCGCAGGCTTGGAATTTCACTGCCGGATGAGATCGTTGGCAGTGCCCATGTCATTGGGGCTGATCAATGATATTTTGCTTGTCACTTGTAGATATCTTGCATGTCTGGCTCCTGGAAGCTGTATAGGATTGCATGGCTCTTTTTTCCATCAAAAATTATTCTCTTCACACCAAGGCAACTCTTCTTGTTGTCGTGGTAGTCGCTGCCAGCTTGTCTCTGGCCACTGTCATTAATATTCTCCAAACAAACCGTCTTATTGAATCAGAGCAGAAACGCTCGGCTGAAGCCATTGCTCGGGGGCTGTCCCAGGCTGCTGAGTTGCCGATGATTGTTCAGGACAAGCAGGAGCTGGATAGGATTCTCGGTGGTTTTCTCTGGAATAAGCAGGTGCAGTTTCTCCTTATCTATAACGATGAGAATGAGATCATGGCTCGGCGCATCCTGGACGAAACAGCCTTTGAAAATTTTAATCACCATGGCGGTTCCGGAGAGTCCCTGGTAGTTTCTAATGCCATCGTATTTCGTACTGACGATAATTTCAGCCAATGGTCTCCTGCGCCCATGAGCAATGAGGATCTGGAGGTTAAAGAGGTGGGAAGGGTGCTGGTGGGACTGTCTCTGGGAGCTGTTCGCCGGGCCCAGCTGTACCAGGCATTTGTTTCACTGGTGGCTGCTAATCTGGCAGCCGTACTGGGGATCTTTTTGATTTTTAAACTCATCGGCAAGTGGAGTCGGAGAGTTGACGGCTTGGTGATTGCTGCCGATGCCATGAAAAGTGGAGATTTCACTCACCGGGTTCCTGTGGATTCCCACGATGAAATCGGGAAATTGGCCTCAGCCTTTGAGGCCATGCGTAAGGCAGTACGGCAGCGTGACTATGAACTTCGCAATCTCAATGATTCGCTCCATGATCTAGTCAAGGAACGAACTGAAAAGCTGGAACGGGCCATGGTCGAGGCCCAGACTGCCAATGAGGCAAAGTCCAGTTTTCTCGCCAACATGAGTCACGAGATTCGAACACCGATGAATGGCATTATCGGTATGGTGGGACTGGCCCTGAATAAAAAATTGAGTCCCAAGCTTCGTGAGTATCTGCTTACGGTTCGCTCCTCTGCCGAGTCCTTGCTGGCCATCATTAATGATCTCCTTGATTTTTCCAAGATTGAAGCGGGCAAGATAACCCTTGAGCAGGTGGATTTCCAACTCCATCAGCTTTTTGATAAACTCGCCGATCTTTTCAGCGATCAGGCCGCGGCCAGGGATATTGAACTGATAATAGGTATCGAACCAGGGGTTCCGCTAGCCCTTCGGGGGGACTCTTTGCGCCTGGAGCAGGTTTTTATCAACCTCCTGGGCAATGCCATTAAATTTACTGAACATGGTGAAATCTTTGTCCATGCCACCATCGATTCAGAGCGTGACGACATTGTTCGCATCCTGTTTTCAGTAAAAGATACCGGTGTGGGAATCGGACAGGATCAGTACGAGTCACTCTTTGAACCCTTTACCCAGGCAGACGGCTCCACAACCAGGGAGTATGGCGGCACCGGTCTTGGCCTCTCCATCTGTCGCCGTCTGGTCAACCTGCATGGCGGAGAGATCTGGGCGGACAGTAGACCCGGCAAGGGGACCACAATCTTTTTTACTGCAGAATTCACTCGACTGCCTGCAGAACGTGAGATCCAATATGTGGTTCCTGCCACCATCCGGGGGTTGAAGGTACTGCTCATCGACGATAACGAGACAGCCAGACGCATTGCAACCAACATGCTGGAGTCCTTTCATTTTCAGGTTGATGTGGCTGCCTCCTGTGAGGCAGGAAAACGTCTGATCGGGGAGGATATTACACAGTATGACCTTCTCCTCGTGGATTGGCGCATGCCCGGGATTGACGGGATTGAGTGTGTTCGTGGGTTCCGTGAAATGGACGGCGCAGAGAAGGTGCCGATCATTATGCTGACCGCCTTTGGCGGTGATCGTGAAGTTGTGCTGGCCAAGGAGGCAGGGGTCAATTATTTCCTCACCAAACCGGTGAAGCAATCCCTGCTTTTTGATACCATAATGGACATCTTTAATTATCCTGAGGCAATGCATGTAAGTCTTGATGAGCGTGAGAATACCAGAATCCTTGTTGGATCCAATCATCTGGTGGGCGTCCGTATTCTTGTGGTTGAGGATAATCGGATCAATCAGAATGTGGCCAGAGAACTTCTCGAGAGTGCAGGTATAATCGTTGAGATTGCCAATAACGGGCAGGAGGCCGTCCACATTCTTCAGGACAGGGGGGAAGAGTTCGATGGGGTGTTGATGGATGTGCAGATGCCGCTTATGGATGGGTATGAGGCCACTAAAATTATTCGGGCAAACCCTGCCTTAAGTGACCTGCCTGTCATTGCAGTGACAGCACATGCCATGCAGGGTGATCGGGATAAGTGTCTGCAGGCCGGTATGAATGACTATGTGGCAAAGCCTATTACTCCGGAGCTGCTCTTTTCTGTTATCACCCGCTGGATCAGACCGGACCAGATTGAACGGATGCACAGGGAGAGTCAATCCGCCTTTACCCTGGAGCAGGGCATGGTAGAAATTCCGCAGTCGCTTCCCGGGGTGCATGTTCAATCCGGTATCTCCAGGATGGCCGGTAATATGAAGTTTTATGTCAGGATGTTAAAGGATCTTCAACAGTTCGGCAATGAGATGATGGAAAGATTGCCTGGTTTGATACAAGAGGATCTGCAGGGGGCTGCCAGGGAGGTTCATACCCTGAAAGGAACGGCAGCCAATCTTTCAGCTCACCATCTGCAGGATGTGAGCCTTAAACTGGAATTGAAGCTGAAAAAGATGCTGGCAGGGAGACATGGATCAGAAGAGACTGAACAACACGTGGATGCTGATTATTTTAAAATGATTGAAGATTCTCTGACCCAGGTGGGCCAGGCTGTGGAGGAGCTTGAGAAGGAATGTGGCGATACAAAAGAGAGCAGTGGAAATACACCACTGATCGCAGTTGATCTGGAGGAAATGCTGGACGTTCTTGGCCGACTGGAGACAATGATTCAAGAATTTGATCCCATGTCTGAAGAGTATTGGCTGGAGCAAAAAGAGATGTTTTATGGACAGGGGGTGAACGAGGAAATGGCAAGAATGGAAAACCATTTACGGAATTATAATTTTGAGCGGGTAGCTGAATTTCTCAGCAAAATTCAGCATCAGCTTCTTGAGGGAGGCAGATCAGCGTGAAGACACAACGCAATACAGTCCTTCTTGTTGATGATATTCCGGCAAATATCAAGATCCTGGTGGGGACGCTTCGTGAGAGTTATCGCCTGATCGTGGCCACCAACGGGCTTGATGCCATTAAGGCGGCCCTGGAAAAAAAGCCTGATCTCATCCTTCTGGATGTGATGATGCCGGGTATGGACGGTTACGAGGTGTGCAAGCAATTGAAGGCAGAGCCGGAGACGGCTGATATCCCGGTTATTTTTGTGACAGCCATGAATGGAGAGAAGGACGAGACCCGCGGGTTTCTCCTTGGTGCTGTGGATTATATTATCAAACCGGTTAATCCGGTGATCGTTAAGGCCAGGGTCCAGACCCATATTGCTCTGCGTATGGCTCAACGTGAGCTGCAGCGCCATCGGGATGAGCTGGAAGAGATGGTCCTTGAGCGGACCAAAGAGTTGAGGGAGGCCCAGGTTGAGATCACCAACAGGCTGGTTCAGGCGGCAGAGTACCATGATCATCAAACCAGTCATCATGTTACCAGGATGGCTCATTATTGTGTGATTCTCGGGCGGGCACACGGCATGAAAGAAGATGAGCTGACACTTTTCTTCCATGCCAGTGCAATGCATGATATTGGTAAATTGGGAGTCAGTGATGCTATACTGCATAAAAAGGGCACACTGACCCCGGATGAGTTCGAGGAGATGAAACGACACACTCTGATTGGAGCCGACCTCCTTTACGGGTCAGAAAATGAATTAATGAATATGGCCCATCTGATTGCCCTTACCCATCATGAAAAGTGGAATGGGACAGGATTTCCCTTGGGGTTGAAGGAGGAGGAAATCCCTTTTGCCGGGCGTATCGCCGCTCTGTGCGATGTCTTTGATGCCCTTTCTTCAGCGCGGCCATATAAGGATGCCTGGCCGCTGGAAGAGGCAAAAAAGGTCATTGTTGAACAGAAGGGGATCCATTTTGACCCCTATGTGGTTGAGTTGTTTGAGGAGAACTATCCCAAAATTGAAGATGTTTATAATCAGGGGAAATAGGATTATGGAAAAAAGATGGCTGGTCATAACACGTTAAAAGAGCATGACCTTTTCTTTGAGAAACTTCTCAAGGACAAGACTAGAGGTTTGGAAGAGTTGCCTCGTTTTGAGCAGGATATCATCGATGCGATTCCGGTGCCCGTCCTTTTTCAGGACGCAGAATGCTCTTACCTGGGTGCCAACCGGGCCTTTGCCTTATTTTTAGGTCTCGACCTGGAGTCGCTGCCGGAGTCTGATCTGTATCAGTTGTTGAGCCCTGATTCCGAAGATGAGATTCGTGCGATTGATGCAAAAGTTCTCTCTCAGGGGGGAGATGAATCTTTTGAGACCACTGTGCAGATTGCCGGAAATCTGAAATGTCCGATTATTTTTCATAAGGCGACCATAAAAGGAAAAAAGGGAGAGGTGCTGGGCCTTGTTACCACCCTTTTTGATCTGAGAGAGCAGAGAAAAGTACAGCAGGAACTCCAGGAAGAGTCTGCACAGAAACAGGCTATCCTGGACGGTTTTCCAGGTATACTGGCCATGTTGGATCAGGAGGCCCGGGTCATATGGGCCAATAGCGGCTACCAACAGTTGGCTGGCGAGAAGAATACTTTCGGGCACGAAATTTTCCACGACCGTGAAAAAAGTTACACCAATTGTCCGGTTTTGAAGAGCCTGAGGACCGGGAAAGTGGAGAGCGGTACAGTAGAGATCGAGTCAGATTCTGATCAAAATAAAAAGAAGACCCTTGAGGTGGTCGGGACTCCCATTAAAGATGCTGATGGACAGGTGACCAGTGTCTTTGCCATGGGGCGCGATGTCAGTGAACAGGTCGACCTTAAGCAACAGCTGCGTCATTCACAGAAGATTGCGGCCATCGGCACCCTGGCTGGAGGGATTGCCCATGATTTTAATAATGTTTTAACTCCAATCATCGGCTATGCGGAGATCATGCGGATCATGGCCGGAAAGGATGGAGGGGGGGAGAGTTCTTCTCAGGAGTATATCGGCGAGATCCTCCAGGCAGCAAAAAGGGCCAAGGGCCTGGTGGAACAGATTTTGACTTTTTCCCGCAGTCGTGAGCAGAAAGAGTTACCCCAGTATCTGCATCCCATTGTCAAAGAGGTGCTGAAGCTGATGCGTGTGACTTTGCCTGCCACCATTGAAATCCGGCAGGAGATAGACACGGAATGCGGCAAGGTCTCCATTGATCCGGTTTTGCTGCATCAGATTCTGATCAACCTCTGTACCAACAGTGCCCAGGCCATAG
>DAOVAI010000060.1 GCA_030671085.1 Pseudomonadota bacterium | reverse complement strand
CCTTTGTATGGCGGTTCGTTTTTTCACATGGCTGAAAAACGCTTTTCCTCACCCTATCGAGAAGAGGATTTCACCAGTCACCTGAAGAATCGGAACATCTATTATGAAAGTTCCAGGGGCTGCCCCTTCTCCTGCACCTATTGTCTCTCTTCAGCAGAAAGTGGAATTGTCCATAAGGCGTTGGATCAGGTGCGTAGGGAGCTTGATCAGATCATGGAGCACCAGCCAAAGGTCCTTCGTTTTGTTGACCGGACCTTTAATGACCTGCCGGAGCGGGCTTTGGCCCTGTGGCAGCTTGTTCTCGAGTATGAAGAGGATACCCTTTTTCATTTCGAGGTTGCCCCGGATCGATTCAGTGAGGAGATATTCGCTTTTCTGGCCACTGTGCCGCCGAACCGTTTTCAGTTTGAGATCGGTATTCAGTCCACCCATGAACCGACCCTTGCAGCCATTAAGCGCAGGATCGATCCTCGTGTCGCCCATGAAACCGTCTCCCGGCTGGCTGCTTTGGGGAGTATCCATCTGCACGCAGACCTGATCCTGGGCCTCCCCTATGAGACGGAAGAGAGTTATCTCCAATCCTTTGCAGATGTCTTTGCTATGGGGCCCCAGTATATCCAGATGGGACTCCTGAAACTGCTGCCAGACACTGCTATCAGCCGCGATGCCGATCTCTTTGCTTACCGGGCCTGCAGTCGGCCGCCGTACTCAGTGTTGGCCAATCAGTGGCTGGACTCGGAGTGTTTGTCGCGTTTATACTGGTTTTCCGAATGTGTGGAGAAGTTTTGCAATACCAGATATTTTCCCTCGCTGTGGAGTTATCTGCGCAGGAGGAGGGAGGATGTCAGCGCCTTTTTCTGCAGGCTTGTTGAGCGCTCCCATGACTACCACCTCTTTCAACTGGCTGTCACCCAGGAACTGCTCTGTACCATTGTCACTGCATCGCTGGATGGTCGAGAGGACAGAGAGCTCATAGTCGAATTACTTTCCTATGACTGGCTGCGCTGTGGACAACGAAGTCTGCCCTCCTGCCTGACAATAAGCGGCAGAGAAGAACAAAAACAATTGAAGGATAGACTCTACCATCAACTCCCGCCGGAACTCCTTGATATTTATTCAAGACAGGAGAGAAATCGTTTTTTCAAGCAGTCAACTTTTCAGGAGTTTTCCCCAAGATGTCTGCAGGAGTTGGGTTTTGAGAGTAGCGGTGCGGGATGTCTTGTTTTTCTGCGGGAAAGAGAAAGCAGTCTGCTGCGATTGAATCGTGCCCTTCTGCTTCCTGCCTGTTTGGTGCAGGATAAAAAGATATAACTCTTGAAAGGCTCCCTGTTGCCACAGCAAAATTTTACTGGATTCGGCCTGCCTTGGTGATCAAGTAGTGCAGTGTGGAAGTGCTTGAAGTTGTTGCTGACGATGGCAGGTGTTTCCTTTCTTATCGGGATGAGAGATCTCTTGTTGTCCCAAAAGGCCAGATTTGCTTTTTGTCTCGGCAGATTTCATGCCCTTTCCTTGATCATCTGCTGCGTTTCCTGCAAAGCTCTGTCAGCCAGGGGGCTTTTCTTCTGTGCCTGCATAAAATTCACATTGTGTGAAGTCCAATGGCTTATGACATTTTTTACAGGAACGTACTTTGTCAAACTCATCGGAGAATATTTCTTGCTCTGCACTGCAATGAGGACATTTGCAGATGAATGAATTGAGATTTTTGAAGCGTTCAAATCCTGGACAATGTTGGGGGGTCTTCATGATTTTTCATCTCCCTTGTTTAGATAGTGCCTGTCCCTAAATGGCCTTTTTCTCCTAACTCTTCGTTGCCCTCAAAATTTAATCCTCGGAATATCATATAGATGCCTGCGGTTAAATTCATCGGGCGCCTCGATTTAGAAGAAAAAATCTCATTTATGGACAGACACTAGATAAGTTTTTTAACGCTAACGTTTTCAAGACCATTTGCCTGTGATTGTAAAATTTTTCTGGGGCTTTCAGGCAGGTGTGGCGCCACCTGCCTGACCCAGGCCTTTTTTTGCCTTTGTGGTAGTACTTCATCGATAGCGTCAGGGAATCGCTCCCACCACCTTTTGTAAATACACTAGAAATCATGTGCAAAGAATTTCTTCGTAACGTCTGTCGTTCTACCTGCTTTTCACCTCAGCTCCTGTCGCCGCTGTTGCCATCAGCAGGTTTCCTGTTCTGCAACAGGAAGAAGATCAAAACTGTTCTCCCTTGATATTTTTAACAAGTTGTGCGATCTCAAGACCCAGGGAGACACATTGTTTGTTGTCCATGCAGTCATCAGCATCCGGCTCCTCCAGGTAGTGTTGGAGCTCGTGGTTGTCTTTTTTTAAATCAACAACCCAAACATTCTTATTGTCGTCCCAATCTACAATGATATCGATCTCGCAATGGCCTATTTCCGGGTACAATTTTACAATTTTATTACACAATTCTTGTTTGTTATGCATGGCTGTCCTCCTCTTGGTTATCATGGCCTTTCTTGCTGTTTCATTTAAACGTCTGGTCGTGCTGGACACCTCTGTTGCAAGCTTCCTCAGTCCAGTCGTACAAAAAAATGGTCAAACAAGTCAGACTGGAAATATGTGCTGATTTTTCCTCAGCTTCCTGATCTCAAAGATCCACCATGATCTGTGAGCAATCATTGCCGAACCCGTCATCGCAGCGAAGATGGACTATCCGGGATAATGTCTCCACCATGTTTCATGGACAGACACTCGTTCACTGTAACTCAAGGGTCACCACTCCACCGGTGCATAGAAAAAGACAACACGACCGTTTTCGATATCCACTTTAAGAGCGGCACCATGGTGAAGGCCGTAATCTACATAGCCGGGCGTCGGGCAGCCCTCGTGGCACTCGCCGGCGCTTTGAGGAGATTCAAAATTGCGGTCTCGATCGTACCATGACATCAGCATATACTCATGCAACTGCTTTGCCGCTTCACCATCAGCCAGTTGCCTGGCCTGGAGATAGTCAGTGACCTGCTGTTTCGGCTGAAGTGCCACAGTCAAAATGTTGGCGACATCATTTGGTGCCTGGGGAGCAACTCTCACTGTATGTGCATTGATTTGTGAGGAAATGTCCTGCTCGCTTATTTTATTCTGCATTTTTGGGCCTCCTTCAAATTCATTGTCGGCCTGTCCTCAGTCGATCAGAATGGACTCTGTCGCTCACCAGCCTCGCCAGACCTATGCAATGAGAGTGGAAAAAAATAGTCTCTCACCCATTACTGTAGTGCCACAATGTGATATGATCAAGTGGCTGCTTTCCCAAATGTATCCCCGGCATACTCTTTTGTTGATCTCTTTCACCCAAAAGTCATGTTGTCAGCAGAGGTACAACAGGGATATTTTTCTTTTCCACATTACCCCTTTGATGAGAGGCTGGGAAAAAAGTTCTATTGCAAAACGCTACTTTGGCACTACAATATAATATGTCGAGATGGCATACTATTACAGAAGCAGGATTTTTCATTTTACCTTTTCATCCGAGGGAATTGAAATGAATGACAATCTTTGGCAGCTGACATTGAAAGGGCCTCTGCAGGAAGTTTCACATTCCTCCAGGGGTCTTTGTGTTTAGTGGTCTGGCTGGTAATATGTTCGTTTTACGATAAAAATTTGGGTGGTGGTGGGGGGCTGCCAGTGATGAACTCTCTGGAGGATGTTGTGGGATTTCATCGTCAATGAAAAAGATCTTTCTGGTTTTTTGAAAGGAGAACAATCCCAATCCATTCAGGTAAAGGATAGACAACTGCTATTTTTAACTCTCAACAAAATGGGAGGTTCGATTATGGAAAAAATTAAATGGGAAACAGAGTTGGATCAGGCATTGAACCGTTCAAAGGCAGAAAACAAACCGATTTTTTTGGATTTTTTCAATCCACAGTGAATTGGTTGCCAACAGATGGATGCAGTTACGTATCCAACAGAAACTGTAATTGAATTTTTGAATGAGACCGTTATTTCCCTGAAGCTTCCCTTTGACCAGCAACCCATGGCTACGGATTTTAACGTACAGTGGACACCTGCTCTACTCATTCTAGACCAGGAAGGTGTTGAACATCAACGAACCATCGGCTTTTGTTACCCTGAAGAGCTGGCTCCATCCATATTGCTGGGCATCGGGAATATGTATTTTCATAAAAACGATTTCAAGGAGGCGCTCAACCGGTATGAGAAAATTCTTACTGAACATCCTGAGAGCGATGCAGCACCTGAAGCAATATTTCAGATTGGGGTCAGTCGCTTTAAGACCACCAATGACCCGATACCACTGAGAGAGGCATATGAACAATTGCAGAGAGACTTTTCAACAAGTCCATGGACAAAACGGGCCTATCCGTATCGCCTTATTCAGTAACTGTGAACTTTTGCCCGGCTTCTAAGATCCTCAGTTGCGCATGTTGTCGCCGAGGACGAACAATGCAATTGTTTTATCAAGTAACACTAAGGGCTTATATGTAGTAAGCCCCGTATCTTAATTGGAGGTGCATCATGAGCGAAAAAAAAACAAAGAAAGAGTGTCCTCAATGTGCAGGTAAAAAAACAATCCCCGGAACCTGTGTCTGTGACAGCGAGTGGCGGGGAACTCAGGTTGATGATGACTGGAATGATTGCCAATGTGATCCAGACCAGCCGTGTCCAACCTGTAACGGTACAGGATTCATAGAAGAATGAGGGGGATGGGATAGGCGTTGGCCGGCCATCTCCAGAGCGAACATCTCTGTGAAATGACGAAAAACTATCAATCATTGGCTGACCGATGAGCAACCCATAAGCGGAGCTGATCGGTCGGTCATCAAGATAGCCTATACGTATCACAGCTCACTGGAAGGAGAGATTTTTCAGTGACCTCAGGAGACCCTGTAAGCATTTGTCTGCTCGCCACGAGTTAAAGAACGCTGTGCCTTTATCTCAGTGCAATGTCTGCATTCCTGTTTCTCTAGTGAGTGCCTGTCCCTAAATGGCCTTTTTCTCCTAACTCTTCGTTGCTCTCAAAATTTAATCCTCGGAATATCATATATATGCCTGCGGTTAAATTCATCGAGCGCCTCGATTTAGAAGAAAAAATCTCATTTATGGATGGACACTAGTGAACGATAGACAACGGAGTTGAACATGCCGAAAAAACCCATCCTTTTTTCCCACCAGCCGGAATCTCTTTCCATCCTTGATGAGAAGGGCAATGTAGATAAAGAACTCGAACCCGAGTTGTCTGAAGAATTCCTGTTGAAACTTTACAGGAGTATGCTTCAGGGACGGCGTTTTGACGAACGGATGCTGAATCTCCAGCGTCAGGGGAGGATAGGCACCTTTCCACCCCTGGTTGGCCAGGAGGCGTCCCAACTTGGTGCTGTTGTCGCCTTGGAACCATCCGACTGGATGGTTCCGGCCTTCCGCGAAGCTCTGGCTGAAATTTGGCGCGGGAAGTCCATGGAGAATATCATCCTCTATTATGGAGGATACGATGAGGGAGGCGCGGTGGAAGAGAATCGCAACGACCTGCCCATGGCTGTTCCTGTATCTTCCCAGACCCTCCATGCGGTCGGCATTGCCATGGCCATGAAATATCGCAGCAAGCCTGAGGTGGCGATGACTTTTTTCGGCGATGGAGCGACTTCCGAGGGGGATTTCCACGAGGCAATGAACTTTGCTGGTGTTTTCCAGGCACCGGTTGTTTTTATCTGTCAGAACAACCAATGGGCGATCTCAACTCCGGTCTCTAAACAGACCCGATCCGAAACTATTGCCGAGAAGGCCGCCGGCTATGGTTTCCCCGGTATCCAGGTCGATGGCAACGATATCCTCGCTGTCTATTCGGCCAGCCGGGAGGCGGTGGAGCGAGCCCGTTCTGGAGAAGGGCCGACCTTGATCGAATGTCTTACCTACCGTATGGGCCTCCACACAACCGCCGATGACCCGACAAAATACAGGGATAACAAAGAGGTGGAGGTGTGGGAATCCCGTGATCCCATTGTTCGCTTTCAAAAATATCTTCAAGACAAAGGAGTTCTTTCACCTGAAACAACTCAGCAGTATGAAGAAGAAATCAAGGTGGAAATTCAGGGGGTGGTAGAGCGTTCTGAACAGCTGATGAAGGAGCTGGGTGCCCCTGAAGACATGTTTGATCATCAGTATGGTGAGCTTCCGCCACTGCTGCTGCGCCAGCGCGAAGAGATGCTTGCCCAGTGGAGACTTGACCAGGAGGAGGAAAACCATGGCTAAAATGACAATGGTTCAGGCCTTGAACCTGGCACTCCGACAGGAGATGGAAAAAGATGACAGGGTCATACTCCTTGGCGAAGATGTGGGAGTCGATGGAGGCGTTTTCAGAGTGACCGATGGGCTGATAGACACATTTGGTGATGAACGCGTTATTGACACACCGCTTGCGGAATCAGGCATTGTTGGTGCTGCCATAGGCATGGCTGTCTATGGGCTCCGCCCGGTATGCGAAATTCAGTTTTCCGGTTTCGCCTATTTCAATTTTCACCAGCTGGAATCCCATGCAGCACGTCTGCGCCATCGCTCCCAGGGACGATATCATGTGCCGATGGTGTTGCGCACTCCATACGGCGGCGGCGTTCGTGCCTTGGAGCATCATTCGGAGAGCCGTGAAGTCTATTATGCCCATACACCTGGTCTGAAAATGGTCATCCCCTCAGGGCCGAGAAATAGTCGAGCCCTGATGGTCAGTGCCATTCGTGACCCTGATCCGGTCATATTCTTTGAGCCCAAGTCACTGTATCGTGCCTTCAGGGAAGAGGTCCCGGAAGAAGAGGAAACGCTTCCCTTAGGTGTTCCTGTAAAGGTCCGAGAGGGAAGGGATATCACCCTTGTGGCCTATGGAGCCATGATTCCACCATCGCTTGAGGCGGCAGAGATTCTCAAGGCTGAGCATGGGATTGAAACAGAAGTCTTTGACCTTTTGACCATTTCACCACTTGATGATACCCTTATAGCCGAGTCGGTCCGTAAAACAGGACACGCTGTTGTCGTGCACGAGGCCCATCGCAGTTTCGGTCCAGGGGCGGAGATCATGGCACGCCTGATGGAAAATGTCTTTTACTTCCTTGAAGCACCGGTAAAAAGGGTGACAGGCTATGATATAATTTACCCTCTTTTTGCCCGGGAGAAGGCGTACATGCCGAACAGGAAACGAATTGTGCGGGCTGTTCGGGAAACACTGGGATCCTGACGGATTTTTTGAAATGCTTTTTGTATTCATCAAATTGTGAAGAGTTTTCACCCTAATGGCACTCTTTTTAGTACCCCCTTGAGGGGTACTCCCTTTAGTCCTCCCCTGAGGGGGATAAATACGACGCCATCGGAGATTTTATGTTGTTACGAGTTTATCAAGAGAGACCATATGAGCGTATTTAAGCTACCGGATCTTGGCGAAGGCATCCATGAGGGAGAAATCATAGAGGTGCAGGTCTCCCTTGGTGATACGATCACCGAAGACCAACCCATACTGATTGTTGAAACCGATAAAGCTGCCGTGGAAATTCCCTCTCCTTTCACCGGCACTGTTACCGCTATCCATGTAAAGGCCCATGATATGGTGCAGGTGGGTGACAGCCTGATGGAGTTTTCCATAAAAGGGCGGGAAGGTATGGCTGAAGAGGAAGAACGAAATAACAGCAAACCGGCTCCGCCTGTCCAGGGAACTCCTGCGCAGCAGCCGCCAACAGAGCCTGTCACAGCGCGAGAAAACAAAGGCAGGGTGGTGCCGGCCTCACCGGCAACCAGGCGCCTTGCCAGGGAACTGGGTGTTGTTCTTGCTGATGTCAAAGGCACGGGACCTGGCGGGCGGGTGAGTTCCGAAGACATCCGTACCTTTACTGAGCACCCGAAAAAGATTGAACAGCCGGCAAAAACAGTGGGTCGTGAGGAGCGGGTTCCGCTGCGCTCGGTGCGTCGCGCCATAGCCAGACAGATGGCGCTTTCCTGGAAGCAGATTCCCCATGTCAGCCATATGGATGAAGCCGATATTACCTTCCTGGAAACAGAGCGGAAAAAGTACAAAAAACAGGTGGCGGAGCATGGCGGCGCCTTAACCCTGACCACCTTTGCTCTCAAGGCTGCGGTCACGGCCCTGAAGGCATATCCTTTCTTTAATGCCAGGCTTGACCTTGAACGCCAGGAAATAATCCTCAACCATTATTACAATCTTGGTGTGGCCACTGATACGGAGCGCGGCCTGATTGTTCCGGTGATCAATGATGTCGATAAAAAATCCCTGGTCGAGCTGGCCATTGAACTTTCGGAGCTGAGCAGCCAGGCACGCGAGGCCAAACTGACTCTCGCCCAGATCCGGGGTGGAACTTTTACTGTGACCAACATCGGGGCTGTTGGCGGCACCGCTTTTACCCCGATTATAAATTATCCTGAAACCGCCATCCTGGGTCTGGGCCAGGCGCGCTGGAAACCTGTGGTGGTTGAAGACAACGAACTAAATCGTACGATTGTTCCGCGACTGCTCATTCCCCTGGTTGTGGCCTTTGATCATCGGGTTGCTGACGGTACCCAGGCGGCCCTCTTTCTCAATCTTGTTAAGGAGGTCCTTGAAGATCCAGTGGCCCTGCTGTTTCAGGAAGAGGAGTAGCCATGGTTGTTGGAGAAATAACGCAACGTACAGACCTGCTGGTCATTGGCGGAGGTCCGGGTGGCTATGCGGCCGCATTCAGGGCCGCAGACCTGGGTCTTGATGTTACCGTGGTAGATACACGGGAGCAGCCGGGAGGCGTCTGTCTCTTTGAAGGGTGCATCCCATCAAAGGCTCTGCTTTTTCTCTCCGAACTGATCTACGATGCCGCTCGGGCCAGGAGTATGGGCATCTTTTTTGAACATCCAGAAATCGATATCAAAGGTATCAGAGCATGGAAAGAGAGCATTACCGCAAAGCTGGCCAAGGGGGTGACAAGCCTTTGCCAGAGACGCGATATCCAGTGGATTAAAGCACAGGCTGTGTTTGAAGGCCCTGATACAGTGAGACTTCTTGACGCTGATGTGGCCCATATACAATTTAAAAACGCTATAATAGCCACCGGTTCTTCTCCGCTTGTTCCCTTCGATGTGCAGATCAAACCCGGCGGCAACATCATGGACTCTTCCACCGCTCTGGAACTGAAGGAGCTTCCCGAATCTCTCTTGGTGATCGGCGGTGGGTATATCGCTCTTGAACTGGGACAAGTGTATGCCTCCCTGGGAAGCCGGGTCTCCATCGTTGTTCGCAGTAAGCTGCTCCGCAAGGTGGATCGGGACCTGGTCCGTCCCCTGGAGAGAAGAATGAAGGAGCTGTGCGCAGAGATTTACCAGCAAACTGCAATAACATCGTTGCAGGAAAAGGAGGGCGGAGTCGACGTCCTGCTCACCACGCAGGAGGGAAAGGGAATAGAGCAGCGATTTGACAAGGTCCTGGTCGCAGTGGGCAGGGGTCCCAATAGTGCTGGTCTTGGCCTTGAAAAAGCAGGCGTCAGGAGAGACGAAAAAGGATTTCTTGCAGTGAATGGAAAACAGCAGACCACGATTCCCAATATCTATGCGGTTGGTGATGTCACACCAGGCCCCATGCTCGCTCACCGTGCCATCCGTCAGGGTAAGGTCGCAGCCGAAGTGATCAGCGGCCTGCCTTCCGCCTTTGATGTCAGGGCTATCCCGGCAGTGGTCTATACCGATCCGCAGGTGGCCTGGTGCGGCCTTACTGAAGAGGAAGCCCGCCGACAGCATATCGATGTGAAGATAACCCGCTTCCCATGGAGCGCATCAGGACGCGCTGCAACCATGGCGAGCCCGGAGGGACTGACAAAGCTCATCCTGGCACCTGAAACGGGGAGCATCCTCGGGGCCGGAATAGTCGGACGCAACGCGGAAGGATTGATTGCAGAAATCGTGCTGGCCATTGAGATGGGCGCCCTGGCAGAGGACATAGCCCTCTCCATTCATCCCCACCCCACGCTCTCCGAGACCGAGGCAGAGGCGGCAGAAATCTTTCTTGGCAGGGCAACCCATTTTTTTGACAGCTAGGGAATGTGCAAAAATAACTGTAACATCTTGCTTGTCCTTTCGGAGTCTCGCAGGCTCGCTTACCTGTCCATTCTCTGCGTTGTGAAAAGAGGCACATGGCGTTGCTATGCTTCTCTTATCACGCCTTGGAAATGAACAAAATTACGGCGCAATATTGTTACACTTATTCCCATACAGTCCCTTTGCCCCCAAAAACGTTGATCAATGATTCAACCATTCAAGTCCACAGAGGGGTGAGAGTCGTTCACTGGAAAAAGGATGAAAACCCTATCAGTTCGAGCCGTCCATACCATGACCCCTGAGACTTGTTGCTTCAAGCGGCTTGGAATCGTCGAATACCAGGCTGCACGTGTATTACAGCAACAACTCGCCGGGCTTCGCAGTGCAAAGCAATCGCCGGATACACTGCTGTTGCTGGAACATCCTCCCACCTATACCTTGGGCTATAATGGTGATAAAAATAATTTTTTGGCCTCCAGGCAGTGGATCAAAGAAAACAATATTGATCTCCACAACGTGGACCGCGGTGGCGACGTGACCTTTCACGGTCCCGGGCAACTGATCGGCTACCCGGTCATGCAACTTGCAAAAGGCCCGAGGGAGGCGGTTCTGTATATACGAAGACTGGAAGAAATGCTCATCAGCACCCTTGAGTGTTGGGGGATTACAGGCACAAGGCTCAAGAAACCTTCCGGCCATGGTTTTTACACAGGTGTCTGGGTGGCAGGAAAAAAAGTTGCTGCAATCGGCATCAGGGTGGACGTCAATCAGGTGACCCACCATGGTTTTGCCCTCAACGTTCATCCCGATCTTTCCTACTTTGACAAGATCATACCATGTGGGATCCAGGGAAAAGCAGTGACCTCACTCTCCCGTCTCCTCGGATATCACCTTGCAATGGAGCAGGTTATGGACAAGGTAGAACAGGCCTTTCAGGGAGTCTTCAATGTCGAGCCATGCGCGTGCGTGGAGGTCCTGGAATGAAAAAACCGGATTGGCTCCGGGTGACACTTCCCCATGGGAGTACGTATCAAAGGCTGCGTAAGCTGGTACGGGAAAAAAACCTCAACACCGTCTGCGACAAGGCAAGATGTCCCAATATCTGCGAGTGCTGGTCAAAAGGGACCGCCACCTTTATCATCCTGGGAGAAGTCTGTACCCGTAACTGTCGATTTTGCGCTGTGCAGACAGGTCGACCAGCTCCGCCTGACAGGGAAGAACCGCTGCGGCTTGCCCAGGCGGTTAATGAACTGGGGTTGAAGCACGCAGTCATCACCTCGGTTACCCGCGATGACCTGGCCGATGGCGGGGCAGCCCTCTTTGCTGTGACCATACAGGAGATCAGGAAGGTTGCACCCTCCTGCACCGTTGAAGTGCTTGTTCCGGATTTCATGGGGAACAAAGAATCACTGCGCATTGTCCTTCAGGCAGGGCCGGACGTGATAGCCCATAACCTGGAAACTGTCCCCCGCCTTTATCCGGAGATCCGTCCTGAAGCGCGTTACCGGCAAAGCCTGGATCTCCTGGAAGAGGCAGACGGCTTTGGCAGCAGCATGCTGACTAAATCCGGGCTAATGCTGGGGATGGGGGAATCCAGAAAGGAAATCAAGGTGGTCATGAAAGACCTTGCAAAGATCGGCTGCAAGATCTTGACCCTGGGACAATATCTCAGTCCGGGAAAAAATCACGCTCCGGTGGTCAGCTATATACCGCCGGAGCGTTTCCAACAGTTGAAGAGAGAGGCGCTCGCCCTGGGCTTTTTAAAAGTTGAGGCTGGTCCCCTGGTGCGCAGCAGCTACAAGGCTGAAGCTCTCTTTTATGATACCTCGGGCTGATGCAAAGGACTGGTCCCTAAGAGTAAGATACGTAGCAGTCGCCTTTCTTATGCCTGATCACCTCTCTCCTGTATCACACTGTTTCAGAGTAATGTACGGGCGATGCTCAAGAAAGAAGGGTTGATTGATGACAGGAATCTGTTATGCTTTATCAGTACCCCACATGAATTGACCTGGAGCAACGACATGTTTTTTAGAGCTATTGCCTTTATTATAGGGCTGATTTCCTTGGTCGCAGGACTGCGGAACTATGACAGTGAATTGGCCACAGCACCTGTTCCGGTAATTGCCGGAGCCCTGGTTATGCTGATTGCGGTGTTTAATCTTATCCCCCAGGTTAAAAGATGTGCTTCCTGCAACAGGAAGATTCCAAAGAAGATGAATCCCTGTCGTTTTTGCGGTGCCAAACAGCCTCCTCTGGATAAATGAGAGACAGGTCACGGGGCGACACTGCTGAGAAGTAAAAGAGGTTGGCCTGAGTCCTTTCTCCTTTCTCTCCACCGTTTTTGTCTTACAGAACCTGATCCACGGCAATGGTACAAGAGGTTCGTCTTGTATGCACACGCTATCCGACTGGGCAGAACATTCCTCGCTCTGTTTGGTACCATCTTCAGTCCTCATCTCACTGCCCGCCTGACAACAAGAGGAAATCAGCCCCTTTTTCCTGCTCCCATTTTGTTTCTTGCCTGAAGAGTGCTCACAAAAAATGGGTTTGTTTTAGGCCCGGAATGCGGTAAAAGAAGTGCTAACGTTTAATATTTGCAGAAGAAATTTTGTTGAGGCAGAGGGCGCGTATGAGTGTAGTATTTGCGACAGTAACCTGCCAAGGAGGAAAAAATGACGTCATTTCGTATCAAAACCATTAATGCCATTGCTCCAGAAGGACTGGAACTCCTGGGAGAGGAGTTTACAGTGGATCCCGGGGATGAAAATCCCCATGGCATCGTTGTCCGCAGCTCACAGGTGGATGTGGATGATTATCCCGGTCTGCTGGCCATAGCCCGTGCAGGCGCAGGGGTGAATAATATTAGTGTGGAGAAGGCCACGGAAAAAGGGGTCTGTGTCTTCAACACCCCTGGAGCCAATGCCAACGCCGTGGTTGATCTGGTCTTTCCCATGATCGGGATCTGGCTGCGCAATATCTACCAGGGCATTGCCTTTTGCCGATCGCTTGTCGATATCCCGCCTGAGAAGGTGAGTGGAGAGGTGGAGAGCCGCAAGGCCGCCTTCCGTGGGGTGGAGATTGCCGGAAAGACCCTGGGCGTCATCGGCCTGGGACAGATCGGAGTGAGGTTGGCCAATGGCGGTATACAGCGCTACATGCAGGTTTACGGTTTTGATCCCTTCCCCAGTTTGGATAATATTCACAATCTCCTGCCTGAGGTGGTCGTGACCCGTGCCATGGGCGATACTTTGGCCGAGGCCGATATTGTCAGCCTCCATTTACCGGTGAATGAAAAGACCAAGGGGATGGTCAATGCGGAGTTTATTGCCAAGATGAAACCGGGAGCCATCCTGGTAAACTATGCCAGGGGACCCATTGTGGATGAAGAGGCAGTACTTGCTGCACTGGATTCAGGACATCTGGATGCCTTTATCTCGGATTTTCCCACACCCGGTATCATCGGCCATGCAAAGACTTTAACCACCCCTCATCTTGGCGCCTCCACCCAGGAGTCTGAAGGAAACTGCTCCTGTATGGCCGTGGGGGAGCTGTCAGCCTATCTGCGTTACGGTAATATCAGCCATAGCGTCAATTTCCCTAACATCGAGTCTATTCCCGCGGCCACTGTTCACACCCGTCTGATCATTATCAACAAGGATGTGCCGGGAATGATCGGTTTTGTCACCAATGTCCTGGGCAGCCATGGGGTGAATATTGTCAGCTTTAAAAATGAGTCCAACGGTAATGTCGGGTATAACATTATCGATGTGGAATCTTCCCTTGAGGAAAAGCTTATTGCTGAGATCGAAGACAACGAAGATGTGATCAGGACACGTCAGATTCAATTTGCCTAACAGATTTTTTGGGGGTACTATAGAAACATCGGATTTTTTGTTCGAGATCAGGTCGGCGAGCTTTTTG
>DAOVAI010000110.1 GCA_030671085.1 Pseudomonadota bacterium | reverse complement strand
TCCCGGCAGAACTCCTCACTCTGGCTATCAGGTCATCAAGGGTATAGTTACCGGAAGGGACGATCCGTTCCAGAGTTCCCTCGACTTCAGGCGGAACCAGCACCCTGTGGGTAACGATTTCAGATTCAGCTATCTCCCCCAGAATATCGCCTCCAGCAACCTGCTCACCAGTGGACAACAGTGGCGAAAAATCCCATAGGCGTTCTCTATCAAGAGGTGCCCCTATTCTGCCTCGATGGATGAAGTTGCCCCATTGTTGACGGAGATATTGCAGGGGACGCTGGATACCGTCAAAAATCGTGCCGACAAGGCCAGGCCCCAACTCCACATAGAGCGGAAGACCAAGACCATGCACCGGAGTGCCCGGGCTGATGCCGGAGGTGTTTTCATATACCTGAATGGTAGCAAGCTCACCGTCAAGGCTTATCACTTCTCCTGCCAGCCGCTCCTCACCAACCTCAACCAATTCATTCATGGAAAACAGAGAGGCCGGGCGTGCCTTGAGTACCGGGCCGCTGACCATGGTGATCATAGCCTGATGCTCTTGTGGTAAAGCTTGGGTAAAGGGGGGCGAATTGCTCATTGCTCCTCCAGCAACTCTTTGGCCAGCAGTTCCCTGAGCTGAGGCTGTGCTCGTGTAAGAAGTGCTGAAAAAGAAAAGTCGACAAGGACCTTTTTATCAAAGCTGTATGCCAGACAGCCACCGGTAATCGCTGTTGGTTCAGGGAACAAATCCACCTTGCGGTTGCTTCCCCTGGAGAGATCTCCTAAAAATGTTTCACTCACCAAATATTGATCATCCTTTCTCACCTGTATCCACACTTCTTCTCCAGGTAACTCTCTGATTGCCTGCAAAGCAATGGATTGTAGAAGTTCAGGGTATCCGGCTTCGTCTCTCATACTCTCAAGCCGCTGCCGGGCCTCTCGGAAAAGCTCCTGCATCAGCTCCTCCTTGGCCTGCAGCATCAGTTGGCGTGCTTTTAAGCTTGCTCCGTCTTTGAGTCTCCTGGCCTGCTGAAAAGCATCCTGCTTTTTCTCTGCAAGATACTGCTCAAGTTCGCCATGAACCTTTAGCTCTGCATCCCGAACAATACCTTGCGCCTGCTCCCGGGCCCGGGTAAGAATTTCTTCTGCCTCAGTTTGACCTTTTTTCTGGATTGCCCTGTAGAGTAGGGAGACCTGATCAGGTAATGCCACATCTATCTCCTTTATTGCCTCATGAGAGAAATCATCAATTCTCCGGCAGAGGGACGATCTGGTAGAGAACCGCTGGTATCAGGAATTTCGACAACCAGGGGCCGATGCATCGTATAGATAATCGTATCCATCTCCGAACGGACAAGGGCGGCAATCTTTTCAGTGATCAGCACCAAACCGATTTTCTGCTTGTCAATCGCAAATTCAAGGGCCGCTAATGCCTCCTCCCGTCCCTTGACAGTGCGGGTCGTTATGCCGCCCAGAGAAAAGGCCAGACAGGTACTGTGATCAGCAATGACAAAAATCTGCATAGGCTATCCGCTCAGATTTTACCCAGGATCATGATTGCCACGATGAGCCCGTAAATGGCAATCCCCTCTGCCAGACCAAGAAAAATCAAGGCCCGACCGGCCATCTCGGGTCTCTCGCTCAACGCCCCCATGGCAGCGGACCCCACCAGGGCAACGGCAATCCCGGCACCAAGAGATGAAACACCAACAGCCACGGCAGCGGCCATGAATCCCCACTTGGCCACCTCCGGTGAAATGGAAGCAGCGGGTACGGCTTCCTGGCCCAATCCCATAGCCGGTAAGAGGAGAAAGAAAACGGTAATAAGCCATATCCAGCATCCCTTCATTTGCATAGTTTGCTTCCTCATTTATGATGGCGTCGTATTTATACCTTTTCAGGTGAAAACTCTTCATCTGCTTCGTTGTGCGCCCCGCAGGAAGTGCTCTTGGGGTACGAATTTTCTGTCATTACGACGTACCCTTAGTACGCCGAAATGACAGAAAATTCGCGCGCCTCGCATATGAAGCTTTTCGAAGTCTACGCTTATCTACTTAGCCATCTTCAATTTTAAGTTTTTACGAGCTTGTCATTTATGATGTTAAGGAGTTCCTTTTTCTTCAAACAGGGGTTGAAACGGTTTACCACCGCCCCGGAAAAATTTGCTGAAGAACTCATAATACTCCAGGCGCACTGTTTGAATGGAGACAACCAGCCCTTCAAGCCCTATAATGACCACGTTCCCCAGAATTAAGGTCAGCCAGTAGAAAAAACCGCTCCCCTGAGCGCTTCGAACCATATCAGCCAGGGTAAAAACAGCCATAAAAAGACCGGCATGGGCAAGAGCAAAGGCCGCAATCCGCACAAAAGAGGCAGTATTGGCCAGATAACGCAGCAGTTCATCCAGGACTTCGACAAGTGATTCAAGAAATGTTACGCCGATTCCCGGCACTAAAAATCGACCTTTTTTTGTTCGGCTCCGTCGAGCCAGTAATTGCCTGACGGGACGCTGGAGAATCATGAGGGTGAAGAGGAGGCCACCTGCCGCCTTGGCAAAGAGTATTTCAAAAGCAGAGGGTGGTCCAATGAGGAAATAGCGGACGCCAAGACCGGCTATCAACCAGTAGAACAGGGCACCGGCAAGACCTGAGGCTGAAAGGAGTTCTCCATAGCGATGCTGGCGGAGTATATTGACCAGGTTAAGAATAAGTCCTGTACTGATCATGCTTATGCCGATACCTGCTGATACCTTCATAAAATAGCTGATATTCTCCATGGGACGCATCCACAACGCAGGAATAAGATCTTCCAGGCCAAAAACGCTGCCATACAGAATACCGAAGACAATGGCCGAGAGGCCGCACTCCATCAGGATGATACCATAGTCGAGATAACGGAACATCTTTTTAAAGACAAGGTAACCAAGAGCACATAGTACAGCGCCATGCCCTACATCACCAAACATTATGCCAAAGAGCAGCAGGAAGGTTATAGCCAGAAAAGCGGTGGGCTCTACCTCTTCATAGGTTGGTGTACCGTAGAGGGTGGTCAAGCGCTCAAAGGGTCTGATCAAGGCAGGATTGTTAAAGAGAATGGGAATACTAAGAATTCCAGAGCGGACCTCTTTGACCTCTGCAGGATCGATTTGCTCCACAAGTGCTTTATCTGAGCTGGCCTTCATGACCCGCTGCTTAAGATCATCAAAGAGTGATATCGGCAGCCAACCCGTCAGCAGATAGGTGTGGTCAATCTGACCAAATTTTTCCTGGGCCAGGAGGAGCTGCCGACCAAGCAGGAGTTCCTCGCGCAGCTGCTGGAGTTTGCCGCCAAACTGATGGGCCAGGGCTTTACATTTGTTTTCCAGCTCTGCCAGATCGTCCTCCAGCTGTTGCTCTTCCCCTGTCAGTCGCTCAAGAATGCTAGTTACACTCCCCTGCAGTTCTGTGGATAATTCTAACGGATCCCAAAAGGCACTTTTCAGAGCCCGCAGCAGTATCGCTTCATCCTCCTTGAGTGCCATGGCGAGCAGGACAACTCTTCCCTCCTTACGATCTATGGGGATCAGGCTATGGTGGATTTCGCCAAGGCTTGTTTCCAGACGTTCAAGATTTTCCTCTGGAATAAGCCCTGCATGAAAGGTGGTGTAGCGTAGACTATACAAGCGATCCAACTCAAGCCCGGCAGGCTCAAGCAGCCGCAGGCGATCAATCAGAGTTTGATGTTCAAACAAGGTGCTGCGCAGCTTGTTCCTCTGCTCAAGAACTTCAAGGGATTCCTTTTCAACAGCAGTGCATTCCTCCTCCAGACGAAAGATGACCTTATCCGGTCGTGGTGTCTTGCCGACTACCTGGGATGAACGGGGGAACTGCAGATCTTCAAGCAATCTGTTGATTCTGACAAGTAAGGCGTCATACCTACCAAGGAGGGTGGTGTTGACATGGGCGACATATCCCAAGCGGCCCAGGTGGGTCTCTTCCACCCGGATCAGGTGCAGCAGACGCAGATCTCCCAAGATGGCCATCACTTCTGATATGTACTCTTCAGGGGTCTGGATGGTTACCCTGGTGAGTTTAACCGGCCGGAACATACACACTCTCCGTAATTTGCCACGATAATCTGTTGCCGATTTCTTCAACAGGAAGGTTCCTGGCCTTAGCCTGCAGCAAGGTGATCAGGTTGGCAAGCTCAATCTCTTTTTCCAGGAGATAGGCCACAGCAATACCGATGTGAAACGGCTGCCCTGAAAAAATACGCGCCAGGGCTTTTAAAAAGTATGTCTCAAGACGCTGAGCAAGTTTCGCCCAGTCCCGGATAGTTGAGAGTTCATGCCGGAAGGCGGGAGGGAGGTGGTTGACGAACTCTGCAATATCTTCAGCCCTTGCCAAATGGTTTAAACAAGCAAGGGATATCAGACTTCCCTCAGGAAGGGTGTAGTTGAGGATTTCTTCTGGACGCAGGCCATAATCTTTTTTTAACCGTATCACCCAGGAGATATTGAGAATGTCTATGTACAAGGTAAGGATCTTTTCAGTGACCGTGCGATCATACCTGCTGCCGAGAGCGGAAATCGCCTGCCGCAAAATACGGAAACAGGAAAAATCAAGACCCATCTCCAGGGGGAAGAGCCTGCCCTGTGCCTCAAATTGAGGAAGGGCATGTTGCAATGATTGTCCAAAAATACCTGGTCGGAGGTGTTCCAGGAGCTCACTGACGGATTTGCAGGACCAGAGTGTGTCCCAGTCCAGGTCATTTAAGCGCCCAAGGGGGTAGAGTAAATGGCAAACAGCATCTCTATTCAGGTTGGCAAACAGGGCCCGTAGGACAATCTTCAGGTTTTCTGCTTCAAAACGTCTGAACAGGGCAAGAATCAGCTCCCGTTCCTTTGCTCCTCGCAACGAGTATACAACCTTGGCATAATGGCCCAGTAAAGGTTGGGCGAGTTGCCGTTCCAGGGTTGGGAGTTCCGGAATAGTCTTTTCCGGGTCAGCGAGGCAGGGACTGTAGGAGGTTGTAGCAAGATAGGAGAGACAACTGGTCAGATCTTTTGCGGTCAGGAGAAAATGGCGATCCTGCTCAGTGAGCTTTCTGCTGCGCAAAGCTCTAACCTTCGCGTTTGCATATCCATATCTGGCAGCGGCCAATAACATGCTCTCTCCGCATTACGGTTTGTTTTTCAATACATTCCTGTTTTCACCACATTGCTGACAAAAACAGTAACAATTTTTGTCTTCTTCAAAACCAGCTTTTGCCTGAGCCTTTCAATATACTGTTCAGCCTGTCCTATGGTCAACTCTGCCTGCTGGTGGCCATCTGTTACAATAGGTAAAATCTCACACCGCTCAGTTTCCCGGATTTGCTCCTCAAGGGCGGCCAGCATATTTTTGGCCTCCTCCTCTGCATCAGTGATGAGTATAGCAGCGTCCCTTTCAGCACGTTCCACGGTTGCCCTGGCTGCTTCATCAGAAGATACGATTTGCTCAATAGCAGGATTCATGACCCCTTACATTTTATTTTTTTATTTCATGAAGCTATCATCTTAATCTTAGTTAACTCTATAGGACAGAGAAGGAGGAGTCAAATAAGGTTGTCGAGAAAAACATTGCTCCAGGTGGCAAACGCATACCTGAATGAAATACACCGCTCAAAGACCTCTGTTATTTATTTTTCTCCATCATCTGAAAGATCTGAGACAGTGTCTGTGAAGGCACTGTCACCCCATGATCGGCCTTCAGTATTTTATTTGCCGCTTCGACCGTGTCCGGTAGCTCAGGCATGGCTTGGAGGAATCCGCCGATATCTTCAGTCACGGCCCAGGGATAAATGATCCAGCGCCATTGCACTATTTTATCTGCATAAAAATCAGGATTCAATTTGGACTGCTTTTTATGCTGCAATACCGCGACCTTGATCTCTGCCGGGCCAAATTCTCTGATATGCTGCAGGGCTACCTGGATGGTATCGCCCGTATCGGTGATATCGTCGACAATCAGGACCTTGAGTCCCTTGATCTCCATACACAGAGGTGATGAAAGGCGGGCCGTTTCATCCTTGCTGCTGCCTGCGGTATAGTGCGAAATGCGGACACTGGTGAGGTTGTAGATGTCGAGGAAATCGCAGACAAGTCGGGCTGGAACGTATCCTCCCCGGGCTATGGCAATCACGACATCAGGCCTGTAGCCGGCGTCTTTAACCTGCCGGGCCAGAAGAGTCGACAGTCGGTACACCTCTTCCCAGGAGACGAGTTCGCATTGAAATTGTTTGGCCATGCCGCTCCTTTTCCTGTTTTTATGCTTTGTCCTTCCGGGGGGATGGAACCGTTCTTTCCCTGATTTCCTGCCAGGAAACCGGCCTTCCCCAGTTGGCCAGGGGAGTATTGAAAAGGGAGTGCTTTTCCTCTTGACTTCCACTGTAGGTGTCCACCGCTTCAATAAGGAATTCTACCCGGTATCCTCGAAAAAAGAGCTCCTGGGCCGTGCACAGGACGCAGCAATCCAGGGTCAGCCCAATCAGGACAAGGGGATTGTTGTTTTCCGGAGGCCCGACAACAGCTGCCAGCCAGTTTGTGAATCCTTTGGCATCCGGATAGGGTGTTCCTGGTGATCTTGCAGTCACGCCGCCATTTTCACGCACCCAGCCAGGTGAATGCATGCACTTGATCCAGGCCTGCGGATACTTGACATCAGCAGGGATTTCCGACTGGTAGCCCGGGGTTCCGGGTACACAGTGTGCAAATGGAACACCCGGCCGCGGTTGCCGGTAATCCGATATAATTTCGGCAATCTGAGTCCCATGTCTGCGGCAATGGGGAACCAATGTCTGCTGAATGAAATCTACACAAGGCCGAACGTGATAACAGGCGCCGCCAACAGCGGTAAAGTCTTTCTGGAAATCCACGGAAATGATGTGTGTTGGCTGCCGGGCTATCGCGTACCGACCGGTGTAATACTCTTTCTCGTGCGTTGCCATGGCTTCAGTCTGGGTTATATTCGAAGAATCTGCCTGCCAAGCTCCATAATGATCATGGAACAGCTGATAAAAAAACCGATCCATGGTACCCAGATCGGCACAATCATAGAATTTTCCGGCCTGGGGTCACGACCCTTGATGACAATCAATGCCATATTGATACAGGCAAAGACAGCAAGGGTGACTAAACTGGTCAAGCGGGCAAGGGTCACCAACGGCAGCCAGAGGGCCATAATAAGGATGAGCGAGGTCACTAAAAAGGTGGCTCGCAGCGGGGTCCGGGTCCTGGGGTTGACTCTGCCCAGGGATTCCGGCAGCCATCCCTGGCTGCTCAGGCCGTACAGAACCCTGGCACCCAAGATGATCTGGACCAGGGCACCATTACTTACCGCAAAGAGACTGATCAGGGTGATCAGTGTTGGAGCATTCCCTGTTTTATATTGATAGAGCAGTGCCAGGGGGGCATGACTGCCGGCAAGATTCTCCAGGGGCAGGGAGAGCAGCGCCACCAGGGCAACCGCTATGTAGAGGAGAGAGGTGATAACAAGGCAGGAGATTATGGCCAGCGGCATATTGGTTTGCGGGTTTCTGACCTCTTCCGCTACGTTGACCATATCCTCAAAACCGATATAGGCATAAAAGGCAAGAAAGGCGCCACTGACAACCGCTACCCAGCTCGTGGGCTCCCATGGCGGAATCATTTCAGGGAGTCTTGCAGGTAATTGGGCCAGGGAATCGCTACCGATCCACAGTATGTAGAGCAGGCCAAACAGCTCAATGGAGGTTATCAGGGAGATGGTGGTCACTGACTCACTGATACCCCAGCAGGCAACCAGGCCGAGTCCGATTATCAAACAGCAGAGTGCAAGCCAGTCGGGTACGTCGATAAAGATATGGAGGTAGCCTGTAAAACCACGGGACATTGTGGCGGCTGAAATCACGCCAATGGTTATGACCAGGATACCGACCGTGGTGGAAAGCAGCCTCCGGCCAAAGGCCTCCTGGGTGTACAGCGCCTCCCCGGCACTCTTCGGGAATCGTGAGCTGAGCTCGGCAAAGGAAAAGGCCGAGAAAGCGGCAACAAACGAGGCAATCAGAAAGGCAAGCGGCGTATACAGTCCTGCTGTTGCGGCCACCTCTCCCACCAGCACATAGATACCGGCCCCCAGGATGGTGCCGAGCCCATAAAAGGTAATGAGGAGCGGAGAGAGGCTGCGTTTCAGGGTAACCGGCATGGGGCTGTAACAGATAACAAGCTGTTACCTGCTCCAGAAAACGCGGATCGATTTTTCACCGTCACCATAGGTGAATGAGAGGTCGCCCTGGTAGGCACGGGAGATTGCCTCACCGATACGACGGGCAATGTGGATGCCGGTGGTCGTTATTATGGTGTGCTCA
>DAOVAI010000145.1 GCA_030671085.1 Pseudomonadota bacterium | reverse complement strand
GATCGACTTCGCATTCAGCCTGAAAATGACCGGGCAGGGCAGGGCTTTACGATCAGGACACTCTATCTTGGGAAAAGGTCGGTTAAGCGGGCAGGAAAAGGGAGTGTGGTCTCTATTCCACTCCCCTTCCGCGGCAAGGTCAGATCCGGTGATCTGGTCTTTAAACTTGCCACGGGCAAGTCCTTTACCATGAGTGAGGAAAAATGTCGTAAACGACTGGCATCTGCCCCTGCTCTATCCACTGCTGTGGAACTGAATATTCAGTGTGGAGACAAAAGTCTCCATGTTACTGCCTTGGCCCAAGGGCTTACCGTGAACAGGAAATATCCTGTGGAAATGCTTGTTGCCGATCGATCACCGCTCACTGCAGAAACACTTTCAGGAGTGTTCCGCCGCACAGGTCACCAGAGTCTGTCATTGAAAAAACTGCATGCTGTAGGTCTTCCTCCGGTGGTGATCAAGCCCAGCCGTTTGAAAGAAATACGCCGTGATTTTTATAAATATCTTCTGGAGGCCGTGAACAAAGAGCAAAAGAGGCGGACAGAGGCTCGGTTGCTTGAAGTCAAGAGGGGGCTACTGCCTGTTGCCCATTCTAGAGAAAGGTGTGGGCAAAACAATCTTTATCTGGTTACAGACCATGCCCCGGATCTGGCATGGGTGAGCAGTAACAAGGAGTTGCAGTTTGTCGTTCCCCTTGACCCGCAGTTGCTGAAAGAGAGCAAAAACAATCACCAGTGGGAAGAAGGGGGACGACAGCGACTGGTCTGGGATCTGCCTTCCGTGGTTTTTGATGGAGAGTGGCAAATCCTGCAAGAAATGGTCGATGAGGCCGTACGTACCGGATTTTCACGCTTTCGCTTGAATAACCTGGCTCATCTGGACCTTTTTCAGGGTTCCTCCAACGTGCAACTGGCGGCTGGTCCCTGGTTATACACTCTAAACAGTCAGGCCATCATGGCCATGCAAGATTTTGGAATTCAGCAATTCTCCCTGTCTCTTGAAGATGAGAGGGAGAATATAACTTCCTTGCTGGCAGGGGCTGAACAGGAAAATCTCTTGCTTACTGTATACAGTCCCATCGATCTTTTTACTTCTCGTATCTCTCCATCTTTTCAGGACCAGGTTTCTTCCTTACAAAATGACAGCGGAGACCAGCTCCATCTCCATGATGAGCGCGGACTGACTGTTACCCGTGCCCATGACCATTTCTCCCTGCTTGGAAAGCTTCAGCTACTCAAGGAAATGGGATGCTGTAACTTTGTCATCGACTTGAGAGGAACCGGTCTTCAGACTCGTCGAGGGCAGCAGGTTCTGCAGGCCTTTCATGAAGATCTTGCTCTGTCTGAGACTAGCAGTTTTAATTTTGACCGGGGTTTGACCTGAATTGTGAGTCAGGCAGGGTAGAGAAAGGGAAGTGCAGGTGAAATTTTGCGCCGCATCATTATTGTACCGATCAGTATAAAAAGTCTTGACCGGCCTGTCTCTAAGTATCACAGTGTGGTATGTATTTGCTTGCCGGCACGAGCTTTTTATCATGCACTGCTGTCCGGCAAACTTTTCAATTCCTTGTCTCAACAGGAGATCGCTAATGAAACACCTCACTCTGGGAGTGATCTGTTTTTTCACTCTGGCTGTTACCGCACTTTCTGTCTATGCCACACCGGCAAAACGATTTGACGCCAAAACAGGAACATGCAGGATTCTGAACGATGGTCCCCTTGAATGGGAGACCAGGCCTTGGGGAGAAGGAGGCAGGACCTTCAAACAGGTCTGCAAGAGCTGTCATAGCCGTGAGAATAACCAGGGGGCAAGCTTTCTGTGGGAGGAGTCCAAGACTTCACGGGGATGGAATAATGTGTTTGCCAGGCAGCGGGCAAGGTGTGCAAGGGATGGGGTATGGGCAAAACTTTCCGATGACCAGCTGCTCATGGTAAATGACTATCTCTATCGCTGGTCTTCCGACTCCCTGGATAGAACCGACAGCGCTTGACGCTGATAACAATTCTTCCGGTTCGGAAGATAATCTTGTAAAGCGAGGCCGGAGAGAAAAAGCAATTTTTATGCTGGCCTGAAGTCTTGTATGAGGCGGACGATGGTTGCTTCCGCCTCCTCTCTGTCCCTGTAGGCTCTTACCTGGAAAAAGGGGTTTCCTTTAATCATGGCTGAAAGGGTGCAGCCCTTTTTTTCACGGTAAAGACAAACAATAGGGATTCCCTGTTTTTCTGCAACAGCCAGTTCATACCCTACCCCCAGGGAGGGCGTGGATACTTCGGCTATCACCAGGTCTGCCTCTGCTATCCATTGCATATCCCTGGTAAAGATCTCTTCTTCACTGAGAAATTGTTCCTCCTGGAGGAGGTCTACATTTCCCACATGTTCGGTCAGGACTCTGCCGTGTCTTTTCAAACATTGGATCAGAGTGGCATAGAGTTCAGCGTCGTCTCGACCGCCGCGAATGGCACCGGCAAAGTAGATGTTCAGTCCTGTCTGTCCAGGTGTCTTGTTCACTATTGTCTCCATACTCAAAGTCTGGCCCCGGTTTTCTCTCTGCTTGCGCATTGCTTTTTTGATAATTTTCCTGTTGAATTTGCTAAACTCATACCAGTTTGAGGCTACCTTGAGAAAAACAGGCCTGTTTTCGCCAGAAAAAAAACAGAAAAATACTAACAGGGAACGCAAATGTCCACAGAGAAAAAATTTGATCCTGCCAAAAGAAAGAAACTGAATAATCCGATTCGGCTGGAGTGGCTTCCCCCGGAAAGGATAAAAGCGTTGCTGGAGATGCAGGGCGGGAAAACCTATCTGGATATTGGTGCCGGTACCGGGTATCTCAGCCGGGAAGTTGCCGCAAAGGTACCAGGGGCGGTGGTTCATACCCTGGATATTGAACCCTTGATGGTGGAGGAGATGAAACAGAGTACAGGGAAGGGCAGTATCTTTCCGCAACGCATGGAGCGTGATATCCTCCCCTTTGATGACGCTATCATGGATGGCGTCTGGTCCATCACTGTCTTTCATGAACTTGGCAAGGCCAGGCCGCTCCTGCGTGAGGTCAGAAGGGTGTTGCGACCTGGTGGGCGGTTGTTGATTGTTGACTGGGAAAAGAAGGAAGAGGCCTGTGGACAGGGCCCTCCCCTGGATCATCGGGTCTCTGTGGAAGAGGTCGTGGAAGCACTGCGGGAAGCGTGTTTTTCAGATGTACAGGTAATGGCAGGTTTTACCCATCATTTTGCGGTCCTTGCCAGAAATTGAGTCCAAAACCTCGGAAGATGAAAAGGACGAACATATCTCTGCGGGCAGGAGGCCCAGTACTATTATGAAGACAACTGTCACTGTTTTTCAACCATACCCCTTTCAGCCGGGTGAAAAGATCTTTATCGAGAGCGGACCCCGGCGCGGCGACTGGATGGTGCTTGCTTGTGACGAAAAAAAGCTTACCCTGCAGTGTCCGGTGAGTAAGAGAGAATTTTCCTGGGATTGTTTCTGCTTTTATGTAGAAAAGCGCGAACAGGAGTGGCCGACGACGGAGTGAAGAATTGGTCGTAGTCTCAGATATGCATCTCAGTCAGCATGGCAATAAGACTATAGCGGCCCAGCTTTCCGAGAAAAACAAGAAAGAGGAAGAGCAGTGGCTGCAGGCGCAAGATTCCTGCAGCCAGGCACAGGGGATCACCGATGATGGGGAGCCAGGCAAAGAGGAGGGAGTAAGCGCCATACCGCTGGTACAGTTCCATGGCCCTGGCCGTCTGCCTCTTGTCCACCCTCAAGAGTTTTTCCATGATAAGATCAGAGCCCCATATTGCGATTCCGTAGGTGATAAAGGCGCCCAGCACATTACCCAGAGTGGCGACAGCGACCACCTGCGTTGCTGGCAATTCCTGGAGAATCAGGGCGACCAGCAGCCATTCAGACCCCAGGGGCAGGAGAGTGGCAGCCAGAAAGCTGAGAAGAAAGAGGGCCGGAAGGCCATGGCTCAGGAGGAAGTTCTCCATTTTTCCATTATCAATTGAATGTGTTGTGTGGATGCCCCTGGATGGGAAAATTGGGGGATGAACTGTTTCCCGGAGAGACTGTATTTGTCCAAGACTACCCATTTTCCCTGATCGTCGCCAGGATAATCGATTGCAAAGAATTTCATGTTCCTGTTTGAACAATGAAAAAATAATTTCTCCCGCTACTCTTCCCGTCCAGGAGAGTGAAGACTGCTTTTAGAAGAAAAGAGTATGGTTATTTTTCTGCTTGTCTATATCCTCCTCTATTCGGCAATGAACGGCTACGCCTATTGCCGGTTGCTTCCCCTCCTGCATGGCAGCCGTGCTGGCCGATCTGTTGTCTCGCTCTTTCTCATGGCCATGGTTCCGGCTCCGATTCTGATTCGCTTACTTGAACGCTCTGGATGGGAGAGTGGTCTGACAATCGCAGCGCTGCTGGTTTTCAGCTGGATGGGATTTCTTTTTCTTTTTGTGGTTTTCTCCCTGCTCCTTGATTGTCTGCGCCTGTTGTTATAGTTCGGCAAGCGATGGGGGGTACCCTGGCCCATGCTCTCCTCGCACATCACTTCCCGGACGGCCCTCGTTATTGCTCTGTTTCTTTTTTCCTATGGCCTGTTTGAGGCCCGGGACATCCGACAGGAACATGTGGTCCTGTCCACTGCAAAACTTCCTCCAGGCGTTGACAGGCTGCGTATTGTTCAGGTTTCCGATGTCCATCTCGGTTTGCTAGTCGGGGAAAGGAGTCTTACTCGGATAGTAAATATTGTGAGGGAGGCTAATCCGGATCTCCTTGTCAGCACCGGCGATCTGGTGGACAGCAGCCCGGGAAGCTTGACGCGGGAAGCCGAGATGTGGGATGAGCTGCAGCCGCGGCTGGGGAAGTTGGCTGTCACCGGGAATCATGAACTTTACGCAGGGATAGAGGAGTCCATTCGTTTTACACGCCAGGCCGGTTTTGTTCTCCTTCGTGACAGAGCTCTGGAGACAGGTCCCCTTACCGTGGTTGGCCTTGATGACCATCGTTCCTGGTCAGAGAAAGAAGATCTCGGGCTGGAACAGAGAGTGCGGCTGACAGTGGAGAAACCTCAGCGATTCACCCTCCTCCTGAAACATCGTCCCGGCCCCAGTCCACTCTATTCAGGAGTGGTTGATCTTCAACTCTCCGGGCATACCCATCAGGGACAGATCTTTCCCTTTG
The DNA here is from genome assembly GCA_030671085.1 of Pseudomonadota bacterium. GTDB lineage: Bacteria > Desulfobacterota > Desulfobulbia > Desulfobulbales > Desulfocapsaceae > Desulfocapsa. Next base: position 945 of record DAOVAI010000145.1, on the reverse strand, counting down.
GCCTGCTGACTCGAATGATCATTCCCTATCCAGGAGGATTGTCCCGTGCCAAGAGTGGGTGGCTCTACGTCAGTCGCGGCACTGGTACCTGGGGACCGCCGATCAGAATTTTATCTCCTCCGGAGGTTACCATCATCGATCTGGTTCCGCTACAGATTGAAGAGGGGGAAATTAAGGAGAACTCAGGGCTTGCGGAGTTGGAGTGAAGAAAGGAAGGACATCGGGAAGCTAGGTAATGCCTGTCCATAAATGGCCTTTTTCTCCTAACTCTTCGTTGCTCTCAAAATTTAATCCTCGGAATATCGAATATATGTACCCCAAGGGCATTTCCTGCGGGGCACCTGCGGTTAAATTCATCGAGCGCCTCGATTTAGAAGAAAAATCTTATTTATGGACAGACACTAGGTAATACTTGTGACAGGGCAAAAGAGAAAAAACGCTTGGCAACACCCTGACACCTTGCTTCTCAGCCGGAGCACAACGCTGTGCTGGCCGTGACCATTTTTTCCTTTTTTATCCTGTTATCTTTGCAGGAGAAGCGAAGTATCAGTTGTTCTCAGTGAGTTCAGCAAGAAATTGTCTTCTCCATCCTTTTCCTTGTCTACTCTCAGAGTACGAAGAGGCAGGATGTTTTATCAGTTGTTTCAATTCGCCTTTGTTGCCCACCAGGATCGGGTCGACTCCGTGGATATCGCTTTTGAGAATAATAAAGTCATGGAGTTTGGTAAGAGCTGCTTTTTCCTTTTTGTTCAGCTTAATATTGCGCAGCAGGGGGGGGCAGCTCTTGTCAGGGCGGGTAAGCCCTGTGTTGACCAGTTGGATCAGCTTGTCACCGTAGGCCGTGACGCTTCTTGCTGAGATTTCGCCGCACTCCTGTATGGCTGCATGGTCGCGTAACTGCTGCCCGGCAATAGAGAGGAGAACGGTATCGCGGATAATATGTCC
>DAOVAI010000226.1 GCA_030671085.1 Pseudomonadota bacterium | reverse complement strand
GGGCCTGGGTCTGGGCTCTTTTGACTTCCAGGGCCTGTTCACCTTTCTCGCAGCAAACAATCTCCACCCTCTCGTGACTCTGGAACCCCACACAGAAGAAGATTTGTGGCAGTCCCTGGAATATCTGGATCAGACAAATTTGCTTGATCTGATCTGACCAACCGATTTTCTCCCTCCTTTACGGATTGTCCAGCATCCGGTGGAATATCACAATTTCTCACCACATTCAGTGATTCGTTTCCAAGAACAACTGGTCACCTCACAGCTGCAATGAGCAACCTCTTGTTTTCCATGGAAATACACCTATAGAAGCCCCCTCCCTCCATAGATATTTCCTATTTGTGTTATCGAGTTTACTACGTTAATTATTGTTCATTATCGTTTCAGCGAACCATATGAACAATTCCATACCATTTATTAACGGAGGAGAAACACAATGAAAAATCTTACCCTTGTTGCCCTGTCCCTTATCTGTCTGCTCAATGTGGCAGCCATCTTTGAAAAGTTTAATTACCTGGAACCGGACCAGTTCAAACAGTGGCTAGAGACCGATAAGCCCATGATCATAGTCGACATTCAGGACAAGGATGCATTTGCTGCCCACCACTTTGCCGGTTCCATAGAAACAAACGCCTTTCCGGTCAAGACCGATGCCGAGAAAAAACAGATCGATCCAGCTGTGGCAGCCTATAAGGCAAGTGGCAACGACGTGGTGGTTATCTGTCCACGTGGCGGTGGCGGTGCCAAAAGATGTTACTCCTATTTGAAAAGCCAGGGTGTTCCCGAAGACAAACTCACCATTTTGAAGAACGGTGTGGATAAATGGCCCTATCGTGACATGCTGGTAACTCAGTAATTGGTTCAGTTCAGGAAAGTAAAACCGCCATTGCACCCAGTTCCCATAGAGCTGAGAACACGAAATACGGATTAAGGAAAAGAAAGATGACGAATTTTGAAATAAAGGCCTATCCGGAGATATGGAAAGACCTGGATATGGACGTGGAACGCTTTGACAAAATGCGCCTGATGCTGGGCGAGATCTACGAAAAAAACGTATCTGTCCCAAAAGAACCGACCATCCGCTATCTATGGCCAATTTTGATGACATGATAGCCGAAATCCATGGGGCAGGATCAAGGAACTGCTGGCTGCCAAGGATGGAGAAAAATGTATGAAAAGAATATGGCGTCTATTGATAACCGTTGCATTTCTGCTGATGCCCATAGGAGTTTGGGCAGGCAATGAGAGCAGCGGAACAATCACCATGGAATTTGACCTTTCAGGCCATGACAGCAATGCAGAGGCGCAGCTATGGATTCCCTATCCCCTCTCGGACCGTGACCAGCTGATCAGCAAGTTAAGCGTAACCGGTGATTATGGTGAGTCGGCTGTTTACAGCGACCAGATGTATTCCACTCCCATACTCTATGCCCGCTGGGAGAAAGGGGCTGCAAGCCGCAAGCTGACCCTCTCGTTTCATGTAGTTCGTCAGGAGGTAATGCGCCGGGATTTCCCTGCCAAAGAAGTGTCTTGGGATCCTGCTGATTACGCCATGTACCTCAAGCCGACCAGCCTTGGTCCAATTGATGGCCAGGTAAAGATACTGGCCGATCAGATAACGAAAGGAAAAACAACTGTTCTTGAAAAGGCCAAGGCGATTTATGACTGGACATGTGAAAACACCTACCGTGACCCAAATACCCGAGGTTGCGGGCCCGGTAATGTCTGTCTGCTTTTGCAAAACCCAGGAGGGAAATGTACCGATATCCATTCAGTGTTCGTCTCCCTCTGCCGTGCCGTAGGCGTTCCTGCTCGAGAAATTCTCGGTCTTCGCCAGGGGAAAAAGGCGGAACAGGATGTCTCCACATGGCTACACTGCTGGGCTGAATTTTACCTGCCTGGCTATGACTGGGTACCCGTAGATCCAGCCGATGTACGCAAGATGATGCTCAAAGAAAAGCTGGCGCTTGGTGATGCCAAAACTAAACACTATCGGGACTATTTCTGGGGTGGCTGGGATCAACATAGAGTGAAGCTGGCCATTGGCCGCGACCTCACCCTCAACCCTCAGCAACAGGGAGCAGTGCTGAACACCTTCGGTTATCCCTATGCGCAGATCGGCAACACAACCCTTGACTGGCTTGACCCAAAGACCTTTAAATATACATTCACTTTCCTTCAATAAAAAACAATACTATTCCTCAGTTAGAGGCCAATGGTCTTTAACTGACGCATCACAATGAATATTTTCGTTCTTGAAGATTTTTTACATGGAAGAGGGAAAAACACCATGAGGAGTCAGCCAGATGACAGGGTCTAGAGAAGCACAGGCCACCATCCCTGAATATTTTCAACTGGGATTAAGCTCATGATACAACACATTTACCAGACGAGAGGTCTTGACAGGCAGTTGGACAGGTTACGAAAATCAGACAAGAGAGGGCTCATGGCCGCCAGACAGGCGGAACAGATAATCAACATGCTGTTACGAGATTCAGGTGCAGAAACTGAGGAGCTTCGATCTAAACGGACAAAACACGGTGAACACCGTCTAAAAAATTGTAGGAAATATGATTTGGGCGGAGGCTATCGCTTGCTTTGTCTGCGCGATAAGAATTATTTAGCTTTCGCTTATGTCGGTACCCATGATGCATGTCATCTGTGGTTGGAAAAACATAAGGATTCCCCTCTTGATACCGCTGCTTTTGGGCAAGTAGTAAAAACTTTCACAGTTCCACAAGAGCCCCGGCAGTCTGAATATTCGGAATTTTCTCCGAACTCCCCAGAATCTGACCTGTACGAAAAAGAGCTTCTCGCAAGATTAGATGAAAAGACATTGCGCTATGTCTTCCGTGGTCTTGTGAGATGAAATAATTTCCGATTATCTCCTGTCAGAATTATTCACTGTCGTTTTCTTCTTTTCCGCTGAACTGAAGAACCAGGTCCTGAAAATTTTCCGGTGATGAGAGACAGGCCCGTCCTTCACTGCATTGACTTAAGAGGAAGCAAAAGTCGAGAAACTCATTCATCAAACGAGTTTTCGCCTTATTCTTGTGTTGAAT
>DAOVAI010000105.1 GCA_030671085.1 Pseudomonadota bacterium | reverse complement strand
TCAATGACCGGGGAAAATTCCCGTATCTCATCAAGGGTCAGATCAGTCAGTTCACAGCCCCTGTCAAGGCAGGCGGCAACAGCCCTGCCCACAATGCCGTGGGCCTCGCGAAAGGGTACATTATGCAGGACCAGATAGTCGGCAAGATCCGTAGCCGTGATAAAGCCAGTCCTGGTGGCCTCTTCCATACGATCGGTACGAAAAGAGAGGTTGCCCAGGAGTTCGGCCATAATGGCCAGCGATGCCGACACCGTGTCCACGGCATCAAAGACCGGTTCTTTGTCTTCCTGCAGATCACGGTTATAGGTCAGGGGCAGCCCCTTTACCAAAACAATGAGCGACATCAGGCTGCCGGTCACTCTCCCTGTCTTGCCCCGGATCAGCTCCGGGATATCGGGATTCTTCTTCTGCGGCATGATGGAAGAGCCGGTGCAGAACTTGTCACCGATATTGACAAAGGAAAACTCCTGGCTGGACCAGAGCACCAGTTCCTCGGAAAGTCGGGACAGGTGGAGCTGAATCAGGGTGCAGCAGGAGACAAATTCAATGGCAAAATCACGGTCACCGGAGGTGTCCATGGAGTTGGCGGTCACCCCGTCAAACCCTAAGATATCGGCAACCTGCTGCCGGTCAATGGGAAGACCGGTACCTGCCATGGCAGCAGCACCTAGCGGAAGAATATTAATACGCTTCCTGCAGTCCGCAATCCTCTCCCGGTCACGGCCGAACATCTCATAATAGGCCATCAAGTGATGGGAGATGAGAACCGGCTGGGCCCGTTGGAGGTGGGTGTAACCGGGCATCACCTGCCCCATGTACTCTCTGGCCAAAACGACAAAAGCTCGCCGTATAGTATCCAGGAGTACCATAAACCGATCGCACTGATCACGCAGATAGAGACGCAGATCCAGGGCAATCTGATCATTACGACTGCGTGCAGAGTGCAGTTTAGCACCAGCCGGACCTATGGCATCAATGAGCGCCTTTTCAATATTCATGTGAATATCTTCAAGTTCACTCTTAAAATCAAAACTCCCCTCATCAATGCGGGTTTCAATGGCTGAAAGACCATCAGTGATGGCGGTCAGCTCCTCCTTTGCAAGCAAACCGCCAGCTTCCAACATGGTGGCGTGTGCCTTGCTTCCAGCGATATCATAGGAAGACAGACGACGATCGTAACTGATAGATTCGGTAAAGGCCTCCACTGAAGCGGCGGTGGCCTCTTCAAAACGTCCACCCCAGAGCTTTTCAGACTTTGTATTTTTTTCCCTGATTGACATTCCGTTTCAACGTAAAATTTATCGAACAAACATGGGTATCATCACACCGCAAACAGTATAATGAGGAAATATAGAATTTAGAACTCTACTTGTAAGTGATTACAGGTGCCGCAGATTCGTGTGTTTTCTTCTTTCCGCTATAGCCTTCCTATGCGGACAGATGAAAACGCACGAAGATGTGGTGCATGGGGTCACTTACTCTTTTTCTGCATGGCAACAATCTGTAAGCGGAGGCCGTTCAGACGGATAAATCCCCCGGCGTCTGCCTGGTTGTACACATCATCTTCTTCAAAGGTGGCAAAGCTCTTCTGGTACAGTGACTGCCTGGATTTCTTGCCCACCGGAGTGCAGTTCCCCTTATACAGTTTCATACGAACCGTGCCGCTTACCGTCTTCTGACTCGCGTCCATGGTGACCTGTAGCAGCTCCCGCTCTGGAGAAAACCAGAAGCCATTGTAGACCAGCTCAGCATAGCGGGCAACCAGGGAGTCCCGGATTCGCATTACCTCACGATCCATGGTCAGGGTCTCAAGGTCTCTGTGCGCCGCACGCAGGATGGTTCCGCCAGGGGTCTCGTATACACCCCGTGACTTCATGCCCACAAAGCGATTTTCCAACAGGTCCAGACGACCGATGCCATTGGCACCGCCGTACTCATTCAGCTTCTGAAACAGCACCAGGGGCTCCATCCGTTCACCATTGATGGCCACCGGATCACCCTTTTCAAACTCCATCTCCAGGTAGGTAGCCTTGTCCGGTGCATTTTCCGGGGAGACAGAGAGTCGATACATATCTTCATCCGGTTCATTCCACGGGTCTTCCAGAAGACCGCCCTCAAAGCTGATATGCAGGATATTTTCATCAGAGCTGTAGGGATTTTTCTTGGTGGTGGGCACCGGGATATTATGTTTCTTGGCAAACTCCTCCAGCTTGGCCCTGGAATTCAGATCCCAGATACGCCAGGGAGCAATAATCTTGAGGCTGGGATCAATCCCTAAGTAGGAGAGCTCAAAACGTACCTGATCATTGCCCTTGCCTGTGGCCCCGTGGCTCACTGCATCAGCGCCTTCTGCATGGGCAATGCGCACCTGCTCTTTGCCGATAATGGGACGCGCAAGGGAAGTTCCCAGGAGATAAGATCCTTCGTAGATGGCATTGCAGCGAAAGGCGGGAAAGATATAATCTTCCACAAACTCCTTTCTCAGGTCCGAGATGATCACCTTGTCAGCACCGGTGGCCATGCCTTTTTCCCGCACCGCATCCCAGTCTTCAGTCTGTCCCACATCTGCAGCATAGGCAACAACAGGGCATCCATATTCCTCGGCCAGCCACTTGAGGATGACTGAGGTATCCAGACCGCCGGAATAGGCGAGTACTATTTTTTTCACATCCATTCTTATTTATCTCCGATTAACTGCTCTAAAATTGCCTTGTGCATGTGCATCTTGTTTTCTGCCTGGTCAAAGGCAACACAGCGATCCGATTCCAGAACCTCTTCCGTGATCTCTTCTTCGCGGTGGGCAGGCAGACAGTGGAGGACAATACCATCGGCCGGGGCCTTTGCCAGCAGCTCAGCATTCACCTGATAGGACTGAAAGATGGAAAGACGTTCTTCCTGCTCTTCCTCCTGTCCCATGGAGGCCCAGACATCTACGTTGATGACGTCGGCCTGTGCCACAGCCTCTTCCGGGCTTCGCAGAAGGGTAATCGGCTTTGTTGCCTCCTGCTGCGCTGCTGCCAGGATTTCCGCGTCAGGGTCATAGCCTTCCGGGCAGGCAAGGATCAACTCAAAACCGATACGCCCTGCTGCCTGGATCCAGGAGTTGGCCATATTGTTGCCGTCACCCACCCAGGCAATTTTCAGCTCCTCAATGGGACCCTTTTTCTCAACAACGGTCATGATGTCGCTCAGGATCTGGCAGGGGTGATGGAGATCAGTAAGGGCATTGATAACAGGGACTGAGGAATAGGCGGCAAGCTCTGTCACCACTTCCTGACCAAAGGTCCGTACCACCATGCCGTCCACGTAACGGGCCATGACCCTGGCCATGTCTTTCAGGGGCTCAGATCGGGCCAACTGGGTATCACGGCCGGAAAGAAAGATCACCTGCCCCCCAAGTCCGTACATGGCTGACTCAAAAGAGACCCGGGTCCGGGTGGAGGGTTTTTCAAATATCAGTCCAACACTTTTGCCAGCCAGCTGTTGATGGTTGACACCAGCCAGCCGCTCTTTCTTGAGTGCAAGAGCCCTGCTGACGAATCCTTTTAGTTCTTCTCTGTTAAAGTCTTGTAATGACTGTAAATGGCGTACCATGAGTTTCGTCTTTTTCGCAGGCGGTCCTGTTCACATCCCGCCTTTTCACCTGGAACCCCTGAGCCCAATCACTCGTATTGTAGGGGAAAGAGATCATATTTACCTAAAACACGGGTGTTTTGCAAAGACTTTTAGGCCGTCTTGGATAAGTGTCTGTGCAGAAAAGGGGATTTCTCCTTGATCTCAAGGCAAAACCCCCTTTCCGGATGATCACGAATTAACCGTTACATTCCGTCAGCACTTCCCCAAGGGCAACCAGCAGTTCATCGATCTCCTCCCTACTGATAATAAGCGGCGGCAGGAAGCGCAGCGCTGCATTACCGGCAAAATTGATAAGCACCCCTTTGGCAAACATCTTGTTCACCATATCGCCGCCCAGGGCAATGCCCTTTTCAGTGAGCGCCAGCCCCCTGATCAGTCCCATTCCCCGTGCGCCGACGGCAAGAGCAGGAAAGCGCTCGGCCAGCTCAGCCAGCCCTGCCTGCAGATAGTCACCCTTGGCCTGGACCTCGGCAAGGAATCCGTCCTCCAGCATGATCTTCAGGGAGGCCACGCCGGCAGCACAGGCCACAGGGTTGCCGCCGAATGTGGAGCCATGGGTGCCGGGAACAAAGGATGCCGCGATCTCCTTCCGGGTAAGCATGGCGCCAATGGGCAGACCGTTGCCCAGGGCCTTGGCCACGGTCATGATATCCGGCACGATGCCCAGCTGCTCATAGGCAAAAAGTGTCCCGGTTCGTCCGATTCCGGTCTGAATCTCGTCAAAGATGAGGAGGAGATCGTGCTTGCGGCAGAGATCGCGCATCCCCTGCAGATACTCAACATCCAGGGGCCGTACCCCGCCCTCCCCCTGCAGAGGCTCACAGAGGATGGCACAGGTCTGGTTGGTAATCATGGCCTCCAGGACATTGAGGTTGCCAAAAGGCGCATGGGAAAACCCCTCGGGCATCGGCTCAAAACCTTCATGCAGCTTGGGCTGACCGGTGGCTGCCACAGTGGCCAGGGTCCTGCCGTGGAATGATCCGGCAATGGAAATGATGCCATAACGTTCAGGCCCGGCATAGATTCTGGCCAGCTTAAAGGCCGCTTCATTGGCCTCTGCCCCGCTGTTTGCCAGGAAAATTTTGTCGGCAAAAGAGTGGGCAGTCAGGAGCTCACCCAGTTCTGTCTGGGGCAGGGTGTAGTACAGATTGGAGACATGTACCAGTTTCCGGGCCTGTTCACAGACAGCCTCTGTAACTCTCGGATGGCAGTGGCCCAGGCTGCAGACCGCAATCCCTGCCAGACAGTCCAGATACTCCTTTCCATCTGCATCTGTCAGCCTGCAGCCCTCTCCCTTGACCATAGCCGCCGGATATCGTGCATAGGTTCCGATAAACACCTTATTGCTCCTCTCAGCCCAATTATTGTTTTCTCCGCTCATTTCTTTTCTCTTCAGCTATATACAAAATACAAAAAAGTGGGTTCACCACACAATGGAACTCTTCAGGGTGCCTCGAAAAATTAGATATTTCATTTGATTTTTGCTGTGACGCAGAAATCGGGCGAAATAGCAATTTTTCAAAGTAGCCTTCAGTATCAGACGATCTCCGTCCCTATCCCTTCCCGGGTGAATATTTCCAGGAGGATGGCATGTTCTATCCTGCCGTCAATAATATGGGTCTTGGCCACTCCTCGACTTAGAGCATCGGTGCAGCAGCGAACCTTAGGGATCATGCCTCCGGCAATGGTCTCGTTATCAATAAGCCTCTCCAACTCTCCCTGTTTCAAAGAGTGGAGCAGAGTGCCTTCCTTATCCTGAACGCCTGCCACATCGGTGAGCAGGACCAACTTAGCTGCCTTCAGTTCCGCAGCCACGGCCCCGGCCACCAGATCGGCGTTGATATTAAAGGCCTGGCCGTCTTCTCCAACACCCACAGGAGCAATGACAGGGATAAAATCTTCCCGATCCAGAACCTGCAGGACCTCAGGATTGATCTTGGTCACCCGTCCCACTCGGCCCAGGTCTATGAGTTCCGGGGGAGCATCTGCCAGGGCTTCATCGTTCTTCTTGCTGACCCGTAACTTTTCGGCACAGACAAGATCACCGTCACGACCGGAGAGCCCCACGGCCCTGCCGCCGCAGTGATTGATATTCCCCACGATCTCCTTGTTCACTTTACCCACCAGCACCATCTCCACCACGCTCATGGTCTCACCGTCGGTGACGCGCATCCCCTGGACATAGCTGGGTTTGATCTCCAGCCGATCCAAAAGACGGTTGATCTGCGGGCCGCCGCCGTGGACGATTACCGGGTTGATCCCGATCTGTTTCATCAGGATCACATCCAGGGCAAACTGCCTTTTCAGATTTTCATCAACCATGGCATGACCGCCATATTTGATGACCACAGTCTTGTGCCGAAACTCCTGCATATAAGGCAGGGATTCAATTAAACCCTTTGCCCTGTCGATACTCTCTTGCATACACTCTTCCTCTCTGGCGCGAGCACCATTATCTTTTCAAATCACATGGATACAACTTTACAAATAACGTATCTTTTCATTTTACAAACTCGGTTGAACGAAGTAAAGAAATCTTTCTTCTCTGACCATGCTCGGGATTTCTTTACTTTAGCCACCCTCCCGAGTATATTAGGCCTGGTATTTGCATTACCATTACTCTTACTCTGTACCTTAGGGGGATTTTTGTGAAAAGCAGCAGACTCAGCATACTCTTTGCTCTCATATTTTTTCTTTTTTCCTGCAGCAGTCCGCTCTGGGCCAAAGATGCACCCATTACCATTGAGGCAGACCGCATGGTCTCCCTGGAAGAGGAAAACAGCGTCCTTTTTACCGGGAATGTCGATGCCACCCAGGCAGATGTACGTATCCGCTCGGACAAGATGACCGTCTACTACACCCAGGCAACAGACGGAAAAAAACAGGAAGTCAAGCGCCTCAAATGTGTGGGCAATGTGGAAATCACCAAAGGTGAATGGCTGGGAACCGGAAAGCAGATGAACTACCTGGCACAGGAACGCAAGGTCATTCTCAACGGCGACGCCAAGGCCTGGCAGGATAAGAACCTGGTAAGCGGCGACACCATCATCTATTACCTTGACGAAGGAAGATCCGAGGTAGTGAGCGGCCGCCCCTCAGCCACCATCGGTGCTGATTCCAGCGGCAAGAAAAAACCAACACGGGTAAAAGCCACCCTGTCGCCCCAATAACAGCACACATACCGGGAGCCAGCATACTGTATTTAAGAGTCAGTATAACATTACCCAGCTTTGCTGGAATAAAACTAGAAAGACATACTCTGAACCCCTTTTTTCAATGCACCGAAGGTGCCTGGCTTACGACTGAATACTTGTTTCCTGAACTCTGAATACTTTAACTGTTGATAGCCTGTATTAAAACGTAACCATTACCTCTAAAAACGATACAAATGGCCCAGCTGGAAACTGATAAGATCATCAAGCGTTATCGCAATCGTACCGTGGTTGATGGAGTCAGCCTACAGGTCAACACCGGAGTCGTTGTCGGCCTGCTCGGCCCAAACGGTGCAGGGAAGACAACCTCATTCTACTCCATTGCCGGATTTATTCGTCCCGACGGGGGAAAGATACTGCTCAACGGAGAGGACATCACCCATCTGCCCATCCACAAACGGGCCCAGAAGGGCCTCTCCTACCTGGCCCAGGAGCCCTCGGTTTTCAAGAAACTGACGGTGGAGGAGAATGTCAGGATCATCCTGGAACCGCTGGGGCTGACAAAAAACGAGATCAACAACCGAATAGATGAGCTGATGGCCGACCTCAAGATCGAACATTTACGAGAAAACAAGGGTCATGCCCTGTCCGGCGGAGAACGGCGACGGGTAGAAATCATGCGTGCCCTTTCCACCCGGCCCCAGTTTATCCTTTTGGATGAACCCTTTGCCGGGATCGATCCTCTGGCCGTGGCCGACCTGCAAAAGATCATCATCGGCCTCAAGACCAAGGGACTGGGAGTCCTGATCTCGGATCACAATGTCCGGGAGACCCTGCAGGTCTGTGACTTTGCCTACATCATGAACGAAGGGCAAATTTTGACCAGCGGCGTCGCCGATGACATCATAGAAAGTGAAGTGGCCCGCAAGATGTATCTGGGCGAAAATTTCACCATGTGATTCAGAGGACAAAAACTCGTGGCCCTTGAACTGAGACAACAGCTGAAGCTGACGCAAAAACTGGTGATGACACCTCAGTTGCGTCTTGCCATCAAGCTGCTGCAGATGAACAGGCTGGAGCTCACCGATGCCCTGCAGGCGGAGATTGAAAAGAACCCCGCCCTGGAAGAGGATTTTTCCAGCCAGGAGATGGAGGAGAATCCCCAGAGCCTCTCCTCCACAGTAGAGCAGCAGGGAGAGAAACCTGAGCAGGAGCACACGGAACGGGTCACTGCCGATGACACCATGCCGGAGACCAACTGGGAGGACTACGCCAATACCTTTGACAGCAACTTTTCCTTTTCCTATGAGACTCCAGCGGCAGATGCCCCAAGCCAGTTTGACTTTATCTCCGAAAAACCGGGGCTCCTGGCCTATCTTCAGTGGCAGTTGGCTCACTGTGAACTGGAGCCGGAAGAATGGGAAACAGCACTCTTTATTGCCGGCAATCTCAACCGATATGGGTTCCTGGAAGCCAGCCTGGAAGAAATCATGGCAGCCTCTGACTGCGATCATGATTCAGCGGAGTATCTCCTTGAAGTAATCCAGGACCTGGACCCTCCCGGTATAGGTGCCCGCGATGTGAGCGAGTCACTCTTCCTGCAACTGGAGCGCATGGGAATGCAGGATTCACTGGCAGCTCAAATTGTCAAGAACCACCTGAATCTTCTCCAGACCCGTAATTACAAGGAAATCAGCAGGGCTACCGGTGCCAAGCGAGCCGAAGTGATCAAGGCCATTGATTTCATCATCGCTGAGCTGACACCCTATCCGGGCCTGCCATACAGTAAAGAGGCCACTAACTACATTGTCCCGGATGTCTATGTCCGAAAGATCGACGGTGAATTCGTCATTCACCTCAACGAAGAGGACATTCCCAACCTGAAGCTCTCTTCCCACCTGCAGAAACTCCTGGAAGCGAACGCGGACACGCAAAAAGAATCAAAAAAATACATCAGAGAAAAACTGAAGGATGCAGGCTGGTTCATCAAATCTCTGCACCAGCGCCAGCGTACCATCTTCAAAGTGATGGAAAGTATCCTCAAATTCCAGCACGACTTCTT
>DAOVAI010000001.1 GCA_030671085.1 Pseudomonadota bacterium | reverse complement strand
AGACATGGTGTCTACATTGGTGGATTCGTGAATCGCAGCAATGGCCGAAGGAAGTGTGGCAGAACGGATAAGACTCTTTTTCAGGCAGCGTATTCTCGCATTCAACTGGGCAAACCCTACATGTGAACGGGCCTGCGTCTCGAGTTCTGCTGCATATTCGAGGCGATCAATGGTTTTTGGCCAATTGAGGGCCACCATAATAAAGAGAGGGAACAATCCTAGAGCAATGACAATTAAGAAAATAACACTACGAATTTTCATTTAAATGACAAGAAAATAAGGCTGGAAGAAGTATCGAATCGCTCTGTCCACAACTGGCCGGCAAATTTCTTTGCGTCCCTATCCCATATTACTTGTTTTTCTCAATAGAGCAAGTAACTAGCGGTAACTTTGTTATTCAGGATCGACTTGTTGGTAAGTGAGGTGTTTTCAAGAGATCAAACTTTTCTTTTCTTACCTTTCAGGGTATTGTAGTGATTGACAATATTGTATGATTTCTCACTCCTCTTTAGCAATCTCAAATCAGGATACCCAGATGAGCGTTGATGATAAAAAAGTTATCTATTCGATGATTAAAGTCAGTAAGTACTATGACGATAAACCAGTTTTAAAGGACATATCTCTATCCTATTTTTATGGGGCCAAAATCGGCGTACTTGGCCTCAATGGTTCAGGAAAAAGTACACTGCTTCGTATTCTTGCTGGAATTGATACGGAATTTAACGGGGAGACGATCATCTCCCCGGGGCTTACCATTGATTATCTCCCCCAGGAACCTGAGCTTGATCCGGAAAAGAGTGTGAAAGAGGTGGTTGAGGAAGGTGCCCAGTCTACTGTAGATCTGCTTAATGAATTCAATGTGATCAATGAGAAATTTGCTGATCCCATGAGTGACGATGAAATGCAGGCACTCATCGACCGCCAGGGAGAAGTCCAGGACAAGCTTGATGCCCTTGATGCCTGGGATCTTGATTCCAGGCTGGAAATGGCCATGGATGCCCTCCGCTGTCCTCCTTCTGAAACAAAATGCGCTATTCTCTCCGGGGGTGAAAAAAGGCGCGTTGCCCTGTGCAGGATCCTGTTAAAAAAACCGGACATCCTGCTCCTTGATGAACCGACCAACCATCTGGATGCCGAATCCGTTGCCTGGCTGGAACACCATCTGCAGCAATACTCAGGGACGATCATCGCTGTCACCCATGATCGTTATTTTCTTGATAACGTCGCTGGATGGATTCTGGAGCTCGATCGTGGACGTGGGATTCCCTGGAAGGGAAATTACTCTTCCTGGCTTGAACAGAAAGAGCAACGACTGGCCAATGAAGAAAAGAAAGAAAGCGATCGCAGAAGGACTCTGAAAAGAGAGCTTGAATGGATCAAGATGTCTCCCAAGGGAAGGCGCAGCAAATCAAAGGCCCGTATCAACTCCTACGAAAAACTCCTTGGCCAGGCAACCGATCAGCTTGCCAGGGACCTGCAAATATTTATACCACCTGGTCCCCGTCTTGGTAAGCTTGTCATTGAAGCAGAACATATCCAGAAAGGATTCGACAGCCGCATCCTGATAGACAATATGAATTTCAGTCTTCCAGCCGGTGGCATTGTCGGTGTCATTGGCCCCAATGGAGCTGGAAAATCAACCCTTTTCAAGATGATTACAGGCGAGGATACACCCGACAAAGGGAGCATCCGCCTGGGTGATACGGTTAAGCTTTCTTACGTGGATCAGAGTCGAGAAGCACTTGATCCTGAGATGACGATCTGGCAGACTATTTCAGAGGGGCAGGAATCTGTATGGCTTGGCACACAAGAGATCAACTCCCGGGCCTATGTGGCAAAGTTTAACTTTTCAGGTTCTGACCAGCAAAAGAAAGTAGGCCTTCTCTCCGGGGGCCAGCGTAATCGCGTGCACCTGGCAAAGATGCTCAAAGAAGGAGGGAACGTATTACTCCTTGATGAGCCGACAAATGACCTGGATGTGAATACTCTGAGAGCCCTTGAAGAGGCCTTGGATAATTTTGGCGGCTGCGCAGTGGTGATCAGTCATGACCGATGGTTTCTCGACAGAATCGCCACCCATATCCTCGCCTTTGAAGGCGATTCCCAGGTTGTCTGGTTTGAAGGCAACTATTCTGATTATGAAAAAGACAGAAAGGCACGACTGGGAACAGAGGCTGACCAGCCCCACAGAATCAAATACCGCCAACTCACCCGTTAGAAGGTGTCTCACTATGGAGTAACTATTCTCTTTAGGTGAGAATTGAAGCGATTGGGCAACATGACACGTTTTGTATCGTTACGCCGAGATTTTCACAGGGATCATCGTGGGAATTTCAGCAGTAGTGTAAAAATCGAAAACCATGCGCCCAGACTCACCTGGCGCTATCGCTTACAGTTCCTGCAAAAGAGAGAGCAACTGCTCTAAATCGGGAAGTTTTTCTGTTGCGACCTGTAAGGAGCCTCCCCGGCAATCTTCTTCCATGACTGCAGCCAGGTCTCGAATACCATTCAAACCAAGGCTTGCTGCAGCTCCCTTGAGAGAGAGCGTAGCGGCCCTGCCCATGGCCGCATCACCCTTCCTGATGCCCTGTTTCAGATAAGCCAGATCAAAAGCAGATGACTCCTTGAACAATTCTATGAGTTCCTGTAAAAGCTCCTCATCCTTAGCTGCTTGACCCAGGGCAAATCTCTTGTCCCATTTCAACTCATCCATCTCTTCTCTCCTTCAAAAACACAACATGGAAGAATATCATTCCTTGCTGAATAAGGCTCTTTATTGTTCATAAAAATGAATCAGATTTCTCTATTTTTTACAAGCGTAATCCTCTCTGGGATCAGCGGGAGAGAGAGAAGATCACTTCCTTTCCTTGCATTTCTCCAAAACCTGAAAAATCTGTCTCGTTGTTATGACCCCCTTGCGGAGAACATGAATCTCTTCACCAATGGCTTCAATCATGGTTGATCCTTTGCCGCCGGGTACTGTCCCCCCATCAAGTACATAGTCTATCTTCTCACCCCAAAAACTCTTGATCTGGTTTGCATTGACGAGAGAGGGATGACCGCTCTCGTTGGCACTGGTCGCAGTGAGTGGCCCTCCCCAGAGTGAACAGAATTTCTGAGCAACCGGATGCGAAGATATTCGTATCGCCAAAGTATCCCCTCCCCCCCGCAGAAGGAGAGAAGTATCTGACCTGGCGGGGAACACCAGGGTAAGCGGTCCTGGCCAGAAAGCGTCTATCAGACAGCGGTAGAGCGGAGGGAAGGAACGTATGGAGGAGGAAAGAACAGAGGGTTCTGCCACAAGGAGCGAAAGCGGTTTCCGCTGATCTCTTTTTTTCAACCTATAGAGGGCGGAAATGGCTTGGTCGTTTCCAGGGTCAACAGCCAGGCCATAAAAGGTTTCTGTCGGATAGGCAACAATACCTCCCCTGGCTAGAGTTTCCAGGGCCTCCCTGTAGTCCTCCAGCGAAGGGTGTACGTAATCAATCACTTCTCAGCCGCCAATTTTTCTCGCTTTTTCTTCAACCTCTTCTGCCATGGCAGTTTTATATTCTGCCAGACGGGCGGCCAGCTGTTTGTCTTCCAGGGCAAGAATTCTGGCTGCAAGGACAGCTCCATTTTTGGCACCTGGCTTGCCGATGCCCATGGTAGCCACAGGGATACCTGGAGGCATCTGGACAGTGGCCAGCAGGGCATCCATTCCCTGAAGTGGTGAGGCATCAAGGGGGATGCCGATCACCGGGAGGTCTGTATGCGCGGCAAGGACCCCTGCCAGATGGGCGGCCATACCGGCCCCGGCAATGATCATCTTCAATCCGCGTTTTTTGGCAGTTGCGGCAAATCTCACGGCCCGTTCAGGGGTTCTGTGGGCAGACGCCACAGTCATTTCATAGGCGATACCCATGGATTTGAGAAAATCGGCTGCAGCCTGCATGACCGGCAGATCGGAATCACTTCCCATGACAATCCCCACCACGGCCTGTGCATCTGATTCCTTTCTCCGCATCAGAGCTTTTGCCCCTATATCAGTACGGTGAAACGCTCCTGTCCAGGAAATCGAGTCAACACCCTTGTAGGCCTGAGCTATGGCCTTTTCAAGATCTTTGCCAACAGCCGTCACACCTAATACCCTTCCTCCGGCAGTGGACACCCTTCCATTTTTGATCACGGTACCTGCATGGAAGACCACAACTCCATTTACCCGAGCAGCCTTGTTCAGCCCACGGATACTCTTCCCGCTTTCATAGTGGCCAGGATATCCGCCTGCAGCCATGACCACACAGACAGTGGGACGTGGATCGATTTTCATGTCAACCTGATCCAGGCGTCCATCAATGACCGCCTCAAAGATATCCACAACATCGCTTTTCAGACGCATCAGCAGTGGCTGAGCTTCCGGATCTCCGAAACGACAATTAAACTCCAACACATTGATCGAATCGCCATCAATCATCAAACCTGCATAGAGCATACCTTTATATGGACGACCTTCTGCTGCCATTCCCTGTACTGTGGGAAGCATGATCTTCTCCATGACATAATCGGCAATTTCCTCTGTAACTACCGGGGCTGGAGAATAGGCTCCCATCCCGCCGGTATTGGGACCTTTATCACCATCAAAAACAGCTTTATGATCTTGTGAAGTAGGAAGGGGCAGAATCGTCTTCCCATCGGTGAAGGCAATAAAAGATGCCTCTTCCCCCTGCAGACATTCTTCAATAATAACTTTGCGTCCAGCATCGCCAAAGGCCTTTTCCTGCATAATAAGATCAACGGCCTCTTTTGCCTCTTTTATCGAGGACGCCACAATTACCCCTTTGCCGGCTGCAAGACCATCAGCTTTTACCACAAGCGGTGCACCGCACTTGTCAATATACTTTTTGGCCTTTTTCCGGTCTTTGAAAACTTTAAAGTCGGCGGTGGGAATATTATATTTCTGGAGAAATTCTTTGGTAAAAACCTTACTTCCTTCAAGTATGGCACCTTTCTCTGTTGGACCGAAAATCCGCAGCCCTTCTTTCTCGAACAGATCGACAATACCTGCAGTTAAAGACAATTCAGGGCCGACTACAGTCAAGTCAATCTCCTGTTTTTTAGCAAAGGCGACGAGAGCGTCAACGTCAGTGACACTGATATCGACACATTCTGCCATTCTTTTTATACCAGCGTTTCCCGGGGCACAGTAAATCTTTTCTACTCGGGAACTTTGGTGGATTTTCCAGACAAGGGCATGTTCACGACCACCTGAACCGACAACCAGAACTTTCATAACTCTACTCCTGATAATAATTGATGGATTTCCTCAAGCAATCCGAAAAGGTGTGAAGGTTCCCCATATTCACGAGTCCCTATGTCTTCACAAATGGTTTCGGGATGTTGCCTGATAAGCAAAAATAAATAAATCACAAGTTGCCGAGACAAAACATTGACAATTCGGCGAATATTGCTTAAATGAATGAATAACCATTCATTCATTGCCTGATTCTCTTATCGCCAATGTCAGTTGCCATTGACAAAATTATTTCTCATGAAAGCTGCGAACAAACATTCAAAAATCATCCATGCGGCGACAAAAGTCTTTGCCAAAAAAGGATTTTTCAACGCCAGGATATCCGATATTGCCAAAGAAGCCAAGGTGGCAGACGGAACAATCTATCTATACTTCAATAATAAGTTTGATATCCTCATTTCAGTCTTTGAGGAAGAAATCGGCAACCTGATCGAACAGGTCAAAAAACTCCTGGCAGCCGAAGAAGACCCCAGGAAGATGCTTGAGATCTTTGCAACAAAGCATTTGACCGTAATGAAAAAAAATAAGAACCTGGCTGAAGTCATTCAGATCGAACTCAGACAAAGTGCCAAACTCATCAAAGAGTATCGAAATTATAAATTCAGTGAATATGTGGATATTATTTCAACAATCATCAAACTCGGCCAGGAACAGGGAATTTATCGAGCCTCCATTCGCCCCGGTATCGCAAAACGTGCTTTTTTTGGAGCACTTGATGAAATCTCCAGAGTCTGGACCCTCTCCCTGGAAACAGAGTATACTGTGGAGGAAACCATCAGCCAGGTCCTTGACATCTTCCTCTCCGGTATGCTGGAACCCGACCTACCTTCCCAAAAATAAAAGATACAGAAAGAAGAGCGACTTTCCAGCCCTCTCCTTCCCATAGACTTAGTTTGTGTCTGTCCATAAATGAGATTTTTTCTTCTAAATCGAGGCGCTCGATGAATTTAACCGCAGGCATATATGTGATATTCCGCGGATTAAATTTTGAGAGCAACGAAGAGTTAGGAGAAAAAGGCCATTTATGGACAGGCACTAGTTAGCTGAACTCCGACGGGGAGATATCCATGACTTCAAACTCCCGTGTTCCCCCGGGTGTCTTAGCCAGCACCTCATCACCCACCTCTTTTCCCAGAAGAGACCTCCCCAGGGGAGAAAGTACGGAAATCGAACCCCTTTTGACATCGGATTCCTCAGGCCCAAGCAGCTGATAGCTGACTTCTTCATCACTATCCATATCGAGAAGGTTGACCACTGTGCCAAATACAGCCCGCTGGCAATTCACTTTTACGCAGTCAATGACCTCTGCCCTGCCCAGCTTATCCTTCAATTCCAGAATACGTCCTTCGATATGGCCCTGACGATCTTTTGCCGCATGGTATTCAGCATTTTCTTTTAAGTCACCATGCTCTCTTGCAATTTCAATGGCCTTGACAACTTCATGCCTTTCAACACGCTCAAGACGGTACAACTCGTCCTTGAGTTTCAGATGTCCTCTCTTTGACATTGGTATACGCTCTACCATCAACTTCCTCCAAAAAACAAAAAACCTGTAAAATGATTCTCTAACAAAATCACCCTGCAGGAATTAGTTATCACCAGCGATAGATTAAAGACAGCCAGAGATTCTCTTGTCTCTGCTGGTCTCCATTAATAAAATCCAAAGTCCCATTTAATAAAAAATGGCGACTCATTTCAAGGAAAATCTTGGCCTTTACCTGATGAAAGTCATAACCACCATATTCATAGCCTAACGAATATTCCAAGGAATAGTAACTTGGTGCACCCCGGCCAAGGACATCTTCTGCCAATTGATGCTCAAAGGAGATGGTAAAGAGATGTTGCCAGTACTCTTTGGGACTCCAGTAAGGATGATCCCCAGGAGCAAAACCATACTCATAGGAATAATCCATGCCAAGGTTCTCATCAGAATTATGAGAGAATTCGTATCCATATCTGAGCTGCAGCAAACTTGGTTCACTATGCAGGATATAGGAGGTCCAGAAATCATATCTGTTCTGGTGGTTCCCATCAGAATATTCGGTAAACAGATACCCCCCGCCGCCAAACAGGCGAGGCAGGAAATCCAGAGTAACACCGGCCTCATATTCTTTTCTGCGGATCTGCTCCTGGAGCGATTCAACGGTGTCGTCAACAACATCTTGGGCAAGGCCAAGGGTCGCCTGCACCATGTCTCCTACCCTTCCCTTCATCTGCATGCTATAAAGAGGAATGGTGCTGCCAGAATTACCATCTGCCCTGTCCCCCCCTATTCCCAGCAGGATATCGAGATCATAGACAGGGCTCCATTTCATACTGGCTTGCAGTCGATTTCTCCAGAGTTCCTGTTCAGTCTCCTCGGAACTATTATAAATTCGACGCCCGTCCAAGAGGATCTCATGCTGCAGTGAAGGCATAAACCATCCCTGCACACCTCCAGCCAGCTGCCTGTTGTCCCAATAGCCTTCCCTACCGTCCTTTTCCATCCAAGCGGAGAGAAGGGTAACCCTTGGCTCCCGTTTCATACTGTTGCGCTGAAGGGCCTCATCAAGATCAGGATACCCTGGGCTTTCCTCTTTTATGATTTCATAGAGGGCAGCCTCTTTACCAAGAAATCCAAGTCTGGAGTAAACTCCTGCCAAATCAAAAAGGCTTTCTGTGGAGAGATCCTTTTTTAGAAAGTTCTGATACTCCTTCATCGCCTGGTAATAATTTCCATCACGCATTTCCTTGCGAACAGATACCTCTCTAGCCACTGCCTGTTGCCAACGGTATGAAGCATAGAGCTCTGCTGCAATCCAAGCCACAGGTTTTTCAAGGTTTTCTCTGATAAACTCTGGACTCATGACCACTGTTAACCTTTCAGGCTCGGGCGGGGTGGTGAAGGTGATAACATTCCAGAATGTTCGTTCTTGTGGAGGAAGGGTCAACTCCACCTCTTCCCGGGCGATCCTTTCAGAAAACAGCTGCTCAACAGGAGGCTGCAGCAGGGATTCGTAAATCAGCAGAGACTCGTCCCATCTTCTCTCTGCCCAGAATGTACGGGCTAAAAGCAACTGCTTCCTTATCTCCATAGATTGTATAGCGGAGGGAATGGAATGCTCAACAAGTGGAGCGGTCCCCCTCTGCTGCACCTTCCATTGCGGCGCGAGCTCCTGGGTCAACTCCTGAAATTTTGCCAGTTTAAACTGTAATTGGTAAATATTTTGTTGAAAACTCCCTTCACTGGGAAAATCCTGAGAAAGTTCCTGAAAAAGGGAAAGGGCGGCAAAATCATCACCTGTTGCGGCAAACAGTTGTGCTTTGGCCCATCTCGCTCGAAGAGAGTTCGGCACCTCTTCCAGGTATTTTTCCAGGAGAAAGAGAGCTCCCTGATTATCTCCATATCTCTTGAGAAGAAGCGCGGTGTCCATCAGGGAACTCATGCTTCCATCAGTTGCGCTAGCGAGAAATTCAAGAAGATGGCCCCGGGAATTATCTTTTGCGATCTTTCCTCTGATGGCCTCTTGCAAGACCTGCATCTCAAAAATTTCAGGAGATGAGGCAGCAATGGTTTTAATGAGCGTTTCTGCCTTAGAGTACTCACTGTTTATAGAGTAGAGTTCAGCAAGTCTTGCCCTCAAGTCCAACCATTTACCCTTCTCCTCGCTGCAACGTGACGCAGAGTCCTGAAGAAAATCTTCCACCATCTCTATGGCAACTTCAAGCTGACCTGATTTCTGGAGAATAGACATTTTCTCGTTGAAAAGCAGAAAGGTATCGCTGTCACAATCCCTTTCTGACGAATCACTCTCCAGCACAAGGAATTCATACCATTTCCAGGCCCTGTCCCAATCTTGATTGAGTAGTGCCGTATGGATCAACTGAGTAACAAGAAACGTTCCCCCTTTCTTTCGCAGAAGAAGAATCATAATTTCCTGTTCAGCCTCAAATGTTTTTTCTTCAAGGAGAAGAGTCTGAACAATATCTTCTTCTACAGCCTGCAGAGCGACAGAATCCAACTCCTGCTGTTCAAGGAGTTTTCGATTAAATAATCTGGCCGTTGACGTCAGTCCGTTAAGGAGCAGGGCCTGTCCATAACTAATACTCCCCTCTTGCGTAACAGCCTTATTCACTTCATTCCCAGGAAGTAAGTGATAAAAATATTCGAGCTCCTCTATCAGGCCTAACTCACCGGAAAGGTGAAGACATTTTAACAGGATTGTGTAGTCCTGAGGGTTCTCCCGAAGATAGCGTTTGTATTGAGTAAGGGCCTGGGACAGCGCCCCCTTCCCTTCCTCTATTCCGGCTCGCAGGAAAAAGTATTCCTTCCCTGAACGCGCTTCCTCTTTTAAGGAATCCAGGGCAGCAGCACTGGCTGCAAGATTTCCGTTTGCGAAATAGAGATGTGCCAGTTTGAACAGAACATCCTGGTCCTCAGGATCGTGGGTGTTGATGATCTCCAGGACTTCAAGCAGCTCCTTTTCTTTTCCCATTTCTTCAAGCTGCACAACCATGGAAGAATAAATGGCGAGACGGTTGGGAGTAATCCTGGCAAGATCCCTCCAGAGTGGCCAGGCACCTTCATTTTCAACAATGACCAGCAGGTCATTGGCAAGAACAGCTTGAATTCGTTTTATCTCTCTTACGACTTCACTGTCCTGGGGACGTTTTTGGCGATACTCCTCATAATAATAGAGAGCCTTGTCAGGCCGATCTTCGAGGTAAAGATAAATTTGACCAATTTGCAGAAGCAGCTCAGGATTACCTTCTTTGCGAGCAAGACGAACCAGGAGATGGGGAAGAGCGGAACGTTCCTGCCCATGCGTAAGATAATACTGAGATAACTTTTTATGAAAAGGGAGATAGTAGGAATGACTTTCCAGATACCCTCGCCAGCAGCGGACTGCCATCTCCAGATCTTCTGTTTCCTCGAATAATGAGGAAGCAGCAAAAAAATCCTGTGATTTTCCTTCAAACTCATTGAAGAGGATACGATAAAAATCCCGACCCTTTTTACTGTGGCCAAGAAGCAGACTGTACTGAGCCAATTGACGAATAAATTTTTCTTCATGTGGAACTCGCAGGTAGAGCTGCTCCATCAATGGATAGGCAAGGTCCTTTCGTTCCTGTTGCTGCATGGCATAGACCAAGCCCTTCAGGGCCTCAATGGAATCAGGACCATCAGGGGAGAGTGTGTAAACATAGCCAAAAAAAACCGAGGCCTGCTCGTAACGTTGTTGTTTCAGTGCCAACCGTCCGGCATAAAGTTGATATTCAGGAGAGAGCGAATCAATCTCCAGCAACTTATACAATACATATGTGGCCTCTGCCCATCGCTCCAGGTGCATCAGGACCAGGACGTATTCTCGAAGGGCCTCCTCTATCTGAGGCTTTTCCTGGAGAAGCTTATCATAATTCGCTGCGGCTTTATCATATTCACTCAGCCTGGCTTGGTCGCGGGCTCTCTCCCAGAGCACCATCCACGTGGGTTGTTCTTGCACGCCTTTTAAGACTATTTCATGATCGGGAGCAATCTCTGGAGGGACAACACTGTTCTCTGCAGAGACTAAAGAAGGGAGGAGGAGCAGGACAAAGAAAACAAGATCCCTGCTCTTTAAAATGGCAAAGGCACCAATTTTTAGAGGTGTGGAAAATGAGGCATGAAGGTGCATGAACTGCAGCATCAGAAAGTCATAATAACTATAGACTGTTCATTCAACGCATATGGAATGCGACTATTTTTTCAACGACGTACTCCTGCATTGCAGGGGTAAGTTCCGGGTAAATCGGCAAGGCAAGAGTGGACCTGGCAGCTTTTTCTGCGTTGGGGAAGGTATCAATATCCATCAGCCCTTGCAGACATTCCTGTTCGTGCAGGGCAAGGGGATAATAGATCTCACAACCTATATCATGGGAACGCAGCCATTCCATCAACGCATCGCGATCACTGACACGAATAATATACTGGTTGTATATATGATAATTTTTGCTGCCGCCTGCCGCTACTGCCTGCTCATGATAGACTGGAGTCGGCAGAATTACTCGTTTGTCCTGAACAAGAGCTGTCCTGGAAAAGAGTTCACCATAACGAGCTGCATTTTTCCTTCTGTCTCCATGCCACTGTTCAAGGTGTTGGAGTTTGATGCGAAGGACGGTGGCCTGGATAGGATCAAGACGAAAATTTCCCCCTATCCTGGTATGGTAATATTTGGGTTCCGCACCATGATTACGGAGCATGCGCAACAGGTCGGCAAAGGCTGTATCATTGGTGACCACCATTCCTCCATCACCTATACCACCTAGATTTTTACTGGGGAAAAAAGAAAAACAGCCGGCGAGGCCCAGTGCACCACTCTTTTTCCACTTGCCACTGGATGGATCGGGATACTCTGCGCCGATGGCCTGAGCAGCATCCTCGATCACAGGAACACCATACTGTTCTGCAAGGGCAAGGATTGCTCCCATATCAGCACACTGTCCATAAAGATGTACTGGAAGAATTGCCTTTATCGACTTTTCTTTATCCGCGGCAAGGATTTCCTCCATTGCCTGGGGATTGATATTGTATGAAAGAAGATCAATATCAGCAAATACAGGCAATGCTCCACAGCGAAGGATCACTCCCATTGTCGCAAAAAAGCTGTAGGGGGTGGTGAGAACACGATCCCCAGGTCCAATCCCTAAAGCCATTAAGGAAACAAGCAGGGCGTCGGTACCGGAGGAGACACCGACAGCGTGGTTGGTGCCGCAGTAGGATGCCACCTCTTCTTCCAGGGAAACGACTTCCGGCCCTTGAATATAGGTGGTTGAATCAACGACCTTTGTTACTGCAGCAACAATATCGTCTCGAAAAGACTCCAGTTGCGTACCGAGATCTAATAATGGAACTTTCATAAAAGACAATCTCTTAAAAACTAAAAATTATATCACCAATATAAAGAGTTGAGCTGTTTTTTCAGCCACCCTTTTGAATCATTCGTTTTCCGTCAAAAAAATCTACAATATCAGGCATCTCAATCTCGAGATACTTTTTCATTTTTTTCAGAAGATTCACTTCTATCTGACGAACACGCTCCCTGGATATACCAAAACGATCGGCAATGGTCTGCAGAGTAAGCGGCTCATCGGTGAGTAATCGTTCCTCTAAAATCATTGTTTCCTTGTCATTCAATTTCTCTTTGAGGATGGTCAGCAACTCGGTAAGACGATTCTTCATTTCGTCTCCGGCAACGACATCTTCAATGGCAGGAGCATTGGTGGGGATAAAGTTTTTCTGCTCATCTTCAGAATCTGAGCGGACAGGACTTTCCAGCGAGACATCCCAGCTATCCATCCGTTGACTCATCTCAATGACTTCACTTTCTTTGACACTGAGTCTTTCAGCCAGAAGCTTGACTTCAGGCTTAAACCCCTGGGACTCAAGCAGTCTTTTTTCCTTATTCAGGGAAAAAAAGAGTTTACGTTGTGCCTGAGTGGTTCCAATCTTCACCATGCGCCAGTTATCCATTATAAATTTAAGGATATAGGCACGAATCCAGTAGGCGGCATAGTAGGAAAACTTCACTCCTCGATACGGATCAAACTTTTTGGTTGCCTGAACCAGACCAACATTGCCCTCCTGGATCAGATCCATAAAATTCTGCATCCAATACTTCTGGAAATCCATGGCAACCTTGACGACCAGACGCAGATTGGCAGATACCAGCCGATACGCTGCATCCTGGTCACCATTTTCACGAAATTTAATAGCCAGATTGTCGGTGTCTTCACGGCTGAGGAGCTCATACTGGCTGATTTCCTGAAGATACCTGTGCAATGCAGGGTTGCTTAGCGTGGGAAGATTCTCATCGTCCGTCAGGGCAACCAGAGGATGTTGCTGGGGCTTTGTTGC
The DNA here is from genome assembly GCA_030671085.1 of Pseudomonadota bacterium. GTDB lineage: Bacteria > Desulfobacterota > Desulfobulbia > Desulfobulbales > Desulfocapsaceae > Desulfocapsa. Next base: position 59,614 of record DAOVAI010000001.1, on the reverse strand, counting down.
TTTCTCTGATACTTTCTTTTTTTTGGAGCTCATATCCTCTATCTCGTAATAAGCCACACAAGCAATGTCACGAAGCTTCGATCAACTGCTAAGCTAATCCAAGGCCTGCTCTTGCCACCTTCTGGAAAGAATTGCTTAGGTCAGGCGCTTCCATGAAGGACATATTGGCAAAACGGTCATAAACCCTGTGAACGGAACTTGACATTATTACTCCTGTTTCCCGAAAAGGCAATCAGAATATCCCAGGACACGATTTGTTTTTTTAAATCCCATTGATATGTTACCATAGCCAACAGCGTCAACAAAATTCTATTTTATTGTTCTCTTTTTTGTGCTAAAAAGTATGTTTTTTGCTTGTATATTCCTCCGTCCACCACTTTTTTTTACAATCCTGCCCATAACTATAGACCAAACATGAAAAATATACGTAACTTCTCAATCATCGCTCATATAGATCATGGCAAATCCACCCTTGCAGATCGTATGATTCAGTTATGTCAACTAGTAAGCGATCGCGAATTTAAAGACCAGCTGCTGGACACTATGGACATTGAACGCGAACGCGGGATTACCATTAAAAGTCAGACCATCTGCCTTCCCTATATTGCTGATGATGGAAAAGAGTACAGTCTCAACCTGGTGGACACCCCAGGGCATGTTGATTTCAGCTATGAAGTTTCAAGAGCTCTCAGTTCCTGTGAGGGTGCCTTACTCCTGGTCGATGCTGCACAGGGTGTTGAGGCACAGACCCTGGCCAATCTCTACCTTGCCATGGAAAACGACCTTGAGATCATTCCGGTCATCAATAAAATCGACCTCCCCTCCGCAGAACCTGAAAAAGTGGCCATGCAGATAGAGGAAGACCTTGGCCTTGATGGTGATTTAATCCAGCTCTGCTCTGCAAAAAGTGGAGAGGGAGTGAAAGATATTCTGGAGGCAATCGTCAAGCACCTACCTCCTCCCCAGGGAGATCCGCTTGCCCCTCTCCAGGCCCTTATCTTTGATGCAACCTATGATCCCTTCCGGGGAACCATCATCTCCTGCAGAATTATGAACGGTACTGTCAAGCCCAATGACATCATCTATTTCATGTCCAATAATGCAGAGTACCGGGTAGAAGAGGTGGGAATATACAAGGTGACCAGAGAACCCGTCAAATCTTTGAGCGCCGGTCAGGTTGGGTATATTCTGGCTGGAGTAAAAAACATCAGCGACACCCGCCCCGGAGACACCATCACCCTCAAGGAAAATCCATGCACTGAGGCCCTGGAAGGATTCAAAGAGGTACAACAGGTAGTCTTTTCATCCATCTATCCCATATCGACCGATGAATATGAAGATCTGGCAACAGCCCTGGAAAAACTGCAACTCAACGATGCGGCACTCACCTTCCAGAAAGATACTTCAGCAGCCCTGGGTTTTGGTTTCCGCTGTGGGTTTCTCGGCCTGCTTCACCTGGAGGTCATTCAGGAGAGACTGGAACGAGAATTTGATATCTCGCTGATCTTGACGGTCCCTTCTGTTAAATACATTTTTTATCTCAAAGACCAGACTATACTGGAAGTGGACAACCCGGCCCACTTTCCTGACCCCATGCATATTGACAGGGTTGAAGAACCCTTTATCAAGGCCACTATTCTCATCCCTGAGCGGTATATGGGGGTGGTGATGACGCTTTGCATGGAACGTCGCGGCGAAAACACCAACTACCACTATCCAATGCCCGGCAGGATAGAATTCAGTTGCGAGCTGCCACTGGCTGAGGTGATCTATGATTTTTACGATAGACTCAAATCAGTTACCCAGGGCTATGGTTCTTTTGATTATGAGCTTTACGACTATCGCAAAAGTGACTTGGTCAAACTTGACATCCTTGTCAACGGAGAGATTGTTGACGCCCTCTCTCAGCTGGCTCACCGATCCAAGGCCAGGGCCCGGGGCCTCCACGCCTGTGAACGTCTCAAAGAGGAAATCCCAAGACAGATGTTTAAAATTGCCATCCAGGCCGCCATTGGCGGTACCATTGTGGCAAGGACCAATATCTCCGCCTTGCGTAAAGATGTAACCGCAAAATGCTATGGCGGCGACATCAGTCGGAAACGAAAACTACTCGAAAAGCAGAAGGCAGGAAAAAAACGGATGAAGACGGTCGGCAATGTCGATATTCCACAGCAGGCCTTTCTGGCCGTTCTCAAATCTGAACAATAAAAAAAGGGATTATGATCAAATCGATCATAATCCCTTGCAGTACCTTTTGTTGTCCAATTCTATCTATTTTTTTTGTTCTTTAGGGCATCTTTTGAAATTAGGACATTGTTTACCGTCCAGTACATTCACCCCTTTCTGAGCCATGATGCTCAAAATTTCTTCCTCACTGAATTGCGAATCTTTCTGCTGACTGACGTAAACGAGACAATCCCTGCAGATATTAAATGAAAGACTGTCAACTTCCTTGATAATCTCCCAGCAGAGCTTTGCCGAATCTTCTTTGGCAGGACATTCCTGGGACTCATCACATTTCATGATTTCCCAGCATGGCCATTCAGTGCGAAGTGACATACCTTAGCCTCCCTTTCATGCATCATGTTGTAACACGTGACTGACACTGAATAAGCGAGTAAACGAGTCACAGTCACCAAGTATAGGTATATTTACCTATGTTCGGAAAAAACTAATCTATTTTAGCAAAAGATGCAAGAGCTCTCTCCAGCTCTTCCTTGCCTTGACCACTTTTTGCAGAAAAAAGTATTCTCTGACTGGAGTCAATGGTGTGTCCGGCATCGAGTGCAGCCGCATTTCTTTGCCTTGCATTGCCGGACAGCTTATCCACTTTTGTATAGACCGGAAGAAAAGGAATATCCTGTTGCTTCAACCAGGAAATCAATTGGCTGTCCTGAGGTTTTGCTCCGTGGCGTATATCCATGATCACCACGACACAACAGAGGGTGGAGCGCGTTTCCAGGTAACTGGTAATGAGGGCCTGCCATTTATCCTGCATTCCCTTGGAAACCCTGGCAAAACCATAGCCGGGAAGGTCTACCAGGTAAGCAGATCCATCAATCTCAAAATAGTTAAGTCCCTGGGTTTTTCCTGGTCGTCCACTGACTTTCACCAGGGCTTTTCTGCCAACCAGCACATTGATCAGAGAAGACTTGCCGACATTTGACCTTCCGGCAAAGGCTATCTCAGGCAACGAAGGTGGTGGCAGCTGCGAGAGCTTGTGAACGCTCAACAAAAATTTGATATTAACGAATTTCATATCACCTTACTGAGATGATATTCAATGATCCCCTCTGCACCGCTTTTTTTCAGTGCTGGAATCAAATCCCTGACTACATCCTCGGAAACTACTGTTTCCACGGAAAACCAATCTGTATGATAAAGATTGGCAACGGTCGGTGCATTGAGACTTGGCAATAATTCAATTATATTATCAAGTTTTTCCTGGGAGACATTCATCTTCAGTCCCACTATCCTGTCTGCATTGAGTGAGCCCTGGAGAAGCATGGCAATATTTTCAATTTTTTCCCTTTTCCAGGGGTCATCCCATGCGTCCTTATTGGCGATAAACTGGGTGTTGGATTCCATCAATTCATAGATAATACGCAGGCCATGGGCCCTGATGGTACTCTCTGTTTCCGTGACCTCGACAATGGCATCCGCAAGCCCGGAGACGACCTTTGCCTCTGTAGCCCCCCAGGAAAACTCGATATTCACGTTGATTTTTTTCTCGGCAAAAAAACGTTTCGTCACGTTCACAAGTTCAGTGGCAACCTTTTTTCCTTCCAAATCTTCAATACAGGTGATATCAGAATCTCCACTGACTGCTATAATCCACCTGGTCGGCTTTCTACTCACCTTGGAATAAATAAGATCGCTGACAATCACTGCTTCAGACTGGTTTTCCATGGTCCAGTCTTTTCCGGTGATCCCCGCATCAAGCATCCCGCTTTCAACATACCTGGACATCTCCTGGGGGCGGCAGATTGAACAGGCAAGTTCAGGGTCATCTATCTCAGGAAAATAGTTCCGTGACTTTGGCTTAATGAGCCAACCGGCTTTTTCAAAAAGCTCAATAGTTGCTTTTTCAAGACTTCCTTTGGGGAGGCCGAGTTTCAGCTGCTTCATATTTTTCTCCATCTCTCAAAAGACATTTTTTTAAATCGTTCCAGTTAGTGTCCGTCCATAAATGAGATTTTTTCTTCTAAATCAAGGCGCTCGATGAATTTAACCGCAGGCATATATATGATATTCCGAGGATTAAATTTTGAGAGCAACGAAGAGTTAGGAGAAAAAGGCCATTTAGGGACAGGCACCAGTTAGCCTATCAGGAAAAACAGGGCATTATTTCTTTCCATAGACAACGGCCGGATCAAAGACACGTTCTCCAACCGTCCGTAATTCATTTGTTTCAACTCGACGAAAAAAACAGGACCTGTATCCCTTGTGACACGCTGCACCACCTAACTGTTCTACCTTGAAAACTACGGTGTCCGCATCACAATCCACCAGGATATCCTGAACAAGCTGAACATGCCCGGAGGACTCACCTTTGAGCCATAACTTTTGTCTCGACCTACTCCAGAAATGGGCCTTACCGGTTTCCACTGTTTTTTCCCACGATTCCTGATTGATGTAGGCCAGCATGAGAATCTCTCCGCTTGCAGCATCCTGAACGATGGCAGGAAGTAACCCATCCTTATTTTTTAAAAAATCCAGCTCTACCATAACTGCCTCAGCTTTTAATCTTTCTTCTGATCCTTTTTTTTTCACTATTTGCCTGTTCCCTTTTTCGTTCTTTTTCTAAAAAATTGATCAAACAGGCGGTCCTGGTTGTGCAGTAATCATCGGGATGACGACATTCCGCCTCCTCCGATTCCATAGATTCATTATACTTATCGCAAACAACTTTCACAATTCACTCCGTTTGCTCACTTGAGTAACACGCTGCAACAAAACTGATCTCATTTTTTCCAACTCATCACCAAAAGCAAGCCGTGACAAACACTTTTTTAAAAAAGTTAAGAATTGGGCAATGTATGCCTGTATCAGTGATTTGTCAAGAAACAGCTTTGGTTGCAAACAAGGTCAAGGGAGAGGGAAACATGACACAACAGCTTAGCAAATCATTGCCAAAGAGAGAGCGATCGTTTAAAATATAAGGCTTTGTCTCAAATAATGAATAAAAATTTACCATCCACTTTTATTATACAGGAGCATTGTTCTTATTATGAAACAGGTAGAAGCCAACGATACCGTAACTGTCACACTGATCGGGACTCTTGATAATGGAACAGTCTTCGAAACCGTGGAAGAGTCAGCCCCGAGGGTCATTACAATGGGAGGAAAAGACACCCCCAAAGCCATACAGCGCAGCCTGAGGGGCATGCAGATTGGGGAGATGCGCAAGATACGCATAGAGCCTGAAGAAGGTGAATATGGTATCCGCCGCGGTGATCTTCTGCAGATCATTCCGCAGGAAAAGTTCAACAACAAGATAGAGGCAAAGGTGGGGTTGACCCTTTCCATGAATGTTGAACAGGATGGGATCACCCACCAGGTACCGGCCACCATAGTCGAGATCAAGAACGAAAACATTACCATTGATTATAATCATCCCCTTGCCGGACATCCTCTCAATTACGAAGTGACCGTCATTGAAATCGCCAAAGGCTGATTTTTTTCAGCAATACGCCAGTCAGGTTTTTTCTGCATCATCCATCATCGGACCGTAGTATTGTTTTTTTGTTTGTTGGCTGTCTTTCACAATGTCACGGCAGATAATGCATGCACTGTTTTGGATATAAAAATTGTTGTTTCCAACCTGAAGATAATGTCAAAAAACGAACAGGAAATATCAAACTGCCGAAGTAAAAGGCTTCGACGTTCGATATTCCCTGTTCGACATTCTGCTGTTCCTGTTTAAAGAAATCACGACAGATGCGAGCATTGTCCTGAAAAACTACTCCATCATCAACATCGTCCCCTGCTGATACCCTTTTACTCCAGTAAGAATAGCATCATCAAGCAAGGTCTCCTCGAGGTCGGCCCCAGTCAGGTCTGCATCTGTCAAATCCGCCTTATACAGATCCGCCTCTGACAGATCAGCATTTTGAAGATCGGCACCTGTTAGATTCGCTCCCTTCAGATTCGCTCCTTCCAGGTCAGCTCCCTTGAGATTGGCATTACTCAAATTGGCCCCTTCCAGATCAGACTCCTCAAGTCCCCTGCCGCTGAGATCAGCTCCTTCAAGGTTACACCCATAACACTGATTCGTATCCAGTAAGAGTTCTATATTGCGGAGAACCTCCGCCCCCAAAGGAAGAGCATCCAACAATGTTTCCTGGTCGACACTTGCCTCTTCCACCTGTTTCCCGTTTTCAACATCTGCAGGGTTTGCAGGGGATTCTTCTGATTTCTCTGTGATGAGCACACTGTCATCTGACAAGCGGTCTTGTTCGCTCCCTGCCTCTCTTTCTGGTGTAGCCGAGGCTTCTTCCAATGACTCTACCCTATCATTCTCCATGGGGTCAGGAGTTGCTTCTGCGCCTGGTGAAGCAGACTCTTCCAGGTCATTTTCTATCACAGAAGCGGTCTCTACAGTGACCTGCTCCTTCTTGGGAAGGGGCTCTAAAACTGTAACACCATCGCTCTCAGCCACCTCTGTTGTGGGGGGATTCTCAACTTCCTGGTGAGGCGCAGCCACAGCTCTCTTTTCCTCATCTTCTCCGGCAGTCGAAGTCTCGCTTGAAACAGCTGCAGGAGATTCATCCACTCCCCCGCTCACTTCCGCTACCTGAACATCTTTGTTCTCACTGTCGGCGGGTAGTGCATTGTTTTCATCAGGAGCGGGCATGCGTACCTGCTGCAGTGTAGGACTCGTCTTAGCATCAGGTGCAGCTGGGCTTTCCTGAGGAACCATTGCTTCGCCAGGTACAGCCTGCTCTGTTATAGGGCCATCGTTTACAGGGCTTACAGGTTCGCTCTCCTTTTTTGCCACTGCAGTCTTTTCAGCAGGTAAAGCCGGTGGTGTCTCTTCAAAATCACGACGTGCACCAATACTCATCTCTTCTGTTTCTGGAACCGTCTTCGATTTCACCGTGTCTTCAACATAAACGGTTTCTTGTACATTACTCATCTGCTCCTGGGCATAAGGTGTCGTGCTAATCAGTTCGCCGTCAAGCAGAATACCACTCATATAGGCACCGGCAAATGAGGTTCCGCGCAGATCTGCTCCTCTGAGATCTGCGCCGGCCAGGTCTGCTCCTCCAAAGCCGGTCTCCCGCAAATCGGCATCCCGCAAGTTGGCTCCTGACAGATTCGCAAGGTATAATTGGGCTCGTGACAAATTTGCTCCTTCGAGGTTGGCCCCTGAAAGATCCATTCTATTCAAATCAGCACCGCTTAAATCGCATTGAGGACAACTCTTCGTCTCTTGCAAAATCGAGATATTTCCCTGTACCTCAGTGGAGATGGAAAGCTGCCCACAAAGAGCGGAGCTTGCAACTAGAAATAATGGCAAAAGGCTGAGCCCTGTAAACAAAAAACGTTTTACTCCAAACATGAAATCTCCCGCTGGAAAAGTAGAATACATGAAAACAATGTTTGATCTTGAAATCAGAAACATACCCCATTTCTTAAAAAAGAGTCAAGTAAGTACAGGTTACAGATAAAGGTTACGTCAACAACATCTATCTTTTAGCCAAGAACAAGGAAAAGTTGAGAAAAAAGACTGGCTGGCCGGGGGAGTGAAACAAAGGAGAGATGGAGTGAAAATTAAATTTTCAGCAGAATGATAGCGGACCATTCTTGGGGAACAGCTTGAATGCTTTTTTTAAAATCAAACAACTCCCCTCTCCCCTGAGGAAGAGATAGAGGGAAGTTGTTGAAAGGCTACAGGCGAGTGTCCCGTCAACTCTGAAATGACGTATCTTACTTACCCTTTTTCGTGCTTGCTTCGTTACGGATTGATTCACATAGCACAACTATGCTTATCAATCCGTGCCTCGCAAACACAAAAAATTGTGGCGCAATATACGACATTTTATCCTTGACGTGACCCTAGGACTTTTGAGGAGCAGAAAATTTAAATTTTTGTTCATTGAGAATATTATCAACAGAACGCATATTTCCTTTCATATAGAAAATATTGGGTTTTGTGTCATCTGCCGGCCGCAACACCCAAACCTGCTCTTCAAGCTGGTGCACAAGCTTGTAGACGATATTATCAGGATCGGTGAGATTGCCAAAGGTTCTGGCACCTGTGGGACAGGCAGATGAACAGCCGGTCTGTGTTTCACCTTTAGACAATCTCTCTTCCCAGCAGAAGTCACACTTATCAACAGCTCGTCTTTCAACACTGAAGTATCTGGCATCGTATGGACAGGCGAGCATACAGGTTTTACAACCAATACATTTTTTGCTTTCCATACGGACAATACCTGTAACAGGATCCTTATAGGTTGCTCTTGTCGGACATGCCCTCACACATGGTGCATTGTTGCAGTGATTACAGAGTACTGGGATAAACTCAACCTGTTTATCCAGCGTACCACTGTATTTCTTTGTCAAAATACGGGTTCTATACCCATCATCCGGAACATGATTGGTGGACTTACAGGCATCCACGCATTTCTCGCAATCAATACAGAGCGATTGACGAATAACCATGCTGTAGTGAGGATTGTATGGATATCTTTTAACAAGATCGACACCACCGCCTGATGCATGGGCAGTGCCAACGATAGAGGTCAGGGACAGTATTTTTCCACCTGCGTAAACACCGGCGACTGCAAGACCGAGTTTTAAAAACTTTCTTCTTTCCTGAGCGGTAACTGATTCTGTACCCTCATTTTTCAGATTATCAAAATTTATTTTAGGAAATTTCATGTGATGATATCCTTTCAAATATTCGTTCAGTAAGGTGATATGAGTGTCTCTTTAGCAGGTCTGATTCAGGCCGGCAAAAGAGACATCTCCAGTTCGATTACCAGATCCTGTGATGACGTTTCATGGCGTCTTCTTCGGTCTCGCCTTCTTCCATAAAGTGGATGGCACCACAACCAGGACAGATGTAACCGCCTTCAGGAACGATCTCATGTTTCTCAAGCTGATGTCCGTTGAGCATTTTCTCACCGGCAAAGTAGGCTAGTCCGATAACGCCAATACCAAAGAGCGAGACCATGATTTCATGGAACGATGGTGTGTAGGTCAGCAAATTAGCTTCTTCGACAACACCAAGGGAGTGGTAGACTGATTCCATCTGGCCTGGGATAACGATATCATAGCGCATGAAGAAGATTCCTATCATCATAAGCCCTGTTGCGGTCAGGATCAGGTTAAAATTGTTTCCTCGTGAACGGATCAGGAGATACAGGGGCAGGAACATGCCAAGAAAAACTTCAAATACCCAGAAATTAATGGAATAATCTCCAGTCAAAAAGGACATGATGACGAGCTGTTTCCCTTCAGATACCATTCCTGTGATAATTTTCCAGATGGTGAAAAAGATTATTACAGAGATAAGGAAAATGGTGACCTGGGTTACAGCCTTCACCGCTCGTTCCATACGCTGATTCATGATTTCGGGATTGATTCTCCAACCAAGCGTAGTGAAGAAGAGAATGGCACACCCCCCTGACATTGCAGCAGAGAAAATAAAGTAAATCGGGAGGTATGGTCCATACCAGAAAGGTCGTCCGTGGAGCATTCCGAATACAGCTCCCAAGTTACTATGGGCAGCAATACCGACAACCAGGCCGAAGAATCCCATCAGTCGAGAGAGGCTATGGTTCTGCTCAAGGAGAAAGAAATACTCAATGATCATGAAGACCAGATACATTCCATAGAGGGTTCCCATCCACCACATATTTGAAACAAAATTTGGTGAAAAGACATTCCAGATTGCCATCCGGAAAGGATTTTCAATATCAAAGAAAATGATACAAAACCCACCGAACATGAACATAATTGACATAAAGACAGCGCGTTTGGCAATGGGCATGAATGCTTCGCCGCCAAAGACATGGCCAATTGATGAAATAATACAGAGCCCTGTAGAGGTAACAACGCAAAAAATGTATGTAGAGATAAGTAATCCCCAGGAAATCTGCCTGGTTACACCATAAACATGATGATACCCTACAAACATTCCCTGGAATCCTACAGCAACACCAGCGAGGGCAAGCAGGGCAAACAGACCCATTAGCATTTTGTATCCGGGGCTTGCGTTTTTCAAGGCTTCAACACCATGAAATCCCCACCTCTTAGAAATATCAACCATCCTTCCAGCCATCTTTTCTCCTCTTCGATTTATATAGAAAAAATATAATAGGTCTATTCGCTACATGAAACAGTGCATTTCGGGTGACTCAAACCATTAGTGCTTGCTCTTTCCATGTGCATCATTTTTTTTGTTTCCGCCACTCATTTTATCAAAACCTTTCACACCGATATGGCAGACAGTACACCTGGTAAGATAGCCAAAAGCCTGTGAAGAGTCATGGCAGGTTCCACAGTATTTGTTATGAAGATTTTCAAGATATTTTCTCTTCTCTGCGGGATCATCGGAAAGGATAAGTTCCTGTCCTTCTACAGTGCCTTTTTTCATGGCGAAAACTTCTTTATGACAAGACTCACAAGAGAGACTTTCTCTTGTTACATGAATGTCGTGATCAAAAACGACTGACTTTACAGGTTGAGTAAAAACGATTTTTTCGGCTGGAGGAAAATGACAGGATTCACATTGGCTTGCAGAGTCAAAGGCATCATCACCATTATGACAGGAACCACAATATTTCCCTTCTTTAAAGGAGGCCATTGTGAAATCTTTATTGGCTGTTGCAGCACCTTTTTTCATGGCGAATGTTCCAGTGTGACAACTGCTGCATTCAAGGCCCATGTCCTCTACATGAGAAGTGTGGCTGAATGCTGCTTTGGTGGGTTCATCCCAGATCATTGGATCTTCTGCAACACCATGACAAGCCATACAATTGGTATCTGTTGCAAATGCGGTGTCGCCATCATGGCAACTCCCGCAGAATTGCCCTTCAGCCATGGCTTTCATGGTGAATTTATGGCTGCTTACCGCAGTTCCACGCTGCATTGAGAAAAGATCATCATGGCAGGAGTTGCATTCGAGCCCAGCATCCATTGTGTGGGTCTTATGATCAAATGTGGCCTTGATAGGTTTGTTCCATTCAATGGAACTTTTAGGTCCATACAACTTAACGTCGTACTCATCTTCAGCCAGACTAGTACCGGCAAGAAGCAGAGATGCCGCCATTGTCATAAAACTTACTGTTAATACTGAACTTTTAATCATAGTTGCGCTCCTAAAGATTTTAGTCAGAATGAAATGAATGCTAATAGGATTTAAGAGCTACAAGGCATAGAATATTCTATGATTTCTGGGAAGCTCCAAAATTGATATTTTCGTTTTTCAAACAAAACCAGGCTAAGTATCTGATAATAACTACCAATAATCAGATCGATTTGTTTTGGTTGACGGGAGGCTTTACCTATATCAGAAAAGACTGTCAAGGAAAAATTGAAAGTGGGCTGTTAATTAATAAATTACTTAATTAATGCACAAAATGCAATTTTACAAATCTTAAAATGAAGAAAATGGTGTAAAATTAGCACGATGTTTTAAGCGGTTATGTGTTTATGGTTATTTAAGCAACACCTTACGCTGAACATTTACACAAAAAGACATCTTTCAAATCTCTTTGTTGAGCTGGGCAATTCGCTCTGCAGCTTCGATGATATTGTGAAGGATTTTTGTTTCCTCCTCTCCCATCTCCACCTCACGATAAGAATCTACGAGTAATTGCGTATAGTTAATGATTCCATTTGAAAGGTTTGTGCTCTCATTGAGAAAGGCAGCCAGTTCCTCATCGTGATGTCGACCTGTTTCCTCGGTTCCAGGATGCTCCCTGTCCGTCTTCATCAATGCATTGACGGAGTTTATAAGCTCAGTGACTTCGGCACAGGCATCAGCATCGTACCTGAAGCCGTTGACGAGGACATCCGGGTCCCCGGCCTGTTCGGACAGGCGAAGAAGGGGGAGCATCGTTTTTTTGTAGAGAAGGATGAGAGAAAAACTGATCAGGCAAATCACAGCACCAAGGGCTCCGATCATGACAGTCTGGAACTGGACAACTTTAGCCCGCATCTGGCTGACAATAATACGGTCAAACTGCATCAGATATTCTGCCAGCGTCCGCATTTTATTCTGCAGGTCGAGACTATGGGTAACCTTATTTTCACTGGACAAAATTTCTTTCGATGAAATTGCAAGTCCGGCAAGGTCTACCTGTTTTGCCATATCAAGGCGGTACTCACCTGGTATGAGGGTGTTTTCCTGAAGTCTTGCCAGTGAGGAATTCAACTTCTTCAGCTGATCTGCTGCACTCACAATTTCCCCCCAATCATTTTTGATCAGGGATGAGGTGATCTGCTCACGGATAGTAGAGAACTGAAAGATCATCTCTTCACTCTGGGTAATGATCTTGTTGTATCTTTCGGTGAGCTGGTATTGGCGAACAGAGAGGATAATGACCACAATGAGCAGAGCTGCTACTCCGAGAAATGCAACATAGCTCGTTTTTTTTAAAGAACGCATAACTTATTTTTTAAGTTTTGAGTGAATACAACTTTCTGCCGCAGGGCAATCGCGACATTGGTGGGTTTCCTGGATTCCAGCCTCAATTTTATCAGTAAAATGACACGCCATGATAATCTCAAACTCTTCATCATCCAGAGTTTCCACCTCGAGGAGAATACTGGCAAGCTGTTTGAGGAGGTAAAATTGTTCTTTAAGAATTGTTAACGCTTCATTGTTACAGAGTTCAAGCAGATTTTTGATTTCTTTATCAACAGAATCTGAGGTTCTATCACTCATTTCCAGCCGGTGAGCAGCCCCTCCCAAAAAGCCCGAGTCATCAATGACCATGGCCTGGGGACCTATGACATCACTCATCCCCCACTTACAAATCATATTGGTTGCAATTTCGGTGGCCTGTACAATGTCCCCCTGGGCCCCTGTTGTTCTTTGCTGAAAAGCTATTTCCTCTGCAGCCCTGCCACCCATAAGAATGGTAATTCTACTTTTCAGATACTCATAACTGTAACTGGTCCGATCAGTAACAGAGAGTTGCTGGGTCTGTCCCAGGGCACGACCTCGTGGGATAATAGTAATTTTATGAATCGGATCTGCTTCCGGCAGTGTTTTGGCCACTATTGCATGTCCTGCCTCATGGAAAGCAAGGATATTGCGATCCTTTTCAGAGATGATCATCCCTTTTCGCTCAACTCCCATGAGAATTCGATCCCTGGCATGTTCAAAATCCAGATAATCAACGCGATCTTTTCCTCTCCTGGCAGCCATAAGGGCCGCCTCATTGACAAGGTTGGCAAGTTCAGCTCCGGTAAAGCCGGGAACCATGTGGGCAATTTTGTCCATACCCAGCCCTGGTTGGAGGGCTACTTTCGCACCATGTACCTGGAGAATCTTTTTTCTTCCTTTGAGATCAGGTGGGAGAATAGTGACCTGCCTGTCAAAACGACCAGGTCGCCTCAAGGCTGGATCCAGGATATCCGGTCTATTCGTTGCCGCTAAGACAACGATTGTATCAGATGTGGAAAAGCCATCCATTTCAACCAGCAGCGCGTTTAAGGTTTGGCTCCTTTCATCCTGCCCGCTGGCAGTGGCCCCACCTGCACGGCTTCCCCCAACAGCATCAATCTCATCGATAAAAATAATGCAGGGTGAATTGGTTTTTGCCTCTTTAAAGATATCCCTGACTCTGGAAGCCCCAACACCGACAAACATTTCTACAAAGTCAGAACCACTGAAGCTGTAAAACGGAACCTTCGCTTCACCTGCTATTGCTCTGGCCAGTAATGTCTTTCCAGTGCCTGGGGGGCCTTGCAAAAGGATTCCCTTGGGACTCACTGCGCCAATTTTGCTGAATTGATCTGGATTTTTGAGAAAATTGACGATTTCCTGTAACTCCTCCAACGCTTCAGGGATACCGGCCACATCATCAAAGGTTACGAGCTTGTGACCACTATCTGGAAGGATGAGTTTATCCGAAGCAAATTTGCTTTCCTCTTCTTCAAGCCTTTTTTTCTTACTCAAGGAAATGATGACTGTTAACAGCAGTAAGATGATGTAGATGAGGGCAGTTGCTTGGAAAAGCTGCTCAGAACGATCCTTTTTAAAAATAATCTGAATATTTCTATCTTGCAGCTCAGAAATCAGTTTTTCAGGATTCGGTACTGTGGTTTCATAACTGTCCCCAGCCTTGTGTGTAGCAATGACTTTATTTCCGGTAAAAGTGGTAGATTCAAGCTCATGGTTGGCGAGACAATGACGAAATTCGGAGTAAGTCACTGTTCGCAATGTATTCTCGAGCTTCCATAAGCCATAGGCTCCACCAAGGAGCACGGTAAAGAGAAAAAAGATAAAGAGATTTCGAATCAGAATCGCCATTTGATAACCTAAGAGAAGAGCCTAGAATATTTTATTGAAATTTTAGCTGGTTGAGTGAAAAAAATAATGAGCTCAACAAGAAGGAATTTCTTCACAAATCATAGCAGAAAAAACTTTTTTTTCGGTTAGTTAGATTAGTTATATATGCATTAGTACACATAAGTCAAAAAAAGCCAGAGAGATATAATCTCTCTGGCTCAAAAAAAATGATTAAAAGACAAATCAAATCTGCCCTCCAATCATATTTGAAACAGGTGCCCTTACATACTGCCAGTCACAGCACCAAACAGGCTTTTGGCAAGAGCTACCGGACCACCGGCAGAGACAAAGGCACTGGAAAGGCAGACAACAGCCCATACTCCAATTCCTCCAGCAAAGGCAGCGGTAACGACAGCTCCAACCTTATACAATTCACTATCAGTATTTACAGCTTCGTGAACAGTAGTTTTTACGTTTTGTTTGGTGACGTCTGTATTGTTCATGGGATTGTTCCTTTTGTTGAGTGGAGAGTGGATAAGAGTTGATTTAGCCTAAAATTGCTTTGAATAAATTGGATACCAGGCCAACAGGGCCGCCGCTATTTGCAATACCTGCAACCATGCAAGCAACCGCCCAGATACCAATGATACCAGCAGTAATGCCAATAGCCGTCACTGCTACCTTGGAAATTTCAGCAGACGCGATGCTTTCTGTTTTTACGTTTACCGTGTGTGAGGCTTGAGTTTCTTTCATGGCTGTTTCCTTCATTATGATCTGGAATGATCTACTGCATTCCGTTTTTCTCCATGAGGAGTACTTTATGGCTTGTGCTGAATTACAATTATTAATGCAGGTACGATGCCAAAACGAAATCATTCAACCATAAAAACTCCACTATATATATATCCCACTGTTTTATCGTACAAAATGAAGATTGAATGTTTACAGAGAGACTTTAAAAAAGAACCTTGCACAGGACGAAGCGTTGCAAAACCGTTGCGTTGCAACAGAACGCAACACAAGCCGCAACAAAAATGCAACAATCTGATTCTTCCCTATATAGAGTATAGAGGAACCCTGCATGCCGAACAGAACAACAGAGGCTCTGCAAAGGTGGACTGGAGACTGAAAGCCTGCAGCCAGACAACGATGGGGAAGATGAGAAGAGGAGTGATGCTTTGAAAATCAGTAGGAGATGCAGGACCAACAGGCTATACGGATTGTGGTTGCTGAGAGAGGGGAAACAAAAAAAGGTCAGCAAGCAAAAAGCTTACTGACCTTTTCTGTTAAACAGTTCAGGAGAGACTTTTTACATTCCTGTAACCACCTGAAAAAGATTTCTCAACAACTCAAGAGGACCACCATTTTTAAGAATAGAACTGGAAAGACAAACCAGTCCCCATCCACCTACTGCAACAGCAAAGGCCGCGGTGGTATACATACCGACTTTATACAGTTCACTATCAGTATGCTCTATTTCATGAACTGTGGTGGTTGCCTTGGTGGCTTCTTTGGCAATTGCTTTTTCTTCCATGGGGATATACCTCTTCTATCTTTTGGCGATCTGGTTCAGATCATTACTAACCGATAATTGCTTTCACTAAATGATTTACAAGTCCGGATGGGCCACCACTACTGATGGTTCCAGCAAACAGGCAGGCTGTGGCCCAGCATCCAATAACTCCTGCGGAGACAGCAATGGCAGCAATACTTACTTTAGAAATTTCAGTACCGACATTGGCTCTTGCTTTTGCCTGATTGTTGCTTTGTTCAATTGTGTGTGTGCTGTTCATCCTGAGCTCCTAGGTTATCATTTCGAGATCATAAACTCATGCTTATCCAATAAGGGCAGAAACAAAATTTGACACGAGGGATGCAGGGCCGCCACTGCTTATCATACCGGAAGCAAGGCAGGCTACAGCCCAGCAACCAATGAGCGCTGAAGAGATACCAACAGCACTAACACCTACTTTGCTCAGCTCAACACTGACGTTATCTATGGCTGCGCTTCTTTCTCTGGTAATTGCTGTTGTATTTTTCATTGTTCTCTCCTTTATAAGAGTCGGTAGTGGGCTGTTAACTTCTCAGTTACGTTATGCATTCCTTATTGCACTCCGCGTGCCAATTACTCGAAAAACCTTTACGAAAAACGTGCTCACCACCTAACTAATTGGTTTTATGTCTTTTTATAACAGAATTTCAGATAAAAAACGCAAAGGGAGATAAAAGAGGAAGGGTGGGTTCTGTTGCGAATGTGTTGCGTTGAGTCTAATTATGTTGCAAAGTTGTTGCGTGCAACAACTTTGCAACATAATTACTATTGTTTGTGAGGAGTTTTTGCGATATCGCTGGCCATGCCAAAGCGCTGCATCTTACGATAGAGAGTGGAACGATCAATGTTGAGCATGCGTGCAGCCTTAGTTTTATTGCCGCGCGCTCGTTTGAGAACCTCTACAATCTCATCTTCCTCGCTGATATAGGGGGGGAGTGTAGTAACACTTGCAAGGTGTGCTTTGTTTTCAGCCGGTTCAGAAATATGCACTACAGGTTTTTGGATTTCATCGGGGAAATGCTCTAAAGAAATAGTTGGGCCTTCGCATAACACACAAGCTCTCTCAATAACATGGCGTAACTCACGAACATTACCAGGCCAAGAGTAACGTGAGAGTGCTTCCATGGCCTGGTCGGAAATACCATGGATATTGCGTTTCAGTTTCTCACGAAAGAGAGAAAGGAAGTGGTGCACTAGAATAGGAATGCCCCCTTTTCTATCGCATAAGGGGGGTAATTTTATCTCTACAACTTTTAATCGGTAGTAGAGGTCTTCACGAAAACCCCCCTCTCTGACTTTTTCTGTCAAATTCACATTGGTGGCAGCAACAATTCTGACATCCACTTGTACATGGGTATCCTGACCAACCGGAGTAAAAGTTTTCTCCTGAAGAAACCGTAGTAAACGCAGCTGCATACGAGGTGAGATGTCTCCAATTTCATCAAGAAAGAGTGTACCCTTGTCTGCTTGAATCAGTCTGCCCGGGCGATCTTTATCTGCTCCGGTGAACGCTCCTTTTATGTGACCAAAGAGTTCACTTTCCAATAACTCTTCAGGCATTGCAGCACAGTCTACTTTGACCAGAGGCCCGTCGCGCCTCCCACTTTCTGCATGTAATGCTTCAGCGGCAAGTTCCTTTCCGGTGCCGGACTGACCCGTTACAAGGACTGCTGTATCAACTTTTCCAACATTTTCAATTAAGTTATAGACATTCTGCATTGCCTGACTGGAACCGACATAGCCGTGGAACTTGTTTCTGGAATTCTTACCAGTGGCAGGTTCAGGCAGGGTAATATCTCTAGCCACTATGACGACACCACTGAATTCATCAAATCCATCTTCTAAAGGTGCTGCGTTGAGACTTATAATGCGTATGTTGCCGTCAGATTTTCTGCATTCAACCTGGTGTTCTCTTACCTCTTGCCTGCTGGATAATACCTGTTGGGCGTCTTGCAGACATGCCTTACCCATTTCACTTTGATACGATTCCAGGCTGGCCTGTTTATCAGAGTCAGAATAAAGGAGCCATTGTTTAGCAGTCTCATTGAGCTGCACAATATTCATTTCATTATCTATTGTGATAATTGCGTCCCTTACCGAACTGAAAATGGCTTGCAGGTACCGTTTAAATTTTTCATTTTCCTGCAATAACTGTTTTTTCTCGTTTTCAAGTCTCCAATGCTTCAAGGCCTGCCTTACGAACTTAAGCAAGGTCTCTTTGTTTACTGGTTTGGAGATGTAATCGAAGGCACCATAACGTACTGCCTCAGCAGCGGTGTCAAGATTTGGGAATCCGGTAACCATGACCACGGGGCATTCAATTCCTGCCTCCCTGATCTTGCAGAGAAGATCAGTCCCCTTCTCTCCTTCCAGGACTATATCACTGATTATGAGATCAAAGTCATGTTCTTTGATGGCAACGAGAGCTTCATCTAGAGTAGAGGCAGTAGTTATTGCTCCATATCCTTCACGGGCCAGGAACATCTCAAAAGTAAGCCGAATACTTGCCTCATCATCAACGATGAGAATGTGGGTATCTTTTTCCTGAATGACTTGATTATCCATTTTACGCACCCGATGAAGGTATTTCGACTATCATCTTGGTATATTGATGCATTATTGAGTCAACCTTAATAACACCGCCGTGATCCTGAATAATGCCATAACTGATACTCAGACCAAGCCCGGTTCCCTTTCCAGAGGGCTTGGTTGTGAAAAATGGATCAAATAAGCGGTTAAGAATGCCTTGGGGAATACCAGTACCCGTATCTTTGATTGAGACTTGAGTCACCGGCTGCCCTCCCTCTCTAATAAAAGGATAACAGGTAATTTCTATTTTTTTGTCTGGTGAAGCATTGGGGTAGCGTTCGTTCAAGGCAAAACGGGCATTACTCAGCAAATTGAGGATGACTTGCTGTAACTGTCTGAAATTTCCATTTATTCGACAAGATTCTGCAGAATATTCCGTACTTATTTTAATACCGTCTTTTTTAAACTGATGCTCAACCAGCGAAAGGCTGTCTTGTATGACCTGGACCATTTCTATCGGTTCGTTATCATTTTCACTTTCACGGGCAAAGGAAAGGAGATTTTTTATAATTGAGGCAATCCTTTCTCCTTCGTCAACAATCCGCCCTAAAAGCTCCTCCTGTAAAGAATCTTTTTCGCTGTCGTCAAGAAGCAACTGGGCAAAGTTTATGATACCGGTAATAGGATTATTGACCTCATGGGCGACACCTGCAGCGAGTTCGCCAATGGCAGCCATCTGGGCAGTTCGTATGGAATCTGCTTTTCGCATCTCATCACTGGTCAGCTCCCTTGCCACAAGAAGAATCTTGCGCACGGTTTCATCTTGATCTTTAACTGGTGTAATGGTGAGCAGATATTCACCGGAGAGGCCGGGGAGTGTGCTTTCTTCAACACGCGGAGAACAGGTGAGCAGAAACTCTTCCAGAGGACATTTAAGATGTGGCGAACTGCCTCCATGGATAATTTTACAGATCCCTTTACCGATGATTTCAGATCGACTCTTTTGGGCAGCGTTCAGGGCAGCATTATTGGCATCGATAATGATTCCATTGGGAGTGACGACCAGGACCGGATCCTGGATGGCCTGAAAAAGTTCATTCCCTCCTCCAGCCGGACAAGAATCCTGCAGACTCGAACACTCCTGCAGGGCCAACTGCTTTTCACTATCACCTATTGTATCTGACATAGTTACCAACTATTGGTTATAAATATGGTGTAGACACTCAAGAGAAACAAACAAAAAAGGCCGCTCCAAGAGCGACCTTTTTTGTTTGTTTGCTAAATCAGTGATGTTCTTTCTGATCAAAGACTTTACCAAAAACTCTTTCTCCCATAAGAAAACCAAAAGCAACAACACTTATGCTTCCGATTATTACACCAAACTCAAAGATAGACGGTACGTAGTCTAAATAGGTAGGGACATTGTCCCAGCCTAAAGATGCAGGGACAAGCAGACCGGCTGCAATAAGGTCATAGCGCGCAACAAACTGTCCAACGAGGATAAGGAGTCCTGCTAAGGCCATCATCCCAACATTTTCAAGACGAGAAAGGATAATAAGCAAGAGGGGAATAATCAGCCCAACGCATACTTCAAGGACCCAGAAGTTGACAGAGAGCGGCCCGGTAATCAGCGCACCAGCTGCAATGCGTCCAAGTTCAGCGCCACCAACATAGTACATGATCAGACGCCAGAATGTTGCGACACTGTAGAGGACAAGAACCAGGGTCATGGCCTTACCAGCACTTTTTACTCCCAGTTTGACAGCTTCGCTCATCTCCTCACCGCGAATTTTATAGGCAAGATGGTTAAAGAGTACGGTAGCAGCCGCTCCAGAGAGAAAGGCAGCGGTAAGGAAATAGATAGGAAGCTGTCCACCGTACCAGTATGGTCTTCCAGGCAATGTTGCAAACACGCCGCCGAGACAGCTATTGGCAAGAACTTCAGCAACGGCACCAGCTGTTCCAAGAATAACTGCAATACGGGCGAGCCCGGTGATAATGCCAAAAAATTCCACAATCATGCAACCTACAGCAAGACCGTAAAGAGTTCCCATCCACCAGATATTAGAAGTTGGGTTGGGAGAAAGGATATTGTAAATGATCATCCTGTGAGGGCTTGCGATCTCCACACCGATGGTAGCAAAGGCTGCAAGGATGCAGACAATGGACATCCAGACCATTCTGTTACTGACAATAGCCATTCTGGTGCCGCCAAAAAGATGGGAAATAGCTGCATAGATACAAAGACCGGTAGAAGTAATGGCCCAGAAGGCATAAGTAGAAATCAACATCCCCCAGGGTACTTCGCGAGTATTGTTGTAGATGGCCTCATGACCAAAGAAAAAGGAAGCCACACCGCAGCTGAGACCAGCCACAATGGTAATCAGAAAGAAAATCGTTGCCCGGTTCATCCCGGGTGTAGCCAGACGAGTATCCTGCGTCTGGGCAAATATAGTTGTTATTGAATTGTTCGCCATTTTAATCTCCTGCACAATTTTTTTATCAGGCTCTTGGCCTGTGCGTTTCAGATAATTCTACGTGGATCATCACATGAACGAGAATAAAACCTCTTTGTCGATCAATGACCACTCTGTTCGTCAGCATGAGGATCTGCACCAGTCATCCGGTTATACCCTTTCACTCCAATATGACATGTGTTGCAGAGAGTGTTTGAGGCAAAAGCAGTTTCGCCGTCATGACACTTACCGCAGTATTGCCCGTCATAAAGGGCTTTCATTGTGAAGTTGGATGAATTCTCTGCTGCACCTTTTTTCATGGCAAATGCATCGTTATGACAGGAGTCGCAATCCAGACCGTATTCCTCGGTGTGTACCTGATGGTAAAAAACAACTGCTTTGACTGGTTTCGTCCACACTATTGGATCTTCCGGAACAACGTGACAGGCAATGCAGTTCGTATCAGAGGCAAAAGCAGTCTCTCCATCATGACAGGCGCCGCAAAATTGACCTTCGGCAAGGGAAGCCATGCTCAGCTTTCCTGTTCTAGGAGCAACCCCACGCTGCATGGCAAAAAGTTCTCCATGGCAGGCACCGCACTCAAGACCAATGTCATCTGTATGGACTCTGTGTTCAAAGACAACTTTAACCGGTTTTTGCCAGACAATTGGGCTTTTCGGGCCAAATGCCTTTACATCGTACTCTTCTGTAGCTGTTGCATGACTGACAAGCAGAAATGTCCCTGCAAGCATGGTGACCCCAACAGCGCTAACGAAATTCTTATTCATTTTTATAATCTCCTAAAATCTGAGTGGTAGACGGTGAGTGAGCTGCAGTCTGATGCAGCAGTAACTGCGTTTTACAGACAGCTTGTAATCACAGGACCGGGTGACCTATGCATTCATGTAAAAAACATTAGGCAAGGCACCTGTTTCCGGACGCAACACCCAGATTTTATTGTCAGGCTCATGCAGCAGTTGATAGATTTCTGTGCTTTTATCTTTTATATCACCAAAAATTCGTACTTTTGCAGGACAGACTGCAACACAGGCAGTATCTTTTTTCCCCTGGGCAAGCCTTGTATCTATACAGAAATTACACTTATCGATGGCATATTTGTCATGATTGAAATATCTGGCATTATAGGGACAGGCTGCCATGCAGGTCTTACAGCCAATACATTTTTTATAGTCCATGACAACGATACCGGTTTCCGGATCTTTATAGGTAGCCTTGGTGGGACAGACTCGAACACAGGGAGGACGATTGCAATGGTTGCAGAGTATCGGTCTGAATTCTCTTTGCTCCACATCATCAACAGTGGTCAAACGCTCCTGAATAGTCGTTCTCCAGGCACCGTGGCCAACAGGGACATGATTTGTCTCCCTGCAGGCATCAAGACATTTTTCACAGTCGACACAGTTATTTTGTCTCATTATCATTCCGTAATGCTTGCTGTAAGGATATTGTCCTTCAGCAGGTATTACGGAATCTACAGCTCTGGCACTTTTAACAGCAGTCAGTGATAAGACAGAGCCTCCAAGGAAAACACCAGTGACCGCCAGTCCCATTTTCAGGAATTTACGACGTTCTTCTGAAGGCAGTGTATCAATGCCCTCATTTTCTTCCTTTTCCAAGTCCTTAATGTTCATTCTTCCCCTCCTTGTACTTGAAACACATGGATGTGTTCAAACGAGCCGGCAGTTCAGGTGGATGAAAACCGACAATCATAAATGAGGCCTCATTCATTGCTGAGTGTGGCCCAAAAGTGTGTTCTCCGTAACAGCATGATTTAATAGGATAAAAAATGCGGCACAACTGTTGCGCTACATTTTTGCAACAGTTGCTTCGCGCAAAATACACCTATTCCTGAAGGAGTCAAGATAATTCTAAAAAAGGACGGGCAATGAAATCTTCTGCAGAAGATTTTTGCAGAGATTGAGCCCCCTCCTCCAAAGGCTCTAACTACGCACAACAAAAAAGAAATAGACCTGAATGAGCTCCTGAAATTATTTTCTCACTAATCCCTTCAACCCAGTTTTTTTCCTTTCCATCAGTTTTCTGATAACCCAACTCAATTCAGGCACGAGCTATGCAAACTTTATATTAAACAGACAGAAGTGTATCGCATTCCACTACACTTCTGTGGTAAAAGTGTGGTAGTATGTAGTTATTTACCACAGAAGTGTGGCAAGCTTTCACCTATGACGACTCAGCTTTAACAAATTGTCATCTTTATTGGACCTAACCCCATGAATCCTTCCAGAAGAAACGCCCTGCTTCTCGCCATTAATGAACTGGCTGCCTCTGATGCCGAAGAGATCGCTGGAAAAAATACGCTCCTGCAAAAGTGCTGTGAAGTGATCATGCAAGATCAGGAATACTGTCTGATATGGGCAGGAAAACGCGATAGTGACGGTAAAGGTATTACCCCTCTCGTTGCCTTAACATCGGCGAATATCCCTGAAAAAGACTGCATGTATCTGGTGGAACAGGTCATCACCGACATGCATGAGAGCAACCCTGCAGCCAAGGCACTGCTTTCCCAGTCCTATGTCGTATACGGAAATGTTCTCGAGCAAATTGACTCTCCTGCCCTCAAAGAGATTGCCTTAAAAACCGGATTCCGATCCTGTTCCGCCTGGCCATTGACCCATAAAGATAAAGAATTTGGTGTTCTCAACATCCATTCCGAGAAAATCGACTGCTTTAGCAAAGACGAAATCTCCTTTCTGCAAACCGTAGTCGCTGATATCTCCCTGGCCCTCTATTCCCAGGACATGACTCAGCGGATGCAGATCGAACGGGATTTTAATCGGGAAATCGTCGACACTATGCAGGCCCTGCTTGTCTCCATTTCCCCTTGCGGAAGAATCCTTTCTTTTAATCAGACTGCCGAAAAAGTAACCGGATACAAAGAAAAAGAAGTCATTGACCTCTACTGGGTTGATGTGCTCATGGCCCCAGAGCATCGAAAATCAAACCAGCAGCTTCTGAGCAATGTCCTCAAAGGTGAACAGGAACAGATGAATTTTGAGTCTTGTCTCCTTACCAAAGATAAGCAGGAACGCACTATTGACTGGCATGGATCTTTTCGACAGAACATTGAACAGGGCAAGGTTGGACTTGTTCTTTTTGGTATTGATATTACCGGTCAGATACAGGCCGGAGAAGATCTCCATCGAGCGATCGCTCAATGGGAAAACATATTTTCAGCGATTCAGGACCCAGCCCTGCTCGTATCCAGTGACGCTGTTATCCTGGATGCAAATCTTGCAACATTTACCGCGGCAAGGAAAAGCAGATCAGAGGTTATAGGTCAGCAGATATGTGACATCCTTCATCTTGGCCGCACGCAGGGGTCAGCCTGTCCCCTGGAAGATCTGATCAAGACAAGACAGAGTCGGATTATCGAAACAGAACTACGCGGTCTGCATGGAAATTACCTGCTGACAGTCAGCCCACTGCAATCACCGAACAACAGCATGGCGGCTTCACTTCTCGTGGCAAGAGATCTCACAGAAGAAGAGTTGATGCAAGCAGAGGCCCTGCGCTCTGCACAACTTGCCTCAGTGGGGGAACTCGCTGCCGGTGTTGCCCATGAAATCAATAATCCTATCAACGGCATCATCAATTACGCCCAGATTATTCTCGACGATCCCACTGATTCCGACTCCCCTGACCTGCTCAGACGAATCATTAAAGAAGGAAAGCGGGTTGCCACTATTGTTTCCAATCTTCTCGACTTTTCCAGACGGCGGGATGAATCACCGGAAGACCACTCCATTCACAAGATCGTGCAAAACTGTCTTGAACTGGTGAGCCATCAATTCAGAAATGATCAGATCCTGTTCGAATTCCATCTCCCGCCCGAATTATCTTCGGTCTACTGTAATGCGCAGCAGATTCAACAGGTGCTGCTGAACATACTCTCCAACGCCAGGTATGCGCTGAACAAACGGTTCCCGACGCAAGACCCTGACAAAAAGATCTTCCTCTCCGGCGAGGAAGTGGAGCACGAGAACAAATCGTACGTCCGTATTACAATAACAGACAACGGTACCGGAATAGAACAGGATATTATTGATCGAATCTATGACCCCTTTTATTCGACTAAACCTGCAGGAGAAGGCACCGGGTTAGGGCTGAGCATCAGCCACGGCCTTATCCAAGACAACAAGGGGTACCTCAGGATAAAGAGTGAGTTTGGTTCATTCACCTCACTCATAGTTGATATACCAATCTCAGAATAATTGACACAGTCAGAAAACCTTAACACTCCAGATGGCTCAGAAAAAAACTTCCCATGCGGGGCGTACAAATTTTATATCATTACAGCATACCCTTGTACGCTGTAATGATATAAAATTTGTAACAACGAAGCAGATAAAAAGTTTTTGAAGTCTTCGCTTATCTACGACGCCATCAACAATGAGGAACATACCATGACCAGAAGATTCCGTTTTTCTCTGCTCCTTTCTTTACTCTTTTTCTTTGCTGCAGCAATTTTATACTTTCTTGATCTCCGAATTGAAACCAAGTCTCACGATTCATCTTTTCCTTTTGAACTCTGGTCACTTGTGGCACTCGTTTCTCTTTATGGGTTGACCCTGTTCCTCTCTATTCTGGAATTTAATTTTTTTCAAAATCAAGAAAAAACGCTGCAGGAAAAACTGACCTCGACCACAGACGCCTTAAACGATGTTCAGTCCAGTCTTGATGACACAGTGGAAAAAAAGACCTTTGAGATGTCTGTGATCAATGGCTCGTTAAACAGAGAAATAGCCGAACGTATCCAGGCTGAAGCAGAAGGGATTAAGCTGAGAAAACGGCTGCAGGCCATTCTCCGCTCTGCCGGGGATGGTATCTTTGGCCTCGACATTCACGGGAAAGTCACTTTTGTGAATGACAAGGTCACAGAATTACTGGGCTGGAGTGAAGAAGAGCTCATCGGCAAATCCCACCATGACCTGGTTCATCACTCTCATCAGGACGGCACTGACTTCCCTGTCCAGGAATGCCCTATCTATATGGCCTACAATGATGGTAAAGTCCACGTTGAATCCGATGATATCTTCTGGAAAAAATCCGGGAAAAGCTTTGCCGTTGAATACACATCAACACCTCTCCTGGATGAGCAAAAAGTTACTGGTGCAGTGGTGGTGTTTAAAGACATCGGCAAAACAAAAAAGCTGAAAAAACAACTCGAACTCATCGTCAATTCTGCTGGAGAAGGAATCTTCGGCCTGGATATTGACGGCAATGTGACCTTTATGAACAAGGCAGCCTCAATCATGCTTGGCTGGACCCAGGAAGAGTTAACCGGGAAGTCCCATCACAAGCTGGTTCACCACACCCATTCTGATGGTACCCATTATAAAGAAGAAGATTGCCCTATCTACATGGCATACAAAGATGGAAAGGTCCACTTTAAATCCGATGATATCTTCTGGACAAAGGATGGAAACAGCTTCACCGTTGAGTACACCTCCACCCCCATTGTCGAAGGGAATAAACTGAGCGGGGCTGTGGTGGTCTTCAGGGATCTTACTACTTTTGCTTGATCTTCATACAAAGGAGAGGAGATGAAAGACCAATCAACAACAGAAACCTCCATTCTGGTAGTCGACGATGAGGAAAGTCTGCGCCACACCTTTCAAATTTTTCTCAAACGTGAAGGATATGGGCCGGTCATCATGGCCTCTAATTTCGAAGAGGCTGTCAGCGAACTTACAAGCAGATCTTTTGAGTTGATCATCAGTGATATTGTTCTCGGCGGCCGTTCCGGCATTGATCTCTTGAAACGGATACGTGAACTTGGCATCTCCTGCCCTGTCATCATGGTAACCGGCTATCCAAATGTTGACACAGCCTCTGATGCAGTACGTTTTGGTGCCTTTGACTACATCCAGAAACCGGTTGAAAAAGAAGTGCTTCTGAAGACCACTCGCCTTGCCCTGCAGCAGCATCGACTGCAACAGGAAAAACGTCTTGCCGAAGAAGAAAAAGAAAAATATCGCAGCTACCTGGACACACTGTTCAGAAGTGTTTCCGACTCCATCATGACAGTTGATGAGGACCTGAATATCGTCAAGATGAACCAGGCGGCCAAGTCCCTTTTGGGAACAGTCAACCCGGACTTTAAAGAAGGGGCCAATCTTGCCCTGACCTGCAGTGACAGCAATACCTGTTTTTTCAAAGAAGATGCTGAAAAGGTTTTACGCTCCGGCATGGAAATCAAAGAACACAGGATTGAGTACCTCACTACTTCCGGGAAACAACAGGTATTCAGCATCTGTATTTCGCCGCTGGAAGACGGTAGAGGCGGATTCCATGGTGTTGTCATTGTCCTTCGAGACATGACAACCAAGGAGCAGAAGTACTCGGATCAGCGCAGTTCTTTCCATCGCATGATTGGTTCCAGTGCTGCGATGCAAACGGTATACACCATGATTGAACACGTTGGAAAGGTTGATTCCGCTGTTCTCATTACCGGTGAAAGTGGAACCGGTAAAGAGCTGGCAACTGAGGCCCTCCATCTGGAAAGTCATAGAAGAAACCGTCCACTGGTAAAAGTAGACTGTACCGCGATCCCTGAAAACCTGCTTGAGAGCGAACTTTTTGGCCATAAAAAAGGTTCTTTTACTGGAGCCGACCAGGACAGAATGGGACGCATTCTCCAGGCAGACGGCGGCACCTTGTTTCTTGACGAAATAGGTGACATCTCGTCCATGATGCAGCTCCGACTCCTTCGTTTTCTTCAGGAAAAAACATTTTACCCTGTGGGAAGAGATACTCCTATTCAGGTAGATGTCCGGGTCATTGCCGCAACCAATGTGAATTTACGTGAAAAAGTGCAGCAGGGAAACTTCCGTGAAGACCTTTATTTTCGCCTCAGAGTCATTGATATCATAATGCCTTCGCTTCGAGAACGTACCGGAGATGTAGAACTGTTGACGAACAAGTTTATCCAGCAGTTTTCTAAGAAAATGGGAAAACCCATTACCGGCATCTCAGATCAGGCCATGGCACTGCTTGTCAAGTATCAATGGCCTGGCAATATCAGGGAACTTGAACATGTAATCGAACGTTCCTGTGTGCTCTGTCACGGTTCAACCATTGCCACTGAACAGCTTCCTCAGGAAATTCAACATCCAGACTCGTTTAGGCCTCCCTCTGTTTCCCCCTTACAAAGGGAACCATCCCAGGAACCACCGATTTCTACTTCGTTTACCGATTCCACCCAGTATCAATCCGTGGAGGGAAAAATTCTTGCCGCCTTAAAAAAGACAGGAGGGAATAAGGCCAAGGCTTCCAGGTTGCTCGGCATGGACAGATCAACTCTGTACAGAAAAATAAAAGAATTGAAAATCGATCTCAGTAGTCTTGACACCTAGCCTCTCGTTTCTGCTACACTTGTGTCGCCACACAAGTGTAGCAGAAACCACACTTGTGTTGGTTTTTTCCCACACTCCCTTCCAGCAAGAAGAAACAGTATAACATCCTGTTTATGCAGAACATTTAATCAAAAATAAATAAGTACTACCTTAAATTCTAACACGCCCCCTTTCCAGGAACCCCTCCCCCGGCGATGCTACATTTCGAAATTATCTTGTAATTTCAATTCATTACAAAGAAGACCAAAGACTTCGCCTCTATGGCACCATATGTGCAATAACTCAAATTAAAGTGGATAAGTTCAACAATTTGAGGAGCACACATGCAGGCAACTCCCACTCTCAGAAATCGATTTCCGCAAACGGTAGAGGAATTCCGAAAAGAGTTTCATAGCGAGACCATCAGCCAGCATTTTCTCTTTTATAAACGATGGCCCCGAGGCTTTGAGTGCCCATACTGCAACTGGGTCAATGAGGAGCAGCAACCTGCAAAAACAATCATCTGCAGCCATTGCGGCCATCCCACCTCAATCACCACCAATACCATTATGCATGGGACCAAAAAACCTTTATCTGAGTGGCTTGTCTCTATTTGGTGGCTCGCATCCACAGACGGTGGTCACAGCGCCAAAGATCTACAACGCCTGCTCCAGCTCTCAAGCTATCAGACTGCCTGGACCTGGCTGCAAAAACTCCGTATGGCCATGGCAGTTGCCGATAACAAGCCATGTCGCGGGACCGTTGAACTCTGCGACAGCACCATATCATTGGGCGGCGACAACAGGGGGGAAGAACACATCCTTGCCGCTGCAGAAATTATCATGCCATCAGGGATCACCGGAAGGATTAAAATGCAACCCTTCAATGATTTGTCAAACGATACAGTGACCCACTTTCTCGCCAAACATGTCGCCACCGGGTCATCTCTTGTTGTTCCTGAAAACATTGCCTATCAGGGGATAGACAGAAACAGCTATATCACTGTTACCGGATCCGAAAGCGCGACAACCTTTCGCATTGAACAGATCATAGCGAGTTTTGAACTCTGGTTGCATAAAATCCATCGAGGAGGAGTGGCTAACAAACACCTACAACTCTATCTTGACGAATTTTGTTTTCGAAGCAATTCAGCAATGCTTTCTGATAGTGAGGCAGTATTCAATCTCCTCCTGTCCGGAGTTCTTGCCCAGAAATCACGGTCATACAAAAACTTAACATCCACCTCTGCTACGGAGTGAACTCATGTCCCAAATCCAAACAGGGTTACTCGTGCTCTTCCTCACCTTCTTAGGAGTTGTCGGATACAACGTTTACCTCAATGAAACAACTCCTGAAGAAATATCTTATACCGATTTTATGGAACAGCTGCAAAAGGGTGAAATTAAAACTGTCCACTTAAGAGGCGGAAGCGTTAAAGGCGAAGACAGTATCAACAGATCTTTCAGCTCTTATATTCCTGATGTTGCCTCAATAATGCCGCTGCTGAAGGAAAAATCGGTCCTGATCACAGCTGAAAAAGACAGTGAGAGCATGGGGGGTTTTCTTAAATCCATGCTTCCTGTATTGCTCATTCTCGGCGGATACCTCATCTTCAGTCGTATGCAGCAGGCAGGCAAGTCAGGCTTTGGTAAAAGTAAAAGCAGTTCTTTTTTGCCAAGCAGCGACACCGGCCTCACCTTTGAAGATGTTGCAGGCATCAGCGAGGCCAGAACAGAGCTGGTGGAAATTGTCGAATCCTTAAAGCACCCTGAAAAGTTTTCCAAACTCGGTGGATACATCCCAAAAGGTGTTCTGCTGCAGGGCCCTCCAGGAACCGGGAAGACCCTCCTGGCCAAGGCAATTGCCGGAGAGGCATCGGTTCCCTTCTACTCCATAGGCGGCTCAGATTTTGTCGAAATGTTCGTGGGTGTCGGAGCTTCCCGGGTAAGAGAACTCTTTACCGAAGCAAAAAAGAATTCACCATGTATCATTTTTATCGATGAGATTGATGCCATTGGCGGCAAACGGAGCGGCGGCAATGCAACAGGCTCTGATGAACGCGAACAGACCCTGAACGCCCTTCTAGTGGAGATGGACGGGTTTGATTCCAATGAGACGGTTATCATCATTGCTGCCACAAACCGTCCAGACATCCTTGACCCTGCACTTCTCCGCCCTGGCCGTTTTGACCGCCAAGTGACCATTACCTTACCTGATGTCAAAGGCAGAAGAAAGATCCTGGAAGTCCATGCCAAAAAAATTGTGATGGCAAGCGGCGTAAATCTTTCCGAGATCGCCAGATCCATACCAGGATTTAGCGGAGCTGAGATTGCCAACCTGGTAAATGAAGCAGCTTTGATGGCAGCTCGTCACAATAAAACAGCTGTTGATCTCCAAGATTTTGAAGAAGCCAAGGACAAAATAAGCCTCGGTCTGGAACGAAAAAGTGCGGTTATTGATGAAAAAGTCAGGCGTGTTACAGCCTATCATGAAGCCGGGCACGCCATCACGGCAACACTTCTCGAGGAAACCGACCCTGTCCACAAGATTACTATCATACCTCGAGGAAGAGCATTGGGCCTCACCCAGCAGCTTCCTTTAGATGACCGCTACACCTACTCTCGAGAATACCTCGTAAACAGGATTAAGATCCTCATGGCCGGCCGTGCAGCTGAAGAGATTGTTTTTGGCCATCAAACAACCGGTGCTTCCAATGACATCCTGTCGGCAACCGAAATAGCAAGCCGCTTAGTCTGTGAATTCGGCATGAGTCAGGTCATAGGACCAGTTGCCTACATGCAGGAACAGGGTGGTTTTTTAGGCGGAGGATCTGCAGCAAAGGCATACAGCGAAAAAACAGCTGAAAATATAGACAACGAAATCAAAAGGCTGATTGAACAATGTTACCGGGAAACCAAAGAACTGCTCTCCGAAAACAACAAGTTCTTACATAAACTGGCTGAGGCCTTACTGGTCAATGAAACCGTTGACGCTGAAGAGATGGATATTGTGCATCATTGTTACATAAATGAAAAAAACATTGAGAAAAAACTATTGAACAAACAAAGGGAGGAATGAGGAAAACGAAACAAAAGGATCACAGGATTACCCTGAAGATTTTTTACAAGGAGGAAACCAGATGCAAACAAGGAAAAAAATATTAAGGACAGCTTTAGCCCTGGCCATAGGAGGTGTATTGACAACTCCGGCCCAGGTCTGGACCATGGATGCAGATGATGCCCCGGAGTCAGTGACCATTGACAGCCTGGCAACTCTCTATGTCCCTGTAGAATTTGATCATGCCCTGCATGTTGAAATCACAAGCTGTGAACAGTGCCACCATCATACCACCGGTGGAGAAGTAACTGATAAAAACTGCGCACGTTGTCACACCACCAGCGGTGAGGCCGATGTGGTCAGCTGTGGCGAATGTCATGAATCGGATCGTTTTCATGAAAAATATCTCAAAACTCTGGAAGCGCCAGAACTGTATCATATTGACAAACCAGGACTCAAAGGTGCCTACCATCTCAACTGTGTCGGTTGTCACCAGGAGACTGGTGGCCCAACAGGTTGTCAGGACTGTCACACCATGACCGAGGCCGGTGAGAAATTGTTTGATACCCATATTAAACACAGTCCTGCAAAAGGACATTCGGCCACTGGTCATTGATCAGGTGTTACACAGGTAAGCATTTTTAAGGTACTCAAGTGACAGTTCTTCAAGAGAGGAAAAAACCATGAAAAAAACTGTAAGCCGTAGAAATTTTTTAAAAGGCGGGCTTGCCGGTACTGCAGCAGTTGCGGTACTTAAAAATAAAGAGTCGCAAGCAGCGCACGATTTCGAGGGATACCCTGAAGGGATGGGCGTTCTCGTTGACCTCACCCGCTGTGTGGGATGCAGAAGTTGTGAAGCAGCCTGTAACAAAGAACAGGGACTCCCGGAACCCGCGAAACCCTTTACTGACTACTCGGTCTTTGACGAAATCCATCATGGCCAGAAAAGGCGTACCGATGAAACAGCCTATACAGTAGTGAATCAGTATGATGTTCCCGAACTCGACCATCCCCTATTCCGCAAGATCCAATGTAATCACTGCCAGGAACCAGCTTGTTTGACTTCCTGCTTTGTCAACGCCTATACCAAGACACCGGAAGGGGCCGTTATCTATAATTCCAAGGTCTGTGTAGGTTGCAGGACCTGTATGATTGCCTGCCCATTTTATATTCCTACTTTCAAGTATTCCAGTGCATTTAACCCACGCATTATGAAATGCATCTTCTGTTACGATACCCGCCTGAAAGATGGAAAGCCACCTGCCTGTGTAGAAGCATGTCCCCAGGAGGCATTGACCTTTGGTAAGCGTACAGACCTGATCGACATGGGACGTCAGCGTATTCGCAACACTCCTGGAAAATATGTGGACCACATCTATGGAGAAAAAGAAGTCGGGGGGACTGCCTGGATGTACCTGTCCAGTGTTTCCTTTGACAAAGTTGGTTTTGACACCCATGTACCCAAAGAACCAATCCTCAATTCGGTAAAAGATTTTCTTGCTATGGTTCCTATGGTTCTCACCATTTGGCCTGGCCTCTTTGTAGGATTTCACCTGTTGGCTACAAGAAAAGAAAATATCAAAAAACAAGAACAAGAAAATGATGAGAAGGAGGAGCAGGCATGAGAATATTTTCAAAGGAAAGACCTGAAATTCCAATTGTCAATCATCTAAAAGAAGACGGGACAGAATGGACCATCAAAGAAAAACTGTGGTTGGGTCTGTCTCTGCCGGAATACAAAAAACAGTTTTTTAGAAATCCTGTAAACTGGCTGATGATCGGCATTTTTGCCATTGGTGTTCCGCTTATTATGCAGCGTTACCTCTTTGGCCTTGGAGCAGTAACCCATGCTTCCAATGACTATCCCTGGGGCCTCTTTCTAGGATTCGGCCTTTTTGCAATGGTTCCCCTTTCCGCATCAGGATTTATGCTGGGTACCACCGTAGAACTGTTTGGCAGAAAAGATTTTCACCCCATTGAACGTCTTGCACTGCTGAACGGCCTTCTGGGCTATTTCTTTGCTGTCCTCTTCCTGGAAGTGGATCTTGGTATGCCATGGCGCCTCCCCTATCCGATGTTTGTATCACTTGGTCCGGCAGCGGTTCTCTTCCTGGTCGCCTGGCATGTTGCAACGTATCTGACAGTTCAGATTGCAGAAGTGCTGCCTGCCTTTTTTGAATGGATTGGCTGGCTGAAAGGAAAACGTATCATCAGAAAAATGGTCCTCGGTCTCACCATCGCAGGTATCATTCTTTCCACACTCCACCAGGGAGCCTTGGGTGCCTTGTTCACCTACGCACCGTCCAAGGTCCATCCCCTCTGGCTGTCAGTGAACTTTCAATGGATTCATTTTTTCTGTTCATCCATCTTTGCCGGACTCTCCATGGTCATCGTATCTTCTACACTGATCAGGAATTTTATGGCCTGGCGCTGTGATGATGAATTCAAAGACAATCTGGACAAAATAACCATGGGGCTTGCAACAGGTGCCTCATATGCCATGATCACCTACCTGATCATCAAAATAGTAGCCGTTGCCCATGATCAGGAATGGTCGTACCTGCTTACCGGATGGGGAAGTTACTACATGCTTGAACTCGGTGTCGCCGTTGTCCTGCCCATGTTGATGTTCGCCTTTGGTGTCAGGAATCAGCGTCTTGGACTGATCAGGTTCGCAGCATTTATCACTGTAGTAGGAATCGTCTGGAATCGGCTCAACACGGCTCTGGTTTGTTATAACTGGCAGCTGTACCAGGAAATTCCACACTGGAAGGAAGTATGGATTACTGTTACTCTCTACTCCCTCTACTTCTTGACTTATCGCTTTATCGTTTATCGTCTGCCCATCGTCTACGAATGGAAGGGTGAGAAATAGAAGACAATCGACAAGAGCCCTCATTTTTCCTGGGGGCTCTTGTCCTTTTTTTCCATACTCCTTCTATAACTATAGGACTAAAGATGAAGACTATTTTTTCGAAAATTTCATTGAAAAGTGTTTTATATGTCTTTACAGGCTCTACCCTCTGCCTGCTCATGGTCGTCATCTTTCTTGCCGGTAAACAGTATTTTCTCTATCGTCATTGCGAACAGCTGGTTCATTCCAGTCAGACCCTTCTTTTTCAGTTCACTGGAATGAAAGAGCACATCAATGAAACACTGCTCAGCCAAAAATCATTAAATACTGCTGAACTTATAAAAGAAATTCAGGGTTTGGATAAAGAGATGAGTTTGGTCCTGGGTGACATCCTTATTCCAGAAGAATTTAAACTCGCATTTATCAGCCAGGTGGATCTGGTTAATGTGACCGTAAGCCTTCGCAGTATCCAAAACAGTCCTGACACGCCGACTGCAGTTCAACTGGCTTCACTCTCAAAACAATTACGCTCTATCAACACGAAACTCACAGGTTTTCATCAGCTCATTACCAGATATACCCAGACACAGCTTCTAGGGCTTCAACGAGCACTGGTCGGGATGCTTGCTCTTGTAGTTGCAACAGTCAGCATCATGCTTCTGGTGGTGAATAAATATATCACTACTCCTATCATCCACTATTGCCGTACTCTTTTTCCAAAAATATCATCGAGCGATATCTCACTTTTCACCCTCCATTCAACGATTGAGACCCTGGCATCACAACAACTGCCAGAAAAGACACGAAATGCAGGAGAAATGGTTCCCGAGTGGCCGGTAAAGGAACTTTCCCGCCTTTACAGGTACAGCAGTATTGGCCATCTCCTAGGTGGGCTGAGCCATGAACTGACCAATCGCTCCAATGGAGTTATCAATTATACTCAGGCGATTCTTGACCTCAGCGAAGATTCACAGATGGACAATGATACCAAGGACCTGTTACGAAAACTCTTTGCAGAAGAAAAAAAGATGTCACAGCTCCTGACTAATATGATTACCTTTACCAGTGGCAGTGAAAGCGGTGAGGCAAAAATCCTTACCCTGGAAGAGATCTTTGCCCACATATCGAGCCTGATACGAGGAACGCTTAAGACCGATGGTATTGAGTTTTCCGTCTCAATGGCAGACAGCACTATTTCACTGAACTATCATGTCAGTGATCTTCAGCTGGTTATTCTGTCAGCTATCCAAAGCAGCAGAACAGCGGTGAAAAGTCGTTTTCAAGACGATAAGACAGGAAACAAAAAGATAGAAATCTTCACCGATGATGACAACACCACCGACGCTCAAATCGCGATATCCATATATGATAATGGAGCGCCTTGGAAATTTGAGAAGACTCCTCGTGCTGCGGACCCCAACAGGCCGTGGCACAACATGAATTTCTGCAGACAGTTTTTGAAAACCTTTGGCGGCAGCCTGGATGTAATCAGAAATGATGATCAATCAAATATCTGTACGATCATCATTCCTCGAAACGGAAAAGCCACTGCTTGAGCCAAGCACACCTCATTTTTCGCTGTAACAAGAGCAACACCCCTTTCTGAATCTCAATCTTTTTGCCTACCCTTTCACGTATACCCTCCTCTTTCTGCCAAAGGTTCTCCACAGAAGATCCCCTTTTCGCAGCGCCTTCCTGTTCCAGTTCCCCTCACGATGTTTCGCCTATCTGCAAAAGGCTGCAACACTTTAGTTGAAACATCCGACACTTTTTTCACCAGTTGCAACGCATTTGATCACGTCACACTTTCATTCAGGGAAAGTGCTGCAATACAAGACAGCTGCAGCATGTTTCAAATATAAGTGATATCGAATAGATACAGAACAAGAGAATGGTTCCTACAAAAAATGACTAACTGGCATCCTTGATGCAATACAAAACACAGAAAAACAAAAAAAATCACAAAATCAGAAGGATAAGGAGAATGTCATGACTGGCAAAACACAAACAGAACTCATAGATAATCAGGTCGATGTTATAGATGAAACTACCAAATTCACACTCGGTGTAGGAATAGCAGCAGCGATTATGGTCGGAATATGGGCAGTTACCTGCATGGCCAGCGTAATGCTCAACAACGGATCTGGGGAAGTTTTTAAAGGATTGTTCACCGCTATCACTGGAAACTGATACGTGAAAGAAAAAGCTCTCTTTAAAAGAGATACCGGGGGAATACCATGACTACTGACACACAAACAAAAACCAGAAAGCAGGCCGAAGTTGGATACGAAACCTCTACATTCGTACTCGGTGTAGGAATTGTCATGGCTGCCCTCGTTGGTCTCTGGGGAGCAGCATGTATCGCCAGCGCCTTGATCGGCTCTGGGCCTTTGAATTTACTGAAAAACTACTTCACCGCATTAATCGGCTGATACAATTTATATAATGACAACAGGTAAGGAGAAGAGCATGGCAGACAAGACTTCAAAAACAGCAAGCAGGGTTATCTTGGTAGTAGGTTCAATGATGTGTCTCTGGGTAGCGGCAGCATTAACAGGAGCCCTCTACCAAGCAAACTGGTCTGTAAGTACACTGGCAAGCCAATACATGACCGCTATCGGTATGATCAAACCACTGCACACCCTGGTTGATTATTACACCCATATAAAGGGCATCGAATACCTGATCTGCGTTTCCTTCTTTGTCGCCTTCCCGGTCTTTTTTAAATACGTTAACAAGGCTCCCGACAAGGTCACGGCAGGCAAATAACTGCAGACCAAAACAATCAGCATCCCCTCCCCTCCAACCTCCGGTTCCCCAGATACAAATTCGGTGAACTGGAGGTTTCTTTTTTCCAACGACGAGATATCTGAATCTTGAACTCAGTAACGCTGTTTCTTTCGTTTCCAGACCCAGGGAGGTATCGGTGACGTATCCTGCCAGAGACCGAATCTTTTTTTTCGTGCTTTACGCTCCAGTGCATACCATGAATCACATCGTGCTTCTTTGCAGTAGTAGATGTGAACCCAGGCCAGCCCTGCTCTCAACAATTCTTCATTCAAACACTGTTTCTTCTCGGTTGTAACGATTGCCACGAGGCGACCGTAATCATCCCAGTCTTTTTCTTCCAGTTCTACCTCTGTATTTTCAACTAACTTTGCCGTATACTTTTTAGCAACCTGTGAAAAAGGCTGGCTCCACTCAGGGGTATCAATTCCCCAGAGCCTCACTCGCATGGACCTTCCATTGTACCGAACCTGAATAGTGTCTCCATCCACGACCTTTACCACTGTCGCCTGAAGATGATCACCAGCCTTTCCCGTTGTTACAACACAAAAAACGAACAGGACAACAGCGAGATAACGTACAGCAGCAGTACATATCCTGCCGCTTTTTTTATTTTCTTTGTGCATAAGTGTACCCCTTACAGGATGCCTGTCCGGTTATACATTTTTCCAATAAAACAGTTTTCTCCAGATGTGATGGATCACACTTTTTCCTTTCTCAAAGATTGAGAGTGTAGAGCAGGGTCAAACGCAGCTCACATGAAACAGAGACCACGACACGAACTGGTAAAAAAAGAAAGAGTCACTTCTCGACCCGGCAACAACAAAAAAAGGGTTTAGCCTTAGCGGCTAAACCCTTGTATTTTATGGCGGAGCGGACGGGATTCGAACCCGCGACCCCTGGCGTGACAGGCCAGTATTCTAACCAGCTGAACTACCGCTCCCTATGGATAAATTGAATGGTGGGCGGTACAGGGATCGAACCTGTGACCCTCGGCTTGTAAGGCCGATGCTCTCCCAGCTGAGCTAACCGCCCCCTCAATCAATTGTGGACATCTTTTTAACAGGAAGCCCAAAAACCGTCAAGCAAAAAAGTCAGTGTGGAGTATTATGTGAAGAGACTGTGAAATCCCCGTATACAGTAGACAACGATGCATCTTTAAACAGGGTTTCTCCCTCTTTCACCACCAGTGCTTTTTCCAATACTTCATCCACATTTTCCATACAGTGAATGACCAGACTCTTGCGAATCTTGAGAGGCACATCTGCGAGATTCCGTTCATTTTCCTTGGGGATAATCACTTCTCGAATATTACCCCTCTTGGCTGCCAGCAATTTTTCAGTCAGTCCGCCAATGGGCAGCACCCGTCCACGCAGGGTAATCTCCCCAGTCATAGCCAGCTCGTGCCTCACCGGCAGCTTGAGAATGGCGGAGACCAGGGTGGTGGCGATGGTGATGCCGGCTGAAGGACCATCCTTAGGAATTGCCCCTTCGGGTACATGCACATGGATATCCACCTTCTGATAAAAATCCGGGTCCATCCCAAGGAGCATGGCTCTGGAGCG
The DNA here is from genome assembly GCA_030671085.1 of Pseudomonadota bacterium. Lineage (GTDB taxonomy): Bacteria > Desulfobacterota > Desulfobulbia > Desulfobulbales > Desulfocapsaceae > Desulfocapsa. The sequence goes on along the minus strand of DAOVAI010000001.1, from coordinate 20,962 downwards.
GACATAGGTGAGAGCGGCCTGGGCAGACTCCTGCATGACATCGCCAAGCTTTCCGGTGACGATCATCTTGCCAGTACCGGGCATGAGGGCGGCCTCGATCTGTAACAATTCACCACCCACAGAGGTCCAGGCAAGGCCTGTGGTCAGACCGACCTTATCACGTTCCTCAGCAAGCCCATACCGGTACGTGGGTGTGCCCAGATATTTCAATACTGACTGAGCAGTAATCTTATATTTCTTGTCTGGTGTTTTTCTTTTCAATCGGTCCCTGGCAACCTTTCTGCAGATCGAAGCAATCGTTCGCTCAAAACTCCTTACTCCAGCCTCTCTAGTATAGCGACGTATGATTTCAAGGACTCCACCGTCTGTCATTTTAATGTCTTCGGGCTTGAAGCCATTGGCCTTCAACTGTTTGGGAATAAGATACCCTTCGGCAATATTCTTTTTCTCGTCCTCAGTATATCCGTTCAGGCGGATGATCTCCATCCTGTCCTGTAGAGGCAGAGGAATGCCCTCAAGGTTATTGGCAGTAGTGATGAAAAACACCTCGGACAGGTCATAGTCAAGATCCAGATAGTGGTCGTTAAAGGTGTTATTCTGTTCCGGATCCAGGACTTCAAGCAGCGCAGAAGATGGGTCACCGCGAAAATCTGTGCTCATCTTGTCCACCTCATCCAGGCAAAATACAGGATTGGCAACCCCGGCCCTCTGCATGGACTGGATAATCTTTCCAGGCATGGCACCCACGTATGTACGCCGATGGCCTCTTATTTCCGCCTCATCACGTACACCGCCCAGGGACAGTCGGACAAACTTACGTCCCATGGCCCTGGCAACAGAACGACTGATGGAGGTTTTACCGACACCTGGAGGACCTACAAGGCAGAGAATCGGCCCATGCAATTTTTTCACCTGAGCCTGCACGGCCAGATATTCAAGTATCCTCTCCTTGGGTTTTTCCAGGCCGTAATGATCTTCGTTGAGAATCTTCTCCGCCTTGTTGATATCCAGATGCCCTCTGCTCTTTTTCTTCCAGGGAAGGGCAAGAATACAGTCAATATAGTTGCGGACAACTGTGGTCTCGGCGGACATGGGAGGCATATTGCGGAGTTTTTTCAACTCTTTTGCTGCAAGGTCGCGGGCGAGTGCAGGGAGTTTTTTCTTTTTGATGGACTCTTCCAGTTCACCGATCTCATCCAGCCCGTCCTCGTTCTGGCCTATTTCAGTCTGGATCTCCTTGACCTTCTCTCCCAGGAAATAGTTGCGCTGGGTCTTAGTCATACGCTTTTTCACCCTGGCGTTGATGTCCTTTTCCAGTTCGGCCAGTTCAAGCTCACGGTTGATATACTCAAGGAGTTTTTCGATCCTCTGCGGAAGAGAGTCAATCTCAAGAATGGTCTGTTTTTCCCCTGATTGCAACGGGAGATGGGCGCTGACTACATCGACTAGTTTTCCATTGTCCTCGATGGTCTTGATCGATTTGAGCACCTCACGCGGTATCTTTCGATTGAGGCCGGCAAACTCCTGAAACTTCTCCAGCAGCTGACGGACAAAGACAACACTTTCGCTTGTGTTCTCATCACTATTTTCACGAATACGGACCTCAGCCTGCATAAATTGCTCGTGAGGCAAAAACGATACCACCTCTGCCCTTCTCTTTCCTTCCACCAATGCCTTAATCGTACCATCGGGCAGACGGAGGAGCTGCATGACCACGGCCAGGGTACCAACCCTGTAGATCTCACTTTCTTCGGGATCATCAATCCTGGAGTCCTGCTGGGCCACAAGAAAGATCTCGGTTCGTTTTTCCATGGCATCTTCCAGGGCATGGATAGACTTACTCCTTCCCACAACTAAAGGAGCTACCATATGGGGAAAAACTACGATGTCACGAAGGGACATGAGTGGGTATAGGCTGGTATTCATATTGACTTAATATTTTATTAAAATGTGAGTAAATTAATCCTTAAGGGTCAATGGTATTACCTGACAATTTCGTAACAAGTAAAAACAGAATATCGAACTCCGAAGTGCTTCCTGTTCCACCTCAAAACAATACAACAAACTCAAAAGTATTGGATTTCGCTATCTTTTATGCCAGCCGGTGCTCCCCAGCCTGCGTAAACGCTGCTGCCTGTACAAATTATTAAGTTATGCACTTTCGAGGCGTTTACCATCAGAATTTTTCTCGTACAGAATGACCGGGTAATCACCATTGTTGATCACTTGTTCGCTGATAACACACTCCTGCACGTTTTCCTGGGAGGGCAGTTCGTACATCACATCCAGCATGGCTGCTTCCATCACCGAGCGGAGACCTCGTGCACCTGATTTACGACTCAAGGCCTTCTTGGCAATGGCAGTGAGGGCCCCTTCTGTGAAACGAAGGCGAATATCTTCAAATTCAAAGAGTCTCTCATACTGCTTGGTCAGGGCATTCTTCGGTTCTGTAAGAATACGAACCAGGTCATCTTCCACCAACTCCTGCATGGTGGCTATGACAGGAAGACGGCCAACCAGCTCCGGGATAAGTCCGAACTTGAGAAGATCTTCGGGCTGGACTAACTCCAGAAGCTCTCCGACATTCATCTTCTTGTCACTGACGACTTTGGCACCAAAGCCCATGGATTTTGTTCCCTTGCGTCTCTTGACCACTGTCTCCAGGCCGACAAAGGCGCCTCCACAGATAAAGAGGATATTAGTGGTGTCGATCTTCACCAGTTCCTGCTGTGGATGTTTACGCCCTCCCTTGGGAGGTATGGAAGCCACAGTTCCTTCGATAATCTTCAGCAATGCCTGCTGCACCCCTTCCCCGGAAACATCACGGGTGAGTGATGGGCTGTCGGATTTTCTGGCAATCTTATCAATCTCATCGATATAGATTATACCATGTTGAGCACGGTCAATGTCATAGTCAGCGGCCTGGAGGAGATTAACCAGGATATTTTCCACATCATCCCCCACATAACCGGCCTCGGTAAGTGTAGTGGCATCTGCCATACAAAAAGGAACATTAAGGATCCTGGCCAGGGTCTGCGCCACCAGCGTTTTTCCACTTCCGGTGGGGCCGATTAGAATGATATTGGCTTTCTGCAGTTCCACTGCATCGTCAGATATTGGCGCTTCGATCCGTTTGTAATGGTTATGTACTGCTACGGAAAGGATCTTTTTGGCAAATTCCTGACCGATAACATATTCATCGAGATGGTCTTTAATCTCCATGGGTTTGAGGGCACCGGCCTTCATCTCCTCCCCGTCTGCAACCTCTGAGATATCCTCGTCTTTGACGATCTCATTACAGAGGTCTATGCATTCGTCACAGATGTAGACTTCAGGGCCGGCTATGAGTTTAGACACCTCATCCTGGCCCTTTCCGCAAAAAGAACAATGGGAACTGTTTTCTCTATTTTCAAAATCATCCATTTCAATCTTCCTCTACAGGATCAACTCGTTTGGCCAAGACCTTATCTATTATACCATATTTTTTGGCCTCTGTCGGACTCATGAAATTATCCCTGTCAGTATCAGACTGGATCTTTTTCTTTGTATGGCCGGTATGAAAGGCCAAAATCCTGTTCAAGTCATCACGCATGCGCAGAATTTCTTTGGCATGAATATCAATCTCAGTGGCCTGTCCCTGAAATCCTCCCATGGGCTGATGAATCATGACCCTGGAATTAGGCAGGGAATATCGTTTGCCGCTGGTACCGGCAGCAAGCAGCAATGCCCCCATGGATGCAGCCTGCCCCATGCACAACGTTGCAATATCACATTTCACATATTGCATGGTGTCGTAAATGGCAAGTCCTGCCGTTACTGATCCACCGGGAGAATTGATGTAGAAGGTGATATCCTTATCAGGATCCTCTGCCTCGAGGAAAAGAAGCTGGGCAATAATAGAGCTGGCCACTTCATCGCCCACCGAGGTACCTAAAAAAATGATCCGTTCTCTCAGCAGCCTGGAGTATATATCAAAAGCTCGCTCCCCACGGGGACTTTGCTCAACAACCATTGGTACAAGGTTCATATTTCTTCTCCTTAAACGAGTACGACTGCAGAGGCCTGGCGGACAGCTGCAGTCGTTACAATTACACCTTCAAATCAGACAAGTTCCCTTGCCGATCTTGTTTTTTTCGTAATACCGGCAAAAAGCACAGACCTGCTATCAATCTGTACTCTCTTCAGTCTTTTCTTCCTCGGCCGCAGGAGATGCCTCTACAAACTTGGCATTTTCGCGAAGGAAGGTGAGGATCTTCTCATTTAATATCTCATTCATAAATGGAAGCAGATCATCCCGGCTCTGAAAAAATTCCTTCACCTGAGCAATGGGCATATTATACTGATCACCGATACGCTTGAAGGCGCGGTCCATATCTTCGTCACTGACCTTGATCTCTTCGACTTCCGCTATTTTTTTCAAGATAAAGTCGCCGCGTACCCGTTTCTCTGCTGTTTCCTTATTCTTCTCTGCAAGATCCTCACGATTGAGCCCGGCGGATTCCAGATCCATACCGCTCTGTTCCAAGGATTTCTCAGTATTTTTGATCATCTCCTCAACTTCAAAACGCACCAGTCGGGAAGGAACCTCGAACTCATGATTTTCCAAAAGTTTCAGCATCAAGCGGTCGGTAACATCGCCTTCTGCACGTGCCTCTTTCTCCTTCTGCAGACGCTCACGAATCGATGCCTGCAAGTCGGCAAAGGTCTTGAACTCATTGTCCACGTCTTGCGCGAACTCATCATTGAGCTCTGGAAGAATGCGCTCTTTGATATCCTTCACATTGACCCGGAACTCAATATTCTTTCCGGCAAGGACAGGATTGGGATACTTGGCAGGAAAATCAACTTCATGGCTGGCCTCTTCCCCACCCTTCATTCCCACCAGCTTCTCTTCAAATTCAGGGCTGAGCCGTCCAGAACCGACATCCACAGAGTAGTTGTCATTCTTGACCTCTTTCATACCCTTTCCATTGTGGAATCCTTCAAAATCGACAACAACGACGTCACCATTTTCGATTCCTCTGTCTGTGACCGAACGAAGCGGTGCCATATCCTGACGAAGACTTTCGACCTCAACCTCTACTGCGGCATCACTCACCTCACTGGAGACTTGCTCCACCTCGATCCCTTTATACTCACCAAGCTCAAATTCAGGCCTGATATCGATATGAGCAACGAACTCGAATGTCCCATCTTCCTTAAAGAGAGGTGCAGAAATTTCAGGATGCACAACAGGATCGATACTATTTTTTTCAATGGCGTCAAAATAACTTTCCTGAACGAGTTTTTCGCCAATCTCGCCCTCTACCTGTTGCTTAAAATTCTTGATAATAACAGAACGAGGAACCTTCCCACGGCGAAAACCCTTCATCTTGGTCTCACGCTGCAGCTTGTTGTAGGCCTTCTCCAATTTTTTCTGAACACCATCCTTGGGCAGAGTTATAGTTACTTTTTTTGTAAGTGCACTGACATCTTCAACAACTACTTCCATCGTTTCCACCTTTATTGAGATTCTTACTCGGTTAATTAGAAAATTCGTTTCTCAGACTACTCTTAGGTTTTTTTTGCCGGGCACAGCACCCCAAGAACATTTCTTACAGACCGCCCACCTTTGAGGCATATTCCTTACAGCCTGAAACTCTACCAGCTAAGTTTATACAAGATATAAGAAATATCTGGTGCGAGAGGGGGGACTCGAACCCCCATGCACAAAGGCGCTGGTTCCTAAGACCAGTGCGTCTACCAATTCCGCCACCCTCGCATAGCAAACAGTTCACACAGAATATCAAATGAATCCCAGGCAAAAGCTGAATAAATTTCACCAGATCATTAAAGGAAAATTTGATAATCTGTTAGTAAATAATTCACATCATGCTCCCAGTCAAGACTGTTACGACTGAAGAGGGAAAAAATTCATTTTCTCTTCCCATCGTTTTTGCCAAAGATACAATCATTTTTCCTCTTGCAGCTTGCCAAACAGTTTCACACGGACTATTATCCTCCCTGTATTGGAAAGGATTTTTGCACCCCAATCCTTCCCTTAATTTTCCACTGACTGGCCAGATGACAACTTTCATCAGCTAAGCTTCTGCGCCGGACTTCATCAATCACTTTAAATTTGAGGAAATAATGCAGTACAAACAGACCGTAACAGCCTGTGCCTTACTCCTGCTTTCCTTTTCACCGTCTCTGAGTTTTGCTGCGGCCGATGCCCAAGGGTCATCAAACATTCAGTGGCAGGTTGAAAAGAATTGGAAGCTTCCCAGTACTCCTTTGGATATCGTCTATTCTCTTGATGGGAAAAGAGTTTTCATCCTTACTGATCAGAATAAAGTTCTTGCTTACACAGCAGCTGGTGAACTTCTGGGTTCAATTCCAGTAGAAAAAGGTGTCTCAGCCATCGACATTGCTCCACGAGGCGAAAGACTGTTCCTTATCGATCAGGCAAAGAAAAGCTTCTCGGATCTTTCTGTAAGTTTTGTAGTAGATATTAATACTGCAGGATCGCCTTTTCTCGGGAATGAAAATGCGCCGGTGACCATTGCTGTTTTCACAGACTTTGAGTGACCACACTGCGGCAAAGCAGTGCCGCTACTCGAGCAGGTGCTCGAGCACAACCCTGATACTGTAAAGATCGTCCTCAAAAACATGCCCCTGAACTTTCATAAGTTAGCCAAACCTGCTGCGCTTGCAGCACTTGCTGCAGGCAACCAGGGAAAATACTGGGAATTCCACGACGCCCTTTTTGAGACTCCTAAGCTCAGTTCCAAGGCCATTAATGATATTGCCACAACACTCGGTCTTGACTTCAAAAAATTCCAGAAAGATATGGCTTCTCCCCAGGTTCGGCAAAAACTTGCCGCAGATCTCCGTGATGCTAAGGAAGCAGGTGTCACTGGAACTCCAACTATTTTTATCAATGGTGTGAAGTTGAAAAGCCGTTCACTTCCTGCCATCCAGAAAATAATTGACCAGGAACTCGCCAAAAAGACCAACTAACGACAGATGGCAAACAAACAACTGAGCAGGGATATATCTTTTCCCGATAACAATCTGGCGGGCATCCTCTATGGAGAACTCAACAAGAATCTCCACTTGCTTGAACAAAATATCGGAGTAAAAATCCATGTCCGAGGCAACGACGTCCACATTACCGGCCTCGGACATGAGATCGACCTGACTGCCAATCTCCTTGAACAGTTTTATGGACTTATCAGCAAAGGCTTTCAGGTCTATAGTTCAGATTTTGCCTTTGGCTTGCGTGTCCTGGAGACTGCCCCCAATTGTCGTCTCGACAAAATCTTTCTGGACAAGGTCTACATCACTGCCCAGAATCGTATCATCTCCCCCAAGACCCAAAACCAGAAATTTTATATCGATTCAATCCGCAATAACGACATTGTCTTTGGAATCGGACCAGCCGGAACTGGAAAGACTTACCTGGCTGTAGCCATGGCCGTTTCCGCATTGATCACCGGCCAGGTAAGGTCTATTATCCTCACCCGGCCTGCAGTAGAGGCTGGAGAAAAACTTGGATTCCTTCCTGGAGATCTCGCCCAGAAGGTCAATCCTTACCTGAGACCCCTCTATGATGCCCTGAGTGACATGCTCGGGCCGGACAAAAGTGCAGACTTTCTTGAACAGGGGATCATTGAGATTGCTCCCCTCGCCTTTATGCGGGGCAGAACCCTGAATGATGCATTTATCATCCTTGATGAGGCCCAGAATACCACCAGGGAACAGATGAAGATGTTCCTGACTCGTATCGGATTCGATTCCTCAGCAGTAATCACCGGTGATGTCACCCAGATAGACCTGCCACACACACAACAATCCGGCCTGATTCAGGCAAAAAAATTCTTGTCTGGAATCGATGGGATCACTTTCTGCAATTTTTCCAAACAGGATGTGGTCAGGCACCCCCTGGTACAGAAAATCATCGCCGCCTACGAGAAGAAGTCAGGAAGCAAAAGAAACGCCCCCTGATCATGCCGGCACAATTCACCATAAACTGCGACACCAGCAGGTTTCGTCTGAACAGCAGACTGCTGCGTCGGCGCGCTGCATGGCTCATGCGTCAAAACAGGGTAACGAATCACGAAGTCAGTATCCTTTTGGTCGATGATCAGGAGATAAGCTGGCTCAACAACCATTATCGTGGAAAAAAGGGACCAACCAATGTCCTTTCTTTTCCCTTTGCAGAGGAGATGGATCCATGCCTCACTACCATCCCTGTTAAAGAACTTGGTGATATCATTATCTCTGTGGAGACCGCCCACAACGAAGCAAAAAAACTCAAAGTTTCCCTGCATGACCGTCTTACCTGGCTTATGACCCATGGCCTGCTCCATTTGCTCGGCTATGACCATGAGCGTTCCGAAAAAGAGGCTGAGGCCATGTGGGCACGAGAAACCAACCTGATTAACCAGTTACAATCTTCCAGGAGTACTCAAATGACACACCTAGCAATTAATGTTGACCACGTTGCCACGGTACGCGAGGCCAGGGGCATCAACGAGCCTGATCCGGTGGCAGCTGCTGCTCTCTGTGAACTGGCAGGCGCAGCAGGCATAGTCGTCCACCTGCGTGAAGATCGACGCCATATCAATGACCGGGATGTCCGTCTGCTGCGGGAAACCATCAAGACCAGGATGAACCTGGAGATGGGGGCCAATAAAGAGATTATCGAAATTGCCCTGGACCTGCAACCCGATATGGTCACTCTAGTCCCTGAAAAGCGTCAGGAACTGACCACAGAAGGCGGCCTGAACGTCGCCGGACAAAAGAAGAAACTGGCAAAGACCATTGCCAAGATGGACAAGGCAGGAATTCCAGTCTCACTCTTCATTGATCCCGAACAGAGGCAAGTAAAAGCGGCCCTGGACATTGGGGCCACCTACGTGGAACTCCATACCGGACGTTACTGCGATGCCACAAGTGAGAAAGAAAGAGAAGAAGAGTATCAACTCATTGCCTCAGCCGCTGAAGAGGCCTACCAGATGGGATTACGGGTAAATGCAGGACACGGTCTTGACTACCAGAGCACCTCCAAAATTGCGTCTCTGGACACCATTGAAGAACTCTCCATTGGGCATGCAATCATCAGCAGAGCCGTTTTTGTCGGCATCGACCAGGCAGTGAAAGAAATGCTCGCCATCGTACGCGATGCCTCAATGATTTTTTAAATTCTTCATCCTGAACGGTGAGGAGTTCACTGAGGAAGAAATAGCTAACAAATATGACTTATTCTCTACCGCAACGAACAGTTCCTCCCCCATTGCTCTTTTTTTAAAAGAGACTGTACTCGCTGTTTTCTCTTAAAAAAATATCACAAATTATTCAAAGATATACATACATTAGAACTCCTGAAATATCTTTGTTTGCCAATTGACAAACAAAACGGCTCTATGGTACAAACAGTATACTGCCCGGATGGCGGAACTGGTAGACGCAAGGGACTTAAAATCCCTCGCTCGTGAGAGTGTGCGAGTTCGATTCTCGCTCCGGGCACCACTATAAAAACAAGGGGTTACAGGCAATTTCAGCCTGCAGCCCCTTAGTTGTCTTCTAGATCAAACCTGTTTCCAGCCCCCAATCAGCCCCCGATTTCTTAGTTTACAGAGTGTTTCCCAGGAGAGTGATCACTCCCCTTTCATCACACGATAATCCACATTCTCATGACATATCTGATCAGGGGTCATTGCGTTCCTACGTTTTCTCGTTCGGCAGGAATTCTGACAATGCTTCTGTCCATGCCGAGACATTCTAAAGAAATACTTTCCGCAGGCTTCGCACTGGCTGACACCAGACAGAACATCAGTGTGAATATAAATCCATCCGCTCTGCGATTATCAGGAGACTTGTTCCGTATATTGGTTGGACACGTAAAGACTCAGAAATAGTCTTAACCTGCCTATTGCAAGCTAATTGATTGATTAACCTTGCCCCTGGCAATCCTATTTACCTTCTCACCTCGCATCTCATATAATTATGCTTCAAGTCGTAAATTTGCTATATATAACATAGCTGCATAGCACCAATAACCTCATTGTGTCGGACAATAATTTTACTGATTACGTACGAAACTCAGCCAAGAAAACAACTTGTCGAATAACAAATTGAAATTACCGCAATTTGTAGGAGCCCGCCCCTGCGGGCGATCAATTTCGCCAATGGTGCTACCTTCAGTATCGCCCGCAGGGGCGGGCTCCTACACGTAATCTAATTGTTTGGCTGAGTTTCGTACGTAATCAGTAATAGTTATGATTGCCATCGGATCCCTTTTAAAATATTTTCCGGAATTTGTGTTAACAGCATATTTGACTATCTCAGCTTAACTTTGACACAGTCAGTACTTGAAATTCATGTGGCCACGTCGATACGGTCAGTATCTCTGCTGTGATGTTTATCGTATTTGTGTAGTATTCTTGGAAACACTCCATTCATTCCATCACACACATTTTGGACTTTATTTCCAAAATAATCTTTTCATAATTGCCTTGTAAGAATTTTTAAAAACCATACTGGCTTGTCTTTCCGTTTGGTTTTCGTTTCAACGTTGTGATACCCTTAAAAGAAGCGAAAAGCTGATCGTTACTCAAGAATTTTTTTTGGGGGGGGCATCTAGTAAAGGAGTGGATGCTGTCCGTGGTAGAAGATCCGCTAATAGATGGGGAATGGCAGAAGTTTAAAAAGCGATGGAGCTTGCGAATATGGCCACTCGGTGCTCTGGAACTGCGTATTTCCTGGGTAAGCGTTTGCGCCGGATGGTTGAAGAGTTACAGGAAAAAAATCCTGACGATTATGGATATCTTAACAGGGACAGAATCTAGATGAAAACAGAGAGCGAACAGATCCATCCCCACGGGGATATCCTGGTGGTTGAAGATGAACCTGCCAACCTCAAGTTTTTGGTGGATTTATTGACCCTGAGTGGTTATCAGGTTCAGCCTGCCAGTGACGGCGAACTCGCCCTGCGCAGCGTACAGGCAAACTTGCCCGAGTTGATCTTGCTGGACTACAATTTGCCCGGCATGAATGGCATCGAAGTATGTCGCCACCTTAAGGCTGACTCTGAAACAAAAGGCATTCCCGTTATATTTCTTAGTGGCCTGGGGCAAAGCGACTTAAAAGTGAAGGCCCTTGAGGCCGGTGCCATTGACTATATAACCAAACCCGTCGAATCCTCAGAGCTTCTGCTCAAGATTGAAAACCATTTAAAACTGTTCCGGCTGCAACTGAAACTGACACGTCAATCAGAAGAACTCACTAAAGAAATAGATGAACGGAAGCGGGCTGAAGAAGATCTCCTGAAAAGTGAAAAGCGGTTTGAGATCATGTTTACTGAAGCGCCTTTGGGGATCGCCTTAATTGATTCATTGACGCCACACATCTACGAGGTTAACCCTCGTTTTGCAGAGATTGTGGGCCGGACCAGAGAAGAGATGGCCACCATTGACTGGATAAGTATCACCCATCCAGATGATGTACAGGAAGATTTGGACAATATGGCGCTTCTGAATGCCGGAGAGATTTCCGGGTTTAACATGCAAAAACGCTATATCCGTCCTGACGGCTCTTTTGTCTGGATTAACATGACCATCGCCCCGATGAAAACCGAAAAAAAGAACCATCCGCGTCACCTGTGCATGATCGAGGACATCACTGAGCAAAAAAAAATGGAAAAGCAACTTTTTCTGAGCGAAAAGCTGACAACCATTGCCGGTCTTGCCGCTGGAGTTGCCCATGAAATAAATACTCCTCTTTCTGCAATTCTCCAGGCCCACCAGCTTGTGGAGATGGGACTCTCCCCAGAAAAGATGCGCAGCAAAGAAAAGGCTGCCAAGTGTAATGTTGATCTGGCTGCAGTGCAGGACTATTTCAAAAAGAATGATCTTGATTATTTCATGGATGGTATCCGGCAATCAGCATTGAAGGCTAGCGATATTATCAAAAGTCTCCTTGAATTCAGCCGCCCCAATGAAGGTAACTTCTTTACTGCTAATTTGGAGGATATCATAGAGAGTTCTCTACTCCTGTCCCAGTCAGACTATGATATGAAAAAGAAGTATGGAATAACCAACGTGCAAATCATCAAGGAGTATGCCCCGGATCTCCCTTCTGTTATCTGCGTTCCAACGGAAATCGAGCAGGTCATCCTGAACCTTATCAAAAACAGTGTCCAGGCCATGGCAGAAGCAGATCTGACCGAGAAACCGTGTATCACTCTGCGCACTGCCATAACTGGCAACAGAGCTGTGATTGAAGTGGAAGACAATGGCCCCGGCATCCCCGAAAATATAAAAAGCAATATTTTTGACCCCTTTTTCACCACCAGGGACGTGGGAACCGGGGCAGGCCTTGGTCTTTCTGTCTCCCATGCCATTATTGTAGACAAACACAAGGGGGAAATCCGTGTAGAATCAGAGCCGGGTCAGGGAGCAAAGTTTATTGTGGAATTGCCTCTGATTCAGGCGAGTCATGCGACTGGACAGGGCATTCCATCATGAAAGAGAGAAAAAATGAAAATCCTCATAGTGGATGACCGAAGGGTGGACAGACGTCTCCTTCGCAAGATACTGGAAAGCATGGGCCACATGAGGTGCAAGAGGCTGCGGACGGTCAGGAGGGGCTTGATATGCTCCGGCCCGGCCTCACAAAACCGACCTGATCATCTCTGACGCCCTAATGCCGGGGATGGATGGTATTGAATTTCTGCAGATAGCCAAGAAAGACGACAGGCTGAAAAGAATTCCCGTGGTTGTTCTCACCACATCCAAAGACGATCAGGACAAGGTTGACAGCTTCAATTTCGGGGTTGCAGGGTACATGATCAAGCCTGTCGATTACCGAAAATTTGTTGAGGTGGTAAAAACAATCGATCTGTATTGAACATTGAGTGAATTGCCGAATTAATCAGGCCGGCCAAAGAAAAGCAAGCGGCAACGTAAACTATGGTGATGGTGTGTCAAAGGAATGTAGTCCCAATCAAATAGAGGAAATGGGCTATCCACTTAATGCATGTAACCTCAAGATATTACTCGTTACACCGCCCTGCGCTTCGTATCGTGGCGCAGAGCGCCGATGGGTTGGGTTACACCGCAGAGCGGTGTAACCAGGGTAACTATTTATCCACCAGAGCTATATGGTGATGGTGTGTCAAAGGAATTTGGTTCCGATCAAATAGAGGAAAATTCATGAAAGACAAAGCAGTTCGTCTTCTTCTTGTTGAGGACGACAAGGTCGACCAGATAGCGTTTGAGAGATATGTCAGAAACGAGAACCTTCCCTATGATTACACCATTGCCGGATCCGTTGCTGAGGGCAAAGAGATTTTACAAGCAACACATTTCGATGTCATTATTGCGGATTATGTGCTTGGAGATGGGGTGTCTTTTGAACTGTTTGAGCTGTTTAAAGACACCCCGGTTATTGTCACCACCGGGACTGGTAACGAAGAAGTCGCTGTTGAGGCCATGAAGCTTGGTGCCAGCGATTATCTCATCAAAGACCCTGACGGTCATTACCTCAAGACCCTTCCGACCACCGTGGAACTCGCGCTTAAACGGAAACAGAACGAAAAGGAATTGCGGAATTACCACGAACACCTTGCGTTCATGGTCGTGGAGCGAACAACCGAATTGAATCAGTCACTCGACCAGGAAAGAAACCTGACGAGAATTATAGAACAATCCCTCAATGAAATTTTCATCTTTGATGCAGACAGTTATAAATTTTTGTTTGTCAATGAAGGGGCGCGGGTAAATTTAGGATACTCGCATACTGAGTTGCTGAAAATGACTCCTTTGGATATCAAGTCTGAGATCGATGCACCTTCCTTTGAGAAAATAGTAACTCCATTACAAATCGGAAAACAAGAAAAAGTAGTTTTTGAGACTGTTCACAGACGAAAGGATGGTTCGACCTATCCGGTAGAGGTTCATTTTCAGAAAACAGAGTATCATTCCACGCCTGTTTTTGTTGCTGTTGTTTTAGATATAACGCAACGCAAAAAAATGGAACAACGATATCAGGAGCTGGTGGAAGGGACGACCGACCTGATAACCCAGGTGGATGCAGAAGGAAAGCTGCTTTACGTCAACCATATGGGCAAGGAAATATTTGGCCCTGATCCAGGGCAGCTCATAGGTCAAGATGCATTCCAGTTTGTTCATTTTAACGATCGTGAGAGGACCGTGGCCTGGTTTGAAAATTGTCTGAACAAAAAAGTCCTCCAGGACAATATTGAAAACCGGCAAATCAACCAGGAAACAGGGGCTGCCCATGATATGCTATGGAGCACCAACTTTCATTATGATGAACTGGGGAAAGTTGCATCCATCAATGGAATTGCCCATGATATTACTGATCGAAAAATGGTTGAAATCGCCATTCGCAAAAGTGAAGAGCAATGGGGTCGAACCTTTAACTCCTTTACTGATATTGTCACCCTCCAGGATCCTGATCTGCATATAGTAAAATGCAATCGGGCAGCATGTACCACCCTTGACCTTTCCTATGATGAAATTATCGGCCATCGCTGTTATGAACTTTTTGTTGATGGTTCAAATGAGCCCTGCCAGGATTGTCCCCTTCTGGAGACTAAGAAGACCTTTGAACCCTATAACCGGGAGATGTACCATAAAAAATTGGGGAAAACCTTTTTGGTCTCGGCCTCACCGGTATTTGATGAACAGGGTAATCTTGAATATATTGCCCATGTTGCCAAGGATGTCACTGACATAAAAGAGTCAGAAAAAGAGAGGCTACGACTAGCTACTGCCATTGAGCAGGCAACTGAATCAGTCGTTATTACAGACTTAAAAGGTAGCATCCAGTATGTCAATCCTGCTTTTGAAAAACTCACCGGCTATAGTCGTAAGGAAGCTCTCGGTCAGAATTCTCACATCCTCAGTAGCGGCAAACATGATCAGGCATTTTATAAAAAGATGTGGACTACGCTCCTGCAAGGTGAAGTTTGGAGTGGCCATCTGACCAACAAGAAAAAGGATGGCACCTTATTTGAAGAGGAGCTCACCATCTCTCCTGTTAGAAATAACGAGGGTCAGATTACCAACTTTGTTGCTGTTAAACGTGATGTGAGCAAGGAAATAGCACTTGAAAAGCAGTTGCAACATGCCATAAAGATGGAGGCTATCGGCACCCTGGCCGGTGGCATTGCCCATGATTTCAACAATATTCTTGCAGCAATCATTAGCTATGCCCAAATAATTAAGAATGAAGTTGCTGCAGACAGTCGTGTGGGCAAGGACATTGCTGAGGTCCTTGCTGCAGGGCAGCGGGCAGCAAATCTTGTTAAACAGATCCTCACTTTCAGCCGGAAAACAGAAACGGAAAAACAGCCCCTTCAGCCACACCTGATTGTTGAGGAAGTATTGAAGATGATGGAGGCAAGTTTTCCGTCAACAATTCAAATAGAAACAGATATTGATGCAGATTGTGGCCTGATTATGGCAGACCCCACCAACATCCATCAGGTTACTGTCAATCTTTGTACCAATAGCTTGCATGCCATGGCTGATCAGAAAGGGACTTTGGGCATCAGCTTACAACGGTGTGAACTGTCTGCTGCAGAAATGACTGGAGAACCAATCTTGTCTCCCGGGTCTTATGTCGTCCTCACGGTTAATGATACCGGTTGTGGCATGGACAAGGCAACTATGGAGCGGATTTTTGACCCCTTTTATACCACCAAAGAGGTGGACAAAGGTACAGGCCTGGGGCTTGCTGTAATTCACGGAATTGTCCGGGATGCTCAGGGCTTTATCAGGATAAAAAGTACAGTGGGAGAAGGGAGTTCTTTTGCTGTCTATTTCCCGATCTTGCAGGAAAAGATTTCCACAGCCCATGAATCTGATCAGAGAGTCCCTCTTCAAGGAGGGAGTGAACATATTTTGATTGTGGATGACGAACCTCTCCTGGTTCGGGCAACGCAAAGGCAGCTGGAGGATCTCGGCTACAGGGTTACAGGTACAACCAACAGCAAGGATGCCCTGGAAAAGATGAGTACAAGCCCGGACGAGTTTGACCTACTCATCACCGACCAAACCATGCCAGGGCTCACCGGTGCTGAACTTGCTCTGGCAGCGATGGAAATCAAACCCGATTTACCCGTAATCCTCTGCACCGGCCATAGCGATCTGCCTTCCAAAAAAAAGGCTTTGGCAGCAGGTATTAAAGAATACATCGCCAAGCCTCTTGTTGGTGATAGACTTTTTAGAGCCGTCAGGTCGGTGTTGGATGGGAAATAAAAAAGAAACCCCAGGAAATCTGCTCCCGGAGGGCAGCTTTCTCTCAAAACAACACTTCCGTATTTAGCTTGCTTAATACGGAAGTGTTTATTGTTTCTGTAAAAGGTTAAAACCTTCGCCTTTGAGGCGAACAGTATTTTGCTAGCGGTTGATTTTATATTTTTACAAAACGTGACGACACTGGCAATTCGTACCACCTGTAGGTCTGGTTAGCGAGGTATGGCCAGCAATGTGTTGTGGAGTATTGTGGTATTTGACCCTGGTGTCGTTTCGTCTTTTGTGCTGTCATTCCGGCGAAGGCCGGAATGACGTCCTGGGTTGGCTGAGTCTCGTATAGAAGCACTAAATAAAATAATCATTGGCGGCTGGAGTCATGAGAATGGAGTATGGACCTTGAATACTGAAACACAGCGAAGAATCCTCGTGGTTGAGGATGATGCACTGATGCGCAAGAGTATTGTTACTTTTCTGCAGGAGAATGGCCACCATGTTCTCCAAGCCCGGGACGGGCAGGAAGGATTGGATGTGTTTCATCGCCAGGCACCGGATCTTATCCTGCTCGATCTGCGCATGCCGAAAATTGACGGCCTGGAGGTATTGGAGGCCATTACCAAAGAGTCCCCCGAGATACCGGTAATTATTGTTTCCGGTGCAGGTTCCATGAGCGATGCCATCAAGACGTTGAAGTTGGGGGCATGGGATTATGTTACCAAACCAATCACTGACCTGGCCCTGCTTGAACATGCCGTTACTAAGTCACTTGAACGGGCCGAACTGATCCGGGAAAACAGACGATACCAGAATTATCTTGAAGAAGAGGTGAAAAAAAGAACTGCCGAGCTGCAGCAGGCTCAGAAGCTGGAAGCAATCGGCACACTGGCCGGCGGTATCGCCCACGACTTCAACAATATCCTGTCTGCAATTCTCGGGTATACGGAGATGGCCAAAGGGGCTCTGCCTGCCGACAGTCAGCCAGTCAAAGACCTGGAAAGAGTGATCAAGGCAGGAAACCGAGCTGCGGATCTGGTGAAACAGCTCCTCACATTCAGCCGCCAGGGAGAACAGGAATTACAGCCAGTGCGAATCCAGCACATCATAAAAGAGGCGTTAAAGCTGTTGCACGCCACCATCCCGTCATCCATAGAAATCCGACAGGATATTGACAGCAACTGCGCTCCAATCCTGGCAAATCCTACCCAGATCCACCAGATTTTACTGAATCTATGCACCAATGCCAGATATGCCATGCTTAAGAAGGGCGGGATATTGAGTGTTTCGTTATCACAGGTCGAAGTCCCGGAAGCCGGACTGCCTGAAGCGCCCAAACTCACAGGCGGTACCTACCTGGTCCTCCGGGTTAGTGACACCGGCTATGGGATGGACAGAGACACCATGGCCAAAATCTTTGATCCCTTCTTTACAACAAAGGAACGAGGTGAAGGTACCGGCCTGGGATTGGCGGTTGTGCATGGTATTGTAACAAAGCTTGGAGGACAGATCACTGTTTCCAGTGAGCCAGGCAAGGGAACCGTGTTTCAACTTTATTTTCCCGTAGTTGACATGGAGGAACCAGTGAAACAGGGGGATACATCGTCTGTTTTGGGGGGAAAGGAACGTATTCTTGTTGTAGATGATGAAGTTGAGCTTGCAGAGATGATACAGCGAATGCTGGCTGATCTCGGATACGATGCCACCTCTTTTACGGACAGTGTTGAGGCCTTGCAGGAATTTACCGGGGGTGCCGAGGCCTATGACCTGGTTATTACCGATATGACAATGCCGTCAATAACCGGTGCGGAGCTAGCCCGGAGAGTGTTAACTGTGAAACCCGGCATGCCGATAATTCTGTGTACCGGCTTCAGTGAAATAATGGATGAAAAAAAAGCAAAAGCAATGGGAATACGGGAGTATATCATGAAACCTGTAATCAAAAGCGAGCTGGCTAAAATAGTACGAAAGGTGCTGGATAATGGCTAAAATCCTAGTGATTGATGATGACCTCATGCTCTGCGAGATGCTCGTAGAGCAGTTGGTTCGAATCGGGCATGTTGCCAAAGGTGTTTCGACACTGTCCGACGGCCTGAATCAGGTCGGAAAAGATGATTATGATGTTATTTTTTTGGATGTGCAACTGCCCGACGGCAACGGCCTGGAGTACCTGCCAAAATTTAAAGCTGCTCCTTCGTCACCGGAAGTGATTATCATGACAGGCAAGGGTGACCCCGATGGAGCCGAAAAAGCGATTACCAGCGGTGCCTGGGGGTACATTGAAAAACCGCATGTTGTCAGGGATCTGCTTCTCCATCTTACCAGGGCGCTCCAGTATCGGGAGGAAACAAAGCGGATCGAGAAGATTCCGGTCGCATTGAAAAGGGAAAATATTATAGGCGGCAGTGCCGAGATTGCTGCCTGCCTGGATCTGGTTGCCAAAGCGGCTGCCAGTGAGGTCAGTGTCTTAATTACAGGCGAAACAGGGACCGGCAAAGAGCTCTTTGCCGAGGCAATCCATGAAAACAGTAACCGGGCACAGAGTAATTTTGTGATCGTTGATTGCGCTGCCTTACCTGAAACCCTCATTGAATCCACGCTGTTCGGATATAGCAAGGGGGCCTTTACCGGTGCCGACAACTACAAGGACGGGTTGGTAAAACACGCTGACGGAGGAACGCTCTTTCTTGATGAAGTCGGAGAGCTGCCCTTAAATATTCAGAAAACTTTTTTGCGGGTACTGCAGGAACGCCGCTACCGTCCCGTTGGCTCTTCCCGGGAAAAATACAGCGATTTCAGATTGATTGCGGCAACCAACCGTAATCTTGAAGAGGGAGTGCAGGCCGGTACCTTTCGCAATGATCTGCTCTTTCGCCTGCAGGCTTTTTCCATTGCGCTGCCGCCTCTTAAGGAGAGGCTGGAAGATATCCGGGAACTGACCACTTTTTATATTGAAAAGCTTTGCCAACGCTACGGCCGGGAAACAAAGGGTATTGCCCCTGATTTCATTGAGGCCCTTTCCACCTACGACTGGCCCGGCAATATCAGAGAGCTGTTTCAGGTTCTCGAACAGGTGCTTGCCAACGCTATCCATAATCCGACTCTCTTTTCCAACCATCTTCCGAAACATTTTCGTATCCTGCAGGCCCAAGCTGGAATTAAAGCTGCTCACCCAACCTCCTCCAGTTCAGATGGAGCCCCTGTATGCGATATCTTCCCCTCCTGGCGGCAGAACAAAGAACGCCTGGAAAAAGACTATGTCCAGGAATTAATGCTTCGTTCAGAGGGAAGCATCAAGGAGGCCTGCCGGGTATCCGAGCTTTCCAGGACCCGCCTCTATCAACTGCTTCATAAGTACGAGTTGCTCCCCACCACATCTCACAACTAACCCGCATTTCTCACAGATAAGCGTAGATTTCGAACGATCTGCTGCAACGCTGGTAAGCATTGTGTATGCAGTGTCGAAGTTTCGCTGTCTGCACTTCCCTGTAACACAGCCCTTACCGACTTTTTGCCACGATCTTCGAAGTCCGGGGTTAGGGTCACCTTACCTTTTTTACCTCTCCATCGCTGAATCCGTCTGTTCACAAATGTGTACCATGTCCACTTTTGTGAACAAAAAAAACGGTCTCGCCCTGCCCCGCCAAGGTCTACATCCGCATAACTGACTGTTTTTCTGCTTTTTTGCATCAAAATATTTTCTGGCACAGTTGCTGCTATATCAAGAGTAAGAAATAGGAACAGCATGTTTTCATGCAACAGGACTTGTTCAGGAGAATGACTAAATGAAAATATATTTTTATGCGGCCGGCCAATACGTCCCTGACCAACATTTCATGAGACTCTTTGAGGCTGTGAGAGATTTGGGGGAGGTGGTTGTACTGAAAAACAATTTGAGTATCAATCGACACCTGGCGTTGTCATTGCAACATGATGCTGTAATGATCCTTTATGCCGCCAATAAACAGGAACTCGATGAGTTGGTAGCGATCAGGGGAGTATTTTGTGATTTTCGCGTCATACTTGTGTTGCCGGATATGCAAGGCAACTCCATTCGTAAAGGGCATTTACTAAAGCCGAGCTACCTGACCTATGCCAAGGGCGACATAACTGAGTTGCGGGAGGTGATAAGAAAAATAGCGCTCACAGGTGGCAGTTTGTTTCATAAGGGGAGTCAAGGTTTTCTTCAAGAAAACAACGCCGGTATCATGGATGAGACCAGAGAACTAACGGATTGATGGAGGTTTAATCATGAAAAACTTAATTGGCAGAATAGCTAACATCGAAAAAAGACGCGTGACATCCTGGCTGCTTATTGTCCCATGCATCCTGTTGTTAAGTGGTTGTGGCTCTCATGCCACTGTTGACAGATGGCAGTCGAAAATGACGGGGGATATAGACAAGCAAGGAGAAATTTCCGCCCAGGATCTTCGTAAGGTACTCATCGACCATTTCGGGATGACAAGGGTAGTTCTCACTGACGAAACATATGTTTTGCCGGATAACGGCAAAGTATCAGATATTCAAAGTGACCAATTTGCTTATTGTAATGCGCATGCCAGTGATCTTTCTCGTCCCATGGGTTGGGACTGTGATGACTACGCTGCGGCCGCCGTGGTCCCCATGAGAAACTATGCATTCGGTACCATGTTCATTACGACCACAAGTGGAACAAAACACGCCATGAATCTCTTTGTAAACCA
>DAOVAI010000253.1 GCA_030671085.1 Pseudomonadota bacterium | reverse complement strand
CCTCTTCCTGGCCCAGTCCATCTCCATTGCCTTCTACTGTATCGGCTTTGGTGAAGCAGTGGCGGGCATAGTGGTCCTCGACATCCCCTTCTTTCCCCAGATTTGCGCAGCCCTGGCCCTGGGCATGCTTTTTATCCTGGCCTGGCTGGGAGCGGACTGGGCCACAAAATTCCAGTATCTGATCATGACCATCCTTGTCCTGGCCCTGGCCTCCTTCTTTTCCGGCGCTTTGGGCCACTGGGACCCGGCGACACTGAAGGCCAACTGGCACGGCAATCCCCAAAACAGCAATTTCTGGATACTCTTTGCCATCTTTTTCCCGGCAGTGACCGGCTTTACCCAGGGGGTAAGCATGTCTGGCGACCTGCAGGATCCTCGGAAAAGCCTGCCCCTTGGGACCTTCCTTGCCGTGGGTATCTCTTTTCTCGTGTATCTCGCCGTAGCCCTGGTCTTTACCGGTGCTCTGCCCGGCGATACCCTGGCCCGCGATTACCATGCCATGAAACGGGTGGCCACCTGGGGTTTTCTCATTGACGCCGGGGTCATTGCCGCCACCCTCTCCTCAGCCCTGGCCTCCTTTCTTGGTGCCCCGCGTATCCTGCAGTCCCTGGCCGGTGATCATATTTTTCCCGTCCTCAACCCTTTTGCCAAGGGAGCCGGCCCCAACAACAATCCGCGCCGTGGCGTACTGTTATCTCTTACAATCGCTGGGGTTACCATCGGTTTGGGACAACTGAACCTCATTGCCGGAATAGTCTCCATGTTCTTTCTCATCTCCTACGGCCTGCTCAACTATGCCACCTACTTTGAGGCACGCGCGGCAAGTCCCTCGTTCAGGCCACGTTTCAAGTGGTATGACCAGAGAATCAGCCTTGCCGGATTTCTCGCCTGCCTTGGCGTTATTATGGCCATTGATTTCAAGATCGGCATTCTTGCCATTGCCATCCTCTTTGCCATCTACCAGTATTTGCAAAAAACAGCCGGCCCTGCGCGCTGGGCAGACGGCCAGCGCTCCTACCGACTGCAGCAGGCCCGCAAAAATATCCTGGCGGTTGCCGAAGAAAAAGAGCACCCCCGGGACTGGCGGCCCTACCTGCTGGCACTTTCCAACAATACGGAGCGCAGATGTCAGCTGCTCAACTTTGCCACCTGGATCGAGGGAGGCAGCGGGCTCACCGCTGTAGTGCGTTTCCTCCCAGGTGAAGGGATAAGGATGCGGCGCCTCCGGCATCAGGCAGAACAGGAGCTGCTGCGGGATATCAAGCAGTGCAATTCCGAGGCCTTTCCCCTGGTGATCAGTGGCTCCAATCCCACCACCGGTCTGCAGACCCTGATCCAGTCCTGGGGAATCGGGCCCATGCACGCCAACACCCTGCTCCTCAACTGGCTTGAGCAAGGGCCGGGAGAAGGCCAGGAGAGGCGTGAACTTCTCTACGGAAAACAACTGCACCGCGCCTATTTACAGGGGTGTAACCTGATCATCTGGTCAGGAGATGAAGAGTCCATCGCTGCCCTTTCCGAAAAAGAAGGCACAGAAAAACGGATCGATGTCTGGTGGAACGGAGACAGGAGCAGCCGGTTGATGCTGCTCCTTGCCTACCTCCTGACCCGAAACGAGGAATGGGCAGGAGCAGAAATTCACCTCTTTGCCCTCAACTATGACTCGGTCTCGGCAGAAAACGAGGAACACCTTGCCGCGGAACTGGAAGAGACCCGGATCAAGACCGTGGCAGAGATTGTCACGGAAAAAGATGGGGAAGCCATAGGTACCCGCTCCTCTGATGCCTCCCTCAGCTTTGTCCCCTTCCGCCTCCGGAATGATCTGCCGGTGGATCTTTCCGGTGAACCGGTGGAACACATCCTCTCCCGGCTGCAGATGGCAGCCCTGGTCCTGGCTGCTGAAGACATCGATCTTGATGCGGAACCGGAAGAAGGTGGTATGGAAGAACTGGTGGCAGCCCTGGACAACTTTGAACATGCCCAAAAAAGGGCTCAGTTGGCACGGAAGGAGGCGGACAAGGCCGTGGAAGAAGCCCGAAAAACGCTTGCGGCCATCGAACTTTCCGGCCAAAATTTCCCAGACGACCTCCTCCCCCGGATCAAGGCAGCAAGAGAGGCGAAAGAGGCTGCAGACCAGGCCCTGCACCGCGCGTCAAAGGAAGAGGCAAAATCTACAGTGGCTTCAAAGGAAGTGGAAGAGTTGGGAGGCAAGACAGAGCGATAAATTAAGTACAGTTGTCCAAACCTGATCAGAGATAATCTTACCAACAAATGAGAGTTAATCTGACAGAGCGGTGAGCAAAAATGACGGGTGAATTGAAAATCTCCTTTCTCTGTTTCATAACGAAAGCCGAGGGAGATAGATGGTAAAGAAGTAATGGAAAGGCTAGCAAGTATATGTATGCTCATACTGTGGCGAGTATACATAGATCCGGGAACCTGGCGCGGCCGGTTGCAAGAGCGCAAAGGTCAAAACAAAAAAAACCCCGGTACATTACGAGTTGCACCGGGGTCAGGAGAAAAAAAGAAGAAAGAGGGGTGGGTGCCCCACT
>DAOVAI010000081.1 GCA_030671085.1 Pseudomonadota bacterium | reverse complement strand
TCAGAATGTGGCTCCAGAGGGGAAAAGGGAACAGCTGCGTGAGAAGCTTGAGTCCGGAGAGGTGGACATGGTGACTTTTACCAGTTCTTCCACTGTCAGGAATTTTCTTTCCATGGTGGGCACCACAGACCGCGCTGAACTTACTGCTCTTCTGCGTGATGTAGTCATTGCAGCAATTGGACCAATTACTGCAAAAACGGTAACGGACAGCGGCCTGCAGGTGCATGTGCAACCTGAATCTCATACCATCCCTGATATGACTCAGGCTATAATCGAGTTCTATGAGGAGCAAAAACCAGGGGTGTAACATTTTCGACTTTGCTGCTGCTGCGTGCTAAGAGTTTTACTTAGCCATCGATGGTTTTTGGTTTTTACGAGATTGTCGAAGAATGAGCATATCCCTATCATAAGGCACCCGTAATTGGACATGCAATCCTGTATGCGTCAAGAATCTTTGTCTGCTGGTATCGGAGATGTCTCCTGGTTCCTGCGTGGTGAAGGGGAAAACAGGGTTACATCTCTGGTCGCAGAGCATCCTGGAAAGAGAGCTCGGGAGGAGCAGAAACTGCTTTGCCGTCTCTGCCGTCTGGCAATAACGGATGAAACGCAGGGACTGGAGGTGAACGGCCTGCATTGCCACACTTTCTTTAATCCGGCAGGCCTGGTGTTCGAGATAGCTTGTTTTGCGGATGCCGCGGGGTGCAGGCAGGAAGGAACAGCTTCCACCCATTTTTCATGGTTTGCAGACACATCCTGGCAGGTGGCTGTCTGCCGCAGCTGCGAGACCCACCTGGGCTGGTATTTTCAGGGAGCAGAGACGAGTTTCTACGGCCTGATCAGGAACCGACTCATCAACGGGTAAAGCGATTGTGACTGCTCGGGAATTCCGGAGAATGGATGCACCATTCAATGTTCTTCAGTGAAGACCACGTATCATCTACAAAGAGAACACCCGATTTCGAGCTGTAGAACTCAAAGAGAACACTGCAAAATTCGACATTCCCTGCTCGATATTCTGCAGTTCGCCTGTAATATCCCCTTACGTTTCCCTTATCAAATCCAGCAGATCTTCACTGCTCATCTTGGCACTCATGTCAGATCCTTCCAGAAGACTTCCCGCCAGGTCCCGTTTTTCCTGATGGAGTTTGACGATTTTTTCTTCAATGGTATTTTTGCTGACCATGCGGTAGATGGTGACCGGCCTGGTCTGTCCGATACGATGGGCGCGATCAGAGGCCTGGTCTTCAACGGCAGGGTTCCACCAGGGGTCCATATGGATGACATAGTCGGCAGCGGTCAGGTTGAGGCCGAGCCCGCCGGCCTTCAGGCTGATGAGGAAAAGGTCGCCTTCTCCTGATTGGAATGCATCGACTTCCTGCTTGCGCTTGGGGGCACTGGTTCCCCCGTCCAGGTAGCGGTAGTGGATACCTTGTTCGTCAAGATATTCCCGCAGTATGGAGAGGTGGCCGATAAACTGGCTGAAGACCAGGGCCTTGTGGTTTCCACCGAGGAGCTCCTCCACCACCGCGGCAAAGACCTTGAGCTTGGAGCTGGCAATACTGGTGTCCGGGGTGATGAGCCTGGGGTTACAGCATGCCTGGCGCAGTTTCATGATCTCGGTGAGGATCTGGAGATGACGGGCCTTTTTCTCCCTGCTGTTTTCCAGGACCTCCAGGGCGTTCTGCCTGAGCGCCTCATAAAAGATAACTTCTTCCTCGCTCATTTCCACCTCCAGGGTGATCTCAGTGCGTGGGGGCAGTTCTTCCAGGACCTGGGACTTGATACGCCGGAGGATAAAGGGGCGGATCAGCTTTTTCAGCTTGAGCCGCGCCTCACGGTTGTGGTAGCGCTCAATGGGAATGGCAAAACGTTCGTTGAAGCGGCTCAGGGTACCAAGAAGGCCCGGGTTGATGAAGTGAAACAGATTCCACAGTTCTCCAAGATGATTCTCCACAGGTGTACCGGTGGTGAGCAATTTGAAGCGGGCCTGAAGGGCCATGGCCGCCTTGGAGCGTTTCGTTGCCGCATTTTTGATGGCCTGGGCTTCGTCCAGGATCACCGTCTGCCACTTGACAGCCGAGAGCAGATCATTTTCTTGCTGAAGCAGGGTGTAGGTGGTGATCAGCAGATCGAATTTTCCCAGTTCGCGGATGGTTTGAGCCCTGTTTTTTCCGGCAAGGGTTTTGATGTTCAGTGTTGGAGTAAAGCGGCTTACCTCGCTCTGCCAGTTGTTGGAGACAGAGGTAGGGGCCACGACCAGCGAAGGTCCGTCAGTGGCCTGGGAGAGGATGATGGCAAGAGCTTGGAGGGTCTTTCCCAGCCCCATATCATCAGCAAGACAGCCTCCCACCCCCCAGTAGGCCAGGCGCGAGAGCCAGTTGTAGCCCTCGATCTGGTAATCCCGTAACTCGGCCTGCAGGGTTGACGGGAGCTGCGGATTGAATGTCTGGCTTTCATGGATTCTTCTGATCTGTTCCTTCCAGCCGTCGTCCACTGAGGCCTGGGCCTCATCTACCAGATTTTCCAGGGGGATGGCTGCCAGGCGATGGATAAGCAGTTCCTCGTCGTCTTTTCCGCTATACCCCTCGGAGAAGAGGTTGATCTCCTCCAGCTTCTTTTTGAATTCCTGGGTGAGTGCAAGAAACTGTCCCTCACCGATCTGGATGAACCGGCCATGGGCGTTCTTGACCTTGGCAAGCAGTTCCCTCAGTTCAATGACTGTGTTCTGGTCGACCTTGAGTTCACCGGAAAGTGCAAACCAGTTCTGCTGATTGGTGCGCACCTTCAGGTTGAGGTTTTTTAGAGAGGCCTGGTGGGTGATAGTCAGTTTCTCTCCCTCGGGCCATTCAACAATGACCTGATCCTGGATGGCCTGGAGTTCCTCCAGGGCATGGAGGCAGTCATCAGGGTCTTGCAGATGCCACTCCCGATCATTTTCCTGTTCAAGGTCAATGGCCAGGTCAAGGATGGGGCAGGACTCTTCAATTTCCCGTGCCTTTTGCTCCTCCAGTGCAAGATTGCGCCGGGTCTGCAACCGGCGGCCACGCACCTCGGCCATGATGTTTTCCACCCCCTGCCCGGGTTTCAGGTAATGCCCTCCATCGACAAAGGGTTTGACAAACATCTCCAGTCTGAATCCGGTTCCATAGGGGAGCAGGTGCATATAGATGGATGGATCGGCCTCTACAAATTCGATGTTGCTCTCTGTCCCTGTCTTGGCATCTACGGCAATGGCCGAGTGTACGGTCATAAAGGAAGAGATGTTGCCGATGGCCGTCAGGACCTGATCACTGGCCTCAATGGGGACTGTGAGTCCATTTTTGCCGGTAATCTGGGCGATTCTTCTGTGGTTGTCATTGATTTCAATGATCTTGTAACGGGTGGGCGTCTCGTGGAAGACCGTGATCTTATCGGCTGAAATCGGTTGGGAAAAGCAGATATGGAGTTGAGATCCCCTTTCCTCTACCAGCAGTTCCGGTTCCCCTGTGACAAATTCCACCGGTGTCGCCGGCGATTTGGCAAGAAAGAGCAGGCGGTGGTTGATCATGGCCGGCAGGGCCTTGTCCATGTCAAAGGAATAACTGATACCATGGGTCGCCGGGTTGACTTTTTTCTCAATGGATGCAGAGATCTTTCGATCCTGGATCGTCATATAGGGCAGCTTTCCGGAATAGAGGCGGGAAAGGGAGATGGGTCTGCCTTTGCTCCAGCTGCCGGATGGATTCATTTTCTGTTCTTTGGGACTGATCAGCATCTTTCCGTTTTTGTAATCCACCATCCATATCAGTCGTTCTCCCTGCAAAGGCCTCTGTTCCTGTTGAGGGGAGGTGACCTGGATCAAGGCCTGCAGGTTCCGCTTCCATGGTTCTTCCGATTCCAGGACATTAATAAGGGGGAAAAGCCCGGTCTCTTCCTGCAGGCGAGAGACTACGGAATTGTTTTCGTCTGTATTATGACCGATTCCAGCCAGGATGGCAGCAAGGTTGAGGGTAAAGAAGTGGAAATCGTTGGCAAGGGCCTGTTGATAAAGAGTTTCCACCTGTTGCTGCACATCCGGCTGCAGACTGGAGTTCAGCCAATATTGACAAAGGGCGGTGAAAAGGATGGTCAGGCTGTGCGGCTCTTCATCCTTGTGGAAGCCCATCTCTTCACCGGGAAGAGTATTGTTGCTTCTGGCCTGGAGAAAGGCGGCAAAAACCTGGTAACCCCTCTCTTCGACACTGTCTGGAAACAGGGCCAGGGTAATGCCGATTTGCTGGGCAACATGCTGCTCCTGGTCTGCCTGGTCTTCCTGCAAACTGGAAAGGGCGTGGAGGAGACCTATTGGACCGAAGAAGGCGACGTTCTCACTGCCGCTTACGTCGCAAAGAAAATCAAGATCCTTTTTGAACAGCTCCTGTGTGTTGTCACTGTTGCCGGAGAGAAAGGCAAGGGCTCCGGCAGCCCCGGTGCCGGAAAAACCGTCACTGTTCTCCGCAAGCAGTTTTTGGGCCTCTGCCAGTCTTCCTCTGAAAAGAAACTGGGTAAAGAGGAGTCGTTGAAAAGGAAGTTTTTCGTCACTGCTCAAATCCTCAAGGCCGGTCTCTTCGAGAAGATAGGTCAGGATCTCCGGATAGCTGTGAAGCGTGGTCAGACCATGGCGGAAAATAGTATCGAGGAGGAAAAATTGAAAAGAGGGCGCCAGACTCCTGAACCAGATTGGATCAAAGGGCGATGTTGCCACCTGAACCGCTGGCGGCAGAGAGGAGATGATGTCACGGCATTGGCTGGAGAGGAATTCAAGGGCGCTGTCAATGAGGTCAAAGTCCTGGGTGTAGATACCGATGCGCATTTCCCGCATGGCACGCCAGCAGCGGGTGGTCCATTTGCCGTAATAGTAGGAGACCGGGGCTTCTTCACGGATAACTGAGGCGAAGCTGTCAAAATTTCCGTTTTGTACTGCCATGCGACTCAAGGTTTCCACAAACAGAGGTGGGCATTGATAGTCGTCGGTAAGGAGGCCTACCTGTTGAAATTTTGAAAAATAATGATTCATGTTGGCGGCAGTGGGACGATTGCCGCGTGGACTGCGGATCTCAAGTTTTCGCAGGCAGTTGACGATAAGGGTGTTATGGGCAGGTTCGTAAATAACTGAAAGAAACTGAAGAAGGGTCTGCTCAAAGGAGGTGAGTTTGTCGTATTGCTGTAGGAACTTGTCGGTCGGGTCTGGCATAATATTAATTTGGTCTCATCCAGCTGTGCTGGGCTACGGTAGGACAATGAAGGCCCCTAACTCACTTGTGCGACAAGCAGTAGAGGGGCCGAAATAAACTATGCATTATATCATGTCTGGCAAAGAAGCGCATGAAAAAGAGCATGGTGGCTTGATTTTTAGCTCTTGTCGCAGGGGGAGAGTGGAAATCATGGTGTTGCCATCCGGGCCGGCAACCACGTCAGAAAAAGGCAGGGGAATATATTGACGGGCGGTTTTCCTAAGGCTGGCGAGTGGATGAAGACGGTCAACTGCAACAGGACGCAAGGCTGCAGGAGCGTATTAAGGAAATGATAAGGGCAACAGTTTTCAGACCGGGAGACTCCGAGTCCCAGATTGTGAAGCAAGGAAAAATAAAATCAGTCCCCTTGTACTGATATTCGATATGCAATCGTTAGTTAGTGCCTGTCCATAAATGGCCTTATTCTCCTAACTCTTCGTTGCTCTCAAAATTTAATCCTCGGAATGTCATATAGATGCACCCCAAGGGCATTTCCTGCGGGGCACCTGCGGTTAAATTCACCGGGCGCCTCGATTTAGAAGAAAAAATCTCATTTATGGACAGACACTAGTTACAGATTCTTGTTGCTGTATATCTCAGCGTTTTTCTCCTGGTGCCGTATCCAGGCAATGAGGAGACGGTCCTGCTTGCTGCTGAGGATTTCAGTCCGGTATTGCTCTTTTTCCTCAGCGGTCAGTGTTGCAGGGGCCGGGATCGTCCTCTCTGTAAATTGATAGATGAAGAGGTCGTCGCCTACTTCTGCGGCTTCTTCAGGCAGGGGAGTGTTGCTGGTCAGTGTAAAGGCGTCCTGGAGCAGGGATGGAGGAAAACCGTTGGCTTCAGGAGCAAGAGATGTCCTGAGTAGCGTTGCATCCTTGACTTCAACGTCTGCGGCCTGTGCCGCCTCGGCAAAGGCTGTGCCTGACTTGAGTGCAGCAAGAAGCTCTTCCGTCTTCTCATGGGCCAGCGCTTTTGCCAGTACAGCCGTATAGTCTGCAGTCACGCTTTCCCGTACACTGTCCAGCTCGGGAACAGCGGGCTCCTGTGTGGCTTCAGCATAAAGAATGGAGTAGCCGTTTGGGGATTCAAGCAGCGAACTGAGTTCTCCGCTCTTTAATGAAAATACGGTGTTCTGTACACTCGGGGCCTTGTCCAGATTCTCAGGAAAGTCTGACCGGGAAAAGAAATCCGTTTCCAGGATGGTGGCATCAGGGGTGAGCTGCGCATATTCCTGCAGGCTTCCTGCGGCAATAATTCCTTCATAGGCCTCATTGGCCTTTTGAAAGACAGCAGGCCGGGCAAGCTCATTGGTGATCTCTTTGACAAGTTCTTCACGAACCTCATCCAGGGAACGGGTTGCAGCAGGCTGGATAGATTCCAAAAGGATTACATGGTACCCGAAGCTGGTCTTTACCACCTCACTGACTTCTCCCTCCTTCATTGAGAAGACCGCATCGTCAAAGGGTTTAACCATCTGGCCTCTGGTAAAGCTCCCCAAGTCACCGCCGTTGTCCTTTGTCGGTCCCTCGGAATAGGTCTTTGCCAGGCTGGCGAAATCTTCCCCGCCCTTTGCTTTCTTCAGGACTTCCTCGGCCTTTGCCAATTGACTGGCATGGCTCTCTGAAGAGCTGTTGTCATCAGCTTTGAGCAGGATATGTCTTGCGTGGCGTTCTTCAGGCTCCCGGTAACGGACAAGGTTCTTCTGGTAACGTTCCTCAACCTGTTCGTCGCTGACAGTGATATTTTCGGCTCCGCCTGCATAGGGAAAGGAGAGAAATTTAAGCTTGATCCGGGGAGCGCTTTTATAGGCGTCTTTATTTTGCTCAAACCAGGCAAGCATCTTCTCTTCTTCGATATTCACCTTGTCATGAAAGTCGAGCGGGCTGATCTTTGCAAAGAGGAGCGAAACGCTTTCCTTGTCTTGTTGAAATCTGTCAAGAATTTCAGTGTCGGTGACGATGGTGGAAAAATTCCCAATGGCAGTTACACCTTTGCCCGAAAGCATGTCATAACGCATGGAGGCTTCAAATTTGTGAGGTGTCAGGCGGTTGGAAGTGAGTATGGATTGGTATTTGTCCATATTGAAAGAGTCGTTTTCCTGAAACTGGACCAATTACTGGATACGCCGTTGCACCTCAGGGGCTGAGGCCATCAGTCCCATGTCAGTGGCGCCCTGGCGAAGAAGTGCGCCCTGGATCAGTTGGTTTTTGGCCTGTTGGCTCAGGCCAAGGGTCTGCAGCAGCTCTTCAGGGATCGATCCACCGAACTGCTGGCGATAACTGGAGAGGAGCTGGTCATAGACCTCCCGGTAGTCTTGAAAACTGATCTCTTCGTCGTTGACGACAATGGCAGCCTCGCGGCTACCCATCATATTGGTACCTACTCCCCAGAAGATAAAAACCAGGGCAATGACCAGGACTATTGCCTGGATAAAGGTTGACTGGGCCTTGTCACGAAAAATTTGCAGCATAATTGGTTCTCTGTCGCTTTGGTTAAATTGTTTTCACTCTGATTATTTCATCCCCAAGCCATTTTCTGTTTTTTGTTTTGCACAGGTGTGGATTTAATCTTGGCTGTTTTTCGCAGGGAAAATTACCAGGGTGTCGGCATACGGATCAACAGGGGATGTATAATCTCATCATTGGTATAAGAATTAAAAAAATTTACCTCTTCTCTGGAGTCAGTGCAAGAAAAAACGGATGTAACTGCTGAACAGCTTTCTGTTAGGTTTGCAAAAGTTTGTAAGAGCCTCCGCGAGAATGAATGATAAATGGAAAAAAATGAGCAAGGGCAGGTGGAGAAGAGCGTAATATTTCACTTAATTTGCCTGATAAAAGAAAGGATCTTCTTTTAAAGAGTTGAAAATGTTTCTGGGAAAAAGGAACGATTTTCCAAAAGCTTAAGGTGAATTGCCTGGAAGGGGGGAATTGATTACTCATTCACTTGACAAACTGCCTAGCTTATAGTAATTAGGCCTTCACCATGTAAGAAACAGAAACGGTGAAAGCCACTAAACAATATTTTTAAGGAGGATTAAGATGCCTACAATAGAACACAACGGAAAGAGCTTTAATTGTGATGAGGATGGATTCCTGCTCAACGGAATGGAAGACATGAACGATGATTGGATCGACTACGTAAAAGGTGTCGAGGGTATTTCTGAGCTGACCGACGAGCACAACAAAGTAATCGATGCTCTTCGTGAGTACTACAAGAAAAACGGTATTGCTCCCATGGTACGTATCCTTTCCAAGACCACCGGTTTTCCTCTGAAAAGAATCTACGAGCTGTTCCCTTCAGGACCTGGTAAAGGTGCTTGTAAGATGGCTGGTCTGCCGAAACCTACCGGTTGTGTATAATTAATACCAACTGAAGTTTCGACGAGTTAAAAAAAGGAGTTGCCGCAAGGCAACTCCTTTTTTTTGTACTTTTTTTATCGATTCCAGGTAACTCTAAGCCTGCTGCCACCTGCTCGTTTGAAGGTGATGCAGAGAAAATAGTATATGCCGGCAGGTTTTTTTCGCTACGAATCAGACCTGGTCGGCCGATTTTTCGTTTGTTTTTCGCTGAAGAAGTTTTGTTTCTATTGCCTCTACCTTTATACGATAGCTGCCGGGATCTATGGCAGCCCCTCGAATCCCGCCTCGAAGATTGATCTCCGCCAGATACGTTTCGCCCTCTTTCGTTATCATCAGGTCCAGGTGTGCGTAAGGAAATGATGCCCGTTCCATGGCCTCTCTGCAGATCTCCATTTGATAATGGGTAAGGGAATAGGCCCTGGCCTCGCCGCCGCAGTGCAGGTTGTTGCGAAAATTGTCTGGATTGCTGCGCTCATAGGCCTCCACATAGTCGTCAAGAAAGACCACCCGCACATCACTGCTGTCTGCAACAAAGGGTTGGAGGACAAAGGGGTAGGGAAGGACATTGTTTGCTGCCTGGGTGTATACGTCTTCAATGTCCTGAAAGAGGTGGATTCCAAGACCTGCGTTTTTCCGATCATGTTTGAGAACAACCTTTCCTATGGAGTGTCTACCGTAAAGGGAAACTGTTTCCAGCAGACCGTGTATGTCGTAAATAACTACGGTATGGGGAATCATCAGTGAGCCAAGGAGGCGGGCCTGAAACGTTTTGGAGCGGCTGGCCAGTTGTGAGGTGGCGGATGGGATAAGGTGCACCCCACGCTCAACCAGGTCGAGAAGAAGGTGCTCTTCGTTATATTTCAGGCGCAGGCGGCAGGCAATAATATCTCCTGCACCAAGCTCATGAAGGAGTGAGGGGAATTCACGGTTTTCTGTGATGATACGGGGCTGGCTGGTCAAAAGAGCATTTCTGTGAATCGTTGATGGAACTCGCTGAGGTCTCCCTGGCACTGGCCGCAAAGAAGCTTGATCCCGCCCAGTACCTGGGTGTCGTCATCTTCCGGAGTGAAGCTGCCATCCTGATTTTGGATGTAGTGCGTGGTAATAACGACATCTTCGGCAATTTCGTAAAAATCATGTTCATTACCGCAGTGGGGACAGATCAACCGGTTGGCTGGAGAAGGGAGGTCATTTGGCTGCATGGAACTCTCTGTCAGCCATTGGTTGTCTGCTTGGAACTGTTTGTCGCACTGTTGTCCTC
Source organism: Pseudomonadota bacterium (assembly GCA_030671085.1). GTDB lineage: Bacteria > Desulfobacterota > Desulfobulbia > Desulfobulbales > Desulfocapsaceae > Desulfocapsa. The sequence continues at coordinate 826 of DAOVAI010000081.1, read as the reverse complement.
TTTGTCGACCAGGTGCAGTTCTCTGGAGGAAACCTTGATTTCTCCACTGAGTCCGGCACCGGGTTCCACAGTAAGACTGCTGCCTTCAATCCGGCCATGGATTTGACAACTCTTGCAGGCCGTTACCAGGTTGGCCTGTACATTGCCCTCAAGGGCTCCGTGACAGACAAAAGAGGTGACCTGGATGTCACCGATGATTTTCCCGCTCTCACTGAGGATCAGGTGTTCCCCCTTGATATTTCCTTCCACGGTCCCGTCGATTCTGGTCTTGCCTTCAAATGAGAGTTCCCCTTTGATCATCATCTTGGTATCAATGATGGAAGAGATAGCCTCTTTCTCAGCCTTTTGAGTTTCCTGTTCGAAACTGTCTTTTTTAGTGAAAAGGGTCATGTATCACATCTCCGAGTCTATGGTCGATGACGTTTTTCTTTGAGCGACCAAGGTCTTATTCAGTTTTTTTGTCGATTTGGCAGTGAGCTCTACGATAACAGGCGGGAGTACCAGCTTATCAACCCGCATGAATTTACTCGGATTGATCGGTTTACCGGAGAGGCATATTTCATAGTGCAGGTGCGGGCCTGTGGAGCGGCCGCTGCTGCCCACCTTGCCGATGGCGTCTCCCCGTTTGACCTTGTCCCCCCTTTTGACCAGCCTTTTTTTCATATGGGCAAATTTGGTGGTGTATCCATTGCCGTGGTCAATTTCAATGTAACGGCCATAGCTGCCGTTAAAGAAGGCCTTGGTTACTACGCCGTCTGCAGTCGCCTTGATAGTCTGGCCGTTGCGACCACGCATATCCACGCCGGAATGAAACCCTTTTTTTCCG
>DAOVAI010000130.1 GCA_030671085.1 Pseudomonadota bacterium | reverse complement strand
GTTTCGATTTGAGATTCACTAACACAAAAAAGATTCGTTTTTTTTATAAATAGGTAATTATACCTATTTACCATTCTGTCAATCTGCAATACACTGTTAGGCATTAAGCGTCGGAATGTTCCGGCTCATATCAACTTTTTTAAGGAGTAGATTCATGAAAAAAATTGTTTTCCTACTGTTAACCGCACTCTTTCTCACCGTCAATGTGGCCCTGGCTGCCATTAATATCAACACGGCAGACAAGACAACGCTGGCTGAGCTGCCGGGAATTGGCGATAAAAAAGCAGCAGCGATTGTTCAATATCGGAAAGATCATGGTGAGTTCCAAAAGGCTGAAGATCTTCTCGCGGTAAAAGGGATAGGCCCCAAGGTATTAGAGAAGCTGGTCAAGGAAGTTACTGTCAAGTAAGCTCTCTGAACACCCGGCTATCCCCCGCCTCTTTTTCAGCCTTGAGTAGTGCTGAGGAAGGGGCATTTTTTTGTCAATACGTCAAAACACCATTAAATTCACGTACCTCGCATATGAGAATTTTCAAAGTTGCAGCTTGGGTTAAGCGATTTACATCCCCTTGATTTTGCTGGGTTCGCCTGAGTTTGTAAAACATCAACATATGAATATCACATAAAAACTCAATTTTCTGAGTTGATATTTGTAACGTGATGACAGATAGTTGTATAATGTTCTATTGACATCAATCGTCATGCCGGGCTCGAAGTCTTCGCTTATCTGACCCGGTACCCAGGATGCCGCTATATTGACTGGATTCCGGCTCTCCACTTCGCTGCGGCCGGAATGACGATTTGAAAATAAGCATATTTTTCTTTTGTTTCTCCTGGTTGTACCATCTCAGAAAGTTGAGATTCATAAAAGCCAGCAACTACTGTTAAGGCACTTGCACCCCTCAGGGGGATACTGAAAAAAAGTCTTTAGGGTTGCAGATCTATCAAAAACAAGGGTCCATGGAAATCATTCATCACGGCGCCGTTAACGGCGTAACCGGCTCCTGTCATGAACTGGTCATTGACAGCAACAACTCAGTCCTTGTTGATTGTGGATTGTTTCAAGGGGCTGAAACAGACAGTCAATATGGATCAGGCCCTGAGATTGATTTCCCCCTGCGGCGAGTCAAGGCCCTGGTCCTGACCCACGTTCACATCGACCACTGCGGCCGGATTCCCTATTTACTGGCTGCCGGTTTCAAAGGCCCTATCTACTGCAGTCATCCCTCTGCCAAACTCCTGCCCCTGGTCATGGCCGATGCGTTAAAAGTCAGTTTCACCAGAGACCGGCAACTCATCAATGACTTTATCGAACGGTTGCAGGAACACCTGGTCCCGATGGATTATCACCGATCTCTTCCCATTCCCTTAAGCGGCAGCAGCGAACTTTCTCTATCCCTGAGCAGAGCCGGACATATCTTCGGTTCTGCTTTTGTCACGTTCAAAATTCGAGGAAACAAGCGTGTTGAATCGGTTCTCTTTTCCGGTGATCTCGGAGCTCCATATACCCCTTTGCTGCCGGCTCCAGAAAAATCGTACGGCTGTGATACCCTTATTCTTGAGAGTACTTACGGCGACAGAATTCACCCTCCCCGCCGAAACCGCTCTCTGCAGCTGGAGAAAATCCTGGAAAAAGCCCTGCAAAACGGAGGCACAGCCCTGATCCCTGCCTTCAGCATCGGTCGTACCCAGGAAATTCTCTATGAACTGGAGACCATACTCTATCGGAGAAAGAAAAAAGGGGGCAATTCCTGGATGGAGCTGCCCATCATTCTCGACTCTCCCCTTGCCGGCAAGGTCACTGAAATATACAAAACCCTGAAACCATGGTGGGACAAAGAGGCACATGCCAGACTGCGTCAGGGGCGTCATCCACTCTGTTTTGACCAGTTACAGATCGTGGAAAGTCATCACTCACATGAAAACATGGTGCAAAAGCTTACCGACAGCCGGGGTCCGGCAGTTGTTATTGCAGCCAGCGGCATGTGTACCGGTGGCAGAATTGTCAATTATCTCCGGGCACTGCTTAATGACCCACTCACCGATGTCCTCTTCGTCGGCTACCAGGCCAAGGGGACGGCAGGTTGTGACATCCAGCATTACGGGCCTAAAGGGGGGTATGTCATGCTCGATGGACAACGGATTACCATTAAGGCAGGAGTACACACCCTTGCCGGCTATTCTGCCCACGCAGACCAGGCCAACCTGCTCTCCTTTGTCAGAAGGATGCGCAAAAAACCCAAAAAGATTATCCTGGTCCATGGCGACACCGAGGCCAAAGAAATACTGGCGGACAAACTTCGAAAGGAATTTGCCATCTCCACAGAAATTCCTTCATAGAACAGATAGTTCCACCCTTGGACACCCCTGGATTCACCTCGTAAGCGCTTCCAGTGTATTTACCTATTTACATCCTTTAGTCAGCTGTCTATAATTCAAAATTTATTCTGATTACGTACGAAACTCAGCCAAACAATTAGATTACGTGTAGGAGCCCGCCCCTGCGGGCGCTTATACCCGTAATTTGGGTGATACTGAAGATAACACCATTGGCGAAATTGATCGCCCGCAGAGGCGGGCTCCTACAAATTGCGATAATTTCAATTTGTTATTCGACAAGCTGTTTTTCTTGGCTGAGTTTCGTACGTAATCAGTAAATTTATTATTTTTCTTCATACTTAAACGTGGTCTTATAGGAACTCAGCCAACCTAAGACGTCATTGCGGCGAACGCCGGAATGACAGAACAAATAACGAAATGGTTGTAGCGCCAAATACTACAATTCTTCATCCTGTTACAAGACGTTACTGGTTTGGTTGTCAATTTGCAGCTAAGTTTCCTTAAGAACCACGTACCTAAATATCACAAGGACATCATGAATATTCTTATCTGCGGCGGGGCCGGGTATATCGGTTCCCATATGGCCAAGATGCTTGCTGCTCACGGACACAGTGTTACAGTATTTGACAACCTCTCCACAGGACACCAGGAGGCGGTGAAATGGGGGGCGTTTATTCAGGGAGACCTGTTGAACAATGAAGATCTGCAGAGACTGTTCCGCGGCAACGCTTTTGATGCGGTCATGCACTTTTCCGCAAAATCCCTGGTTGGCGAGTCCATGACCAATCCTGGGTTGTACTACAGCAACAATGTGGCAGGAACCATCAATCTGCTCAACACCATGCTGGAACACGGGGTGGATAAATTTGTCTTTTCTTCCTCAGCTGCTACCTTTGGCACGCCCGTGACCGAATTTATTGATGAGACGCACCCCCAGGTCCCCATTAATCCCTATGGGGAAACGAAACTGATGGTGGAAAAGATATTGCGGGATTTCGATCACGCCAACGGACTCTCTTCCGTCAGTCTTCGCTACTTCAATGCAGCAGGTGCTGATCCTGATGGAGAAATCGGAGAATCACACCAGCCGGAGTCACATCTCATTCCCAATGTCCTGATGTCCATCCTTGCCGACAATGCCAAGCTCAAGGTCTTTGGAGCTGATTACGAGACAAAAGACGGCACCTGTGTTCGCGATTACATCCACATCAATGACCTCTGTACCGCGCACATGCAGGCCATTGAGTACATGGGCACAAACAAAGGCGCTGCAGGATTCAACCTTGGGAACGGCACCGGGTTCTCGATACTGGACATCATTGGAGCCGCAGAAAAGGTGGCAGGTAAAACAATCCCGTACGACGTTGAAGATCGAAGAGAGGGGGATCCGCCAATGCTGGTTGCCAACAGCGATCTTGCCAGAAAGACCTTTGGCTGGACACCACAATTCACATCAATTGATTCGATTATAGAAACAGCCTGGCGTTGGCATAAGGATCAGAAGTTTTAGCAGGGGGGCTGAGGGGCTGAAAGTTTAGATTGGTGTCGGGTTACGCTCCGCTAACCCGACCTACTTAATTTTCCAAAGTGGCTTTAGGCCATGAATATTTTTTTGTCTGGATCCGGGAGGCCGGAAAAGACATTTCTGGTGTCGACGATCAGGGGTGCGTGTTTGAGGATAAAGGGATAGTCGTAGAGGCTGTGGTTGGTGGCGACCAGAACGCAGTCAACTTCCTGTAGGACTTCTGCATTTATTGGGGTGCTGGTTAAAGAAAAATTGTACTTACGGGTTGGCCGTAATGCTGGAATATGCGGGTCGTTGTACGCGACCTCTGCACCCTTTTCACTGAGCAGCTCCATCAACTTATATGATGGCGACTCCCTGTCGTCATCTACATCTTTTTTGTAAGCCGCGCCAAGAATCAGCAGCTTCGCCCCTTTTAAAGATTTCCCCTGTTCATTCAGTGCCTCCATGACACGTTGCACTACAAAGTAAGGCATGGAAGTGTTGACCTCCCCTGCCAACTCGATAAACCGGGTAGGCACATCATACTCCCTGGCCTTGGATGTGAGATAGAAGGGGTCGATGGGAATGCAGTGTCCCCCAAGTCCCGGGCCGGGATAAAAGGTCATATAGCCAAAGGGCTTGGTTCCGGCAGCCTCGATGACCTCCCATATATCAATTCCCATACGCAGGCAAAGTGTTTTCAGTTCATTGACCAAAGCAATATTCACACTGCGGAAAATATTTTCCAGCAACTTGGTCATTTCTGCGACTTCCGTGGAAGAGACCAACACTACCTGTTCCATGGCAATTTGATAAAAACTTGCTGCCAGCTCAGAAGATATGCTGTCAACACCACCTACCACTTTAGGGATTGTCGCGGTGGAAAAATTGGGATTTCCCGGATCTTCACGCTCAGGTGAGAAGGCAAGGGCAAAATCCTTCCCGATCTGCAACCCCTTTCTTTCCAGAATCGGCTGTATCACCTCGGTGGTTGTTCCTGGGTAGGTTGTGCTCTCCAACACGATCAACTGTCCGGGTCGAAGCACTCGGCTGATGGCCTCGCCTGTGGCAATCACATACTTCAGATCCGGCTCCCTGCTACTGGTAAGTGGCGTGGGAACACAGATGATCAGCACATCGGGATCCTGCAAACGATCAAAGTCTGTGGTGGCCTGAAAAGCCCCCTCTTGAACAAAAGTGGAAATCTCTTCATTTCCAATATGCTTGATGTAGCTCTCTCCCTTGCCCAGCATTTCCACCTTTTCCGAATCAAGATCAAATCCTGTTACCTTAATCCCTTTCCGGAGGAAAGTGAGGCTCAGGGGGAGGCCCACATAGCCCAGGCCAATGACGCCAACAACAACTGTTTTCTGTTGAATCTTTTCTTTTAAAAGATCAAGTGCACTGACTGACATATTCACCCTTTATTCATTTGCTGAGATTTCACAATAGAGTTCCAATAAGATAGAAACAATGTACCATCTTCAACAGAAGATTGTCACCTCCTGTAAATAAAAAAACCCCTGTCAACAACAAGGTCGACAGGGGTTTTTCAGGATAATGCTTTTTCCTCCTCAAGAGGAAATCAACTAGTAGATATCGAGGTACTCATCGAGCTCCCAGTCGGTAACTGCTGTGCGGTAGCTATCCCACTCGGCCTCTTTGGCCTCAATATACTTCTCAAAGATATGATCACCAAGACTCTCTCTGGCAATGGGGTTGGCCTTGAGCTCCTCAATGGCCTCTTTGAGGCTGCCGGGCATTACGCGAATACCGGCATCGTCCATCTCCTGGGCAGACATCTTGAAGATATCCTGATCCACTGAGGCGGGCGGGGTGAGTTTATTCTTCACACCGTCAAGACCGGAGTTCAGCATCATGGCCAGGGCAAGGTAAGGGTTACAGGTTGGATCCGGGCAACGGATCTCGGTACGGGTACCAAGTCCACGGGAAGCCGGGATACGAACCAGGGCAGAACGGTTGGATGCTGACCATGCAGCATAAACCGGAGCCTCATAACCAGGAACAAGACGCTTGTAAGAGTTGACCAGCGGGTTGGTTACCGCAGCAAAACCACGTGCATTCTTCAGAGAACCGGCGATGTACTGATAGGCGGTTTCTGAGAGCTGCAGAGGAGCGTTCTCGTCAAAAAAGGCGTTGGTGCCGTCTGCATTGAACAGGGACTGGTTGGTATGCATTCCTGAACCATTGATACCAAAGATCGGCTTAGGCATGAAGGTAGCATGGAAACCATAACGGGCGGCAACGGACTTCACAACCCATTTAAAGGTGATGGTGTTATCTGCAGCTGTCAGGGCATCAGCATATTTGAAGTTGATCTCATGCTGTCCTTCGGCAACCTCATGGTGGGAGGCCTCAATCTCAAAACCCATCTCTTCCAGGGTCTCGATGATCTCACGACGACAGTCATTCCCTGTGTCCTCAGGATCAAGGCTGAAGTATCCGGCCACATCGTTGGTGATGGTGGTGGCATTGCCTTCCTCGTCTTTCTCAAAGAGGAAGAACTCGGCCTCGGTACCGACATTCATGGTGTAACCTAACTCTTTGGCCTCAGCCAGAACCCTTTTCAGGTTGTTCCGGGGACATCCTGCAAAGGGAGTTCCGTCAGACTTGGCAACATCACAGATGATACGGGCTGCGGCCACACCATCCCGATTTCTCCAGGGCAGCACACAAAAAGTATCATAATCCGGCTTGAGATACATATCGGATTCATTGATACGGACAAAACCGTCAATGGAGGAACCATCGAACATCATCATCCCATCCAGGGCCTTCTCGATCTGGCTTCTGGGGATAGCGACGTTTTTCATAAAACCGAAAATATCGACAAACTGGAGGCGGAAAAAATGAATATTCTCCTCCTCAATGGTTCTCATAATTTCATCTCTGGTCATTTCAAGATCTCCTTACTGAAGTTGAATATACCTCTTTCACCCACCACCATTAGCAGTGAATGAAAGAAATTTCCCTCTATGGGTTTAATAGTGCAACATTATTGCTGATTGTGAAAGCTAAACAGAGCACCCACAACATGATAACTTCTAAACAGATTTTTATTGCTTAACGTAGGAGCCCGCCCCTGCGGGCGATAGGATAGCGGTATGTATTAGCGAATATCCACAATCGCCCGCAGGGGCGGGCTCCTACGCTTATCTACCAACCATCTATCCCTTACCATTTTGCGAAAATAAATAAAA
>DAOVAI010000202.1 GCA_030671085.1 Pseudomonadota bacterium | reverse complement strand
ATTCAGGCCAAAACCAAGGAGATGGTAGTTTTCCCCGTGCACCGGGCTGCGAAATCCTTCAATGAGAAAACCGGCCTGTTTTTTCCCCTGGAGGAGAACATCATTGACCCAACGGATTGAAGCAGCAGATGCGCCCTCCTGACGCAAGGCCTCACAGCAGGCAATTCCAGGTATCAGCGGCAGCAACTGCCTGAATGGGGGGAGGAAGGTGTCGACCAGAATAAGACAGCCCCAGAGTCCTCCCGGCGGAGCGTGCCATGACCGGCTGAACCGTCCCTTGGAGAGGTGCAGGGAGGAGGCGACAATCAGGGTTCCATTGGCAACAGAAAGATTCTTTTCTTCCTGGGAACCAATATGTTGGCGCGCCTTATCCATGGCGCGATCCAGGGACGGATAGACGTGAATAGCTGATCCAACAAAGGCCCCGTGGCGAAAAACAACTTCATGCTCCAGGCCGGTTTCTTTCTCTCGGCAAGGAAGCTCAACCGCAGCAACATACTCATCCAGGGCCTGGGGAGTGAGAGGTGTAAGACTGTTCATCAACTGGTCGCCAGACTAACCGAGTGCAGAATCTTTTTCAAAAAGAAGAACACGGAACAGGCTCCTGGTGTCACGTCAAGGATGAAATGTCGTATATTGCGCCGCCATTTTTTTGTGTTTGCGAGGCACGGATTGATAAGCATAGTTGTGCTATGTGAATCAATTCGTAACGAAGCAAGCGCGAAAAAAGGTAAGCAAGATGCGTCATTTGAGAGTTGACGGGACACTAGGCGCCAAGCTCCTTATTCTTGTCCCAGTCAGCCTTCACCCTGGTGATAATCTTCTGAATGAGGGGGAGTTTGTCGGTGGGACAGACCCCGATCAGGGGAGCCCCCTTATCCACGGACACCCCTGGCTGAAAATAGACGGAATGAATCACCCCTTTTTCTCCGTTGTAATAGACAGGGGTATCCCGTTTCATCAGGGACATGATAATAATTTCATCTCCGGGTTTGACCGAAACCGCCCGAGGCCCTTTTTTCTCTATCCTTGACTGGACATCCAGGGAGAAGAAATATTTTGCCCGTTCCGGAGCGGGAAAGATATAGAGAACTTCTTTGAGAATACTTTCGATAATTTCTTTTTTCTTCAGCGGATGACGGATGGTCATCAGCTTTTCTCCAGCCTCAACAAACCGTCCTTCGAGATCATTGCGCATGGAAGAGACCACCCCATTGGTGGTGGCCGTGATCTTTTTCGTATTCCTCTCCCTGGTTATCTCAAAAAGAGGCGTCCCGGGAATATGTTTCCACTCGCCGCTTACAGCCTCCACACTATCGCCCTCTTCCACCAGGAAACGGATCTTGCCAGTGTGATCGGCATAGATATCCACATACTCGTAAGGATCAGAGTGATACTTTCCCAGAATTTCGTCAAAATCTATTTCGTCAGACATCGCTTAACCTGCGCCGGAAAAATTCCGTACGCATCTTATCAACAATGAATCTGTTGAGTTATGAGAATTTTCATTCAAGATGGCGTTGTAAAAACTCTCCATCTGCTTCGTTGCTGCAAAATTTCTATTATTTCAACGTACCCTAGTACGCCGAAATAATAAAAATTTTGCGCGCCTCGCATATGAAGCTTTTTACTTAGCCATCGGTCTTTTTTGCTTTTTACGAGATTTTCATCCATGATCAGGGCATGTAAAAAAAAGACATGCAGAGGCCCTGCAGAGATTGGATCAAGAGACCATACAACAACGGGCTCAGTGATGTGCGCCCGGCCCGGCCCCTTGATCTGCCGCCCCGTGCTCATCAGGTCCTGCACCGTGTCCGGCAGCTCCCCGATGCACAGTGATAAAAGAAGCCTTGGCAACTTGCAGGTCCACGATCTGACACTCGGAGCGAACCACACTGTCACTGATGAACATCTTGTCGGAAAAGGTAAAAAACCCATGTCCCTGGGACTTCACCGTATCGTAAACGACCCATTTATCCCGCCCCTGCTCTCTGTTTTGAGCATCAAAAAGGGTGCAGAGTATAGTCACGTTTTTTATATCATGTCCGCCTGTATTTTCAATGGCAAAAGAGGCATCGACCTGATTGTTCAGGGCCTGTACTTTGACTGCCGAGCGGGCAAGGGTCACAGAGTGCAAAAGTTCCTCCGTAGATTCAGACACCTTCACCTCCGGCAGCAACAGCCCCTGCACACCAGATGAAGCACTGACCTTGACAACCGCAAAGGACACCAAGCCAAGGATGACAACACTCAAAGCAACATTTGCCCAAAATTTCCCATTCATGATACGCACCTCCTATGTCGTACACAACAGTCTGACGACTCCTTTAAATAATGAGGATTTTCGTCCAAGAGCAAACCATGCGGAAAACTTTACCCCAGACATCTCATTGATATTCAAAGGATAAAATTTTTCGTATAACGCAGCGCTTGGGCGAAAAAACAATTTTTCAAGGCAGCCTTATTATGTGACTATGCAACAATAAACCTATATTTTATACTTAGATAATCTCTTGAAGGCAAGCCTATTCGTGCTCATTTTGACCTTTTCCCCCGTTGCCAACAGTGGTATATAATGTGCTCATCAATGTACTAGGCAGAGCAATGGACCCATGAAAAAATCGACAAAAGACCACAATAACGAGCAAGCCCCGGCCAGAGACAGGGATTCTCTGTTCCAGGTAGAACGAATCAATGAGGACTTTGTCTTTGATGATCGCGTTGCCCAGGTCTTCGACGACATGCTCGACCGCTCTGTTCCTTGTTACCAGGAGGTGATCCTCTCCATTGCCAGAATCCTGGGCTGCCTGCTGCAGGAAGGTGCGCAGGTCGTGGACCTCGGCTGTGCCACCGGCACCACGCTCCTGCAGCTGAGTCGACTGCTTGAAGAAAAAAAATTCAGCTATTTAGGCGTAGACAACTCCCCTGCCATGCTCGACAAGGCCAGGCTCAAGGCTGAACTCTTTTCCAGGCAGGAGAGCGTCAGCTTTATCAACGGAGATATCAAGGAAGTAGCGCAGCCCGGAACCGAAGCCTTTCTCCTCAATTACACCCTCCAGTTCATCCGCCCCCTGAACCGGGAACCCTTTCTCCGGCGGATATTCAACAACCTCTGCCCTGGAGGCGTCCTCATCCTCAGTGAGAAGACCATCTCCCACCACCCTGGCCTCAATCGCCGCTATATCGAAATTTACCATCAGTTCAAGAAAGAACGCGGCTATTCCGAACTGGAGATCGCCAAAAAGAGGGAGGCGCTGGAAAACGTCCTCATCCCCTGCTCCCTGGAAGAAAACCGCACTCTCCTGCAAACTGCCGGTTTCACCGAGGTTGAACCTTTTTTTCAATGGTTCAACTTTGTCTCTTTCCTTGCCGTTAAACCGAGCACCTGAATTCATTCTTCTTTGCCATGGACTATCTTGATCAGCTGCCTGCCTCTGCCCACAGAGACGAAATCATCCGCATCCACCAGCAGCGGCAACAGTGGGTCAACCAGTCCAAAAAAGGATTTCTCCGCTATCGCCTCCCCTGTGAGGCACTGCAGACCTTTCCCGCAACAAACATAGACTGCAGCAGCGATGT
>DAOVAI010000061.1 GCA_030671085.1 Pseudomonadota bacterium | reverse complement strand
AAGTAATAGGAAACCTGATTGCGCACAGAAAAGCTTGGCAGGAAAGTGATAGAAGGCAGGCCTTTTCCAAAATAAATACCTGGCCCCATTTCCATGTGCAGTCAGTTACAGCACCGGTCAACTGCAGTTTCTTTTGATCAGAAAAACTCAATAATCTCTTCCCAATCGATGACAATGAACAGGATTTTCATACTTTCTTTTCTCATAATCACCTTTTCCCTATCCAGCTGTGTGCCGACAGCTCCACTCAGCCTTGAGGATATCGGCACTAGCCTCGAGGATTTCGGCACTGCCGTTAAAGCAACTGTGCAGGGAGACTATTATCTCAGCGGTCAACACTATCAGGCAGGTGAAAAACAATTTCAACAGGCTGTAGAAGAACATCCGGACAGTGCATTGAATAATTATTTTTACGGTCGCATGCTCCTGGCAAATAACAAGAACAAAAAGGGGTTACTCTATCTACAAAAGGCCAGTAAACTCGAACCCGACAACGCTGATTATCATTTCTGGACGGGTGTTGCCCATGGCAGCATGAACCAGAGAAAACAAGAAAGAGAGCGATACAAAAAAGTCTTACGCCTGGAAAAGAAGCATCTGCAGGCCCTGCTCTATTATGGTCACAATCAACTGCTGGCCAAGCAATACTCAGCTGCATTGAAGAGCTACAACAAGGCCTTGAAGATCTGGCCGGACAGTCCATCGGGGCTCTACAACCGTGCGCTCATCCTTTCCAAACTGGGCAGAACAACGGAAGAAAAACAGGCCTGGCTGGAGTATCTGGCTCGCTACCCCTCAGGTAGCATGGCCCGTCGGGCGGTTAATCACTTGAACAAGTTACACGATTTCTCCTATCGCAATTATCGCCTGGGTGCCAGGACCGTAACCATTGAAAAGATCGCCTTTCAACCGTTTACAATTGATATTGAAAGGGGTTCCTATTCATCATTAAATTTGATCGGTACAATTTTCAAGAACATGAACAAAGGAACTCTGCAGGTGGTGGTTTATCAGAAAAACAATAAAGCTCTGGCCAAAAAGAAGGGTCTTGCCATCAAAAAACACCTGCTGAACAAAATTCCCGGTATCACAAAAAAAGATATTGGTGTCAGCTGGTTTTCTCAATCCGAGAAGGTCACCATACAGGGAAAAAAACTGTCAGCTGATGAATCTGTATCCTTCTTTATAAGCAGGACCTGAAAACCTCTTCTCATCAATCCCCCTTACTCAGCTTTCTCGCGTATCTTATTATGATGTAACTACTGTAAATGTGGAATTATTCCTGATTTTGAAGAGATTTATTTTTTGAATCCAGAATAGTGACGCCTCTCACAAATCAACGATTGGCAACAAATTCCACAAAACAACAGACCCATTCCATTCCCTTTCATTTTCACTGCAGCAAACAGGATTGTGGAGGCTCAATAAATTTTTTTCTTTTTCTGTGACCATTTCCCTGCTTCATCGTATATCTCAATAAAGGATAAAATAACTTTTCATGGAGCAATCAGACGAAGTGATAATCAGCCAGATACTGCAAGGGGATACTCAGGCATATGAAATACTCGTCTGCCGTTACCAGAATCAGATCTACAACCTGATGTATCGTTGCAGCGGGTCGCCTGAAGATGCTGCAGATCTGACCCAGGATGTATTTTGCAAGACCTTTGAAAAGCTGAACCGTTTTCAAAAAACACGCAGCTTCTTTTCCTGGCTCTATACCTTGTCCATGAACCATGCCCGGGATTGGCTGAGAAAACAGAACCGACAAGTGCAAAAGATATCCTTTCTCCCTGAGCAGGAAATCGCAGAGAAGGGACAAAAATCTCCTGTTGAACAGGTGGAGGAGCAGGAAAAGCTTGACCGGGTATCGCAGGCAATGGCAACTCTTCCCCTGGAAAAACGTGAATTACTTGTGCTCAGATATCATCATGAACATTCCATCACTGAACTAACAGAAATCTTCAGCCTCTCTGCAAGTGCTATCAAAATGCGGCTGCACAGATCTCTGGCAGAGCTTCAGAAGAAACTGGGAGTTGAATAAATGTCTGAAAAAAACAATCAATACTATGGGACGGATGAACTTAAGGAACTGCTGCGTAAACTTCCCCAGGAGCAAGCCCCCCACTCTCTGAATCGTAAAATAATGCGCCAGATAGGAGAGCAGTCCCCCACTCTGCTCAAACGAATCACACAATTTTTCTCGGCTCCCAGAACTCTCACCCTGCATCCCACCCGTCTGGCCGGAGGATTTGCAGCCCTTGGGCTTGCCTTCTGGCTTGGCCTGACAGTGAACACGCACAACACACCCTTCCTGCAACAGAGCGAAGAAATACACCATCTGTCTGTTGAGACCGGCCAGGATAGCCAAACACTCTTTCTTCAAGGTCGTCACTTACTGGTAGCAGGGCAGAAGGAAGAGGCACTGACCTATCTCCAGGAGGCGGGCAGGCTTGCGCCGGAAAATCCAGAATACGCCTATTATGAAGGATTGGCCTACCAGGCCACAGACAATCTGCAGTTGGAACGTGCCAGCTATCAGAGAGGATTGACGCATGCCATCGACTCCCTCCCTCTCCTTCTCAACCTGGGTCATAATTTCCTGGATTCCGGAGAACTGGATGCTGCCCTGGCCCAGTATGACACCGTGCTGGTTCTCAACCCGCAGGAAGCAACGGCACTGTATAACAGAGGCTTGATATACAAGAAAAAGGGCCAACGGAACAAAGAAATACAAGCCTGGCAACAGTACCTCACCCACCATCGTTCTGGGAAATGGGCCTTGCGCGCTGTTTCCCATCTCAACAACTTGGGTGATTTCAGCTTCCGCTCCTACCAGATGGGTGTCCGAAAAATTGTTCTTTCCCAGCAAGCCCTCCTTGAAGAAAGCGACACTCCCAATGAGAGAGAGCAAGAGATCAGAACCCTTGCTCTTTTGCTCCTGAAAAACCCGAACCTGGACTTGAACATTGTCACATTTCAAGAGAAAAATTTAGCACTGGCAAAATCCCAGGCCCAGGAACTGAAAAAACAGCTTCTTGTCATTGCAGGCAAAGAGGCACACACCCGAATCCGGTTAAGCTGGTTCGGAGAGCCTGAAACCTTAACCGAAAATACAAACACCTATCAGCTTACAAAGGGGATTCTGCTCTTTGGCAGCAACAAGATGGGTACAGAGAAGGAGAGACGGATATGAACAAATTTTTTCTTTATCTTACGGTAATCAGCCTTTTAATTTTGTCACAGGGACAAACCGCATTCTGTGCTGAGGCTGCTGATGCTGGGGGCAGCCAGATAGGCGCTGGCGATACCGGCGACACTGGCGATACCGGTGATACCGGCGATACTGGTGATACCGGCGATACCGGCGATACTGGTGATACCGGCGATACTGGTGATACTGGCGATACTGGCGATACTGGTGATACCGGCGATACTGGTGATACCGGCGATACTGGCGATACCGGCGATACTGGTGATACCGGCGATACTGGTGATACCGGCGATACTGGCGATACCGGCGATACTGGTGATACTGGTGATGCCACGGCCGCTGATGACGGTCAGGCAGTCAGTGAAGCCGCAGAGCTGGGTGGTGAAAGCCCGACATTCAGCAATCCTGCCCAGGCAGCCCATGCTGAAAATCTGGCTATTGCTGCTGCTGCAGCCCCCAATGAGGCCACGGCTGATGCCCAACAGGATGTCGATGATGCCAAGGATGCCCTAGCTGATCTGACAAAAGCCCTGACTGCTCAAGAGGGCCTGACTGCTGCTCAAGAGGACGCGTTGGCGGACGACATAGCTACTGCTCAAGCGGCGCTGGATAATGCTGAAAAAGCCTACGCCGATGCCGTTGCCGAATTTAGCGGTGTATTGAGTGCAGATATCGCGGAGATGCGTGCTGACGAGATGGGTTGGGGAGAAATTGCCCATGAGCTCGGTGTACACCCCGGTCTGTTAGGACTTGGCCACGCAAAACAATATAAAAATAAGTTTTCCGGAGACGCTCTTGAACTTGACGGAGAGGCTGAAATTGCTGCAGCCACCAAACGAGACACCCAAAGAGGATGGGCCAAAGGGCATGGCCTGAGTACCAGCACAAGTTCCAGCACCAGTAAAGGTCTGGGACTTGCCAAGGGTGCACAGACCAAAGGAAACAGCGCTAATGTGAAAGGCAATAATGGCAACAGCGGCGGTACCAGTAACGGCTCTGGCGGACTCGACTCCAGTGGTGGTCCTGGTAACAGCGGCAACAGCAAGAGCAGCAACGGCAAGAGCAGCAACGGCAAGAGCAAGAGTAATAATGGCAAAGGAAACAACAAATAGGTCAGCTTTTCTCCCTTTTGCAGGAAAAGACAATTCTTGCTGACTGTGCAGGTAGAGGGATTGGAGGCAGAAGGCTAAGGGTAAGACCCTTCCCTTCTGCCTTCAGCCTTTTGCCTGATCACCTGAATAATTACAGACCATCAGGCAGACTGCCGGCCCTCGTTCCATCCTCGTATTATTCCCGAATCATTAGATCCTTCAACTGCCTGTCATGCAGACGGCTGAGCGTGATCAGGGCCAGCAGGGCTCCGAGCAGTGCAAACAGCATGTCCGACTGGGTATCCCACTGATACCCCTGGGTAGCAAGAAAGGCCACAGCATCGCTGCCGCTCAGCAGTACGACCCACCACTCTATCAACTCGTAAAAGGCGGAAAAGGCCAGACAGAAACAACAGATGAGGAAATCACGCCACCACCTTCCTGCCACCACCTGTTTGCGGATGAAGATCTCCCTGGCGATCATGGCCGGGATAACGCCTTGTGCCAGGTGACCGAGTTTATCGTAATTATTCCGCGGCCAGTCAAACAGGTTGGAGACCCAATCACCCAGCGGTACCTCGGCATAGGTGTAATGGCCGCCGACCATAAGGATGACACAGTGGATCAGAATCAGAATATAGACGAGGGGAGTGAGCGGGAAGCTGCGCCTGGTCCAGACCAAGAGCACGAAGGCAATCAGGGCAGGCAGTACCTCAAGCAGCCAGGTCAGGTAATCCTTGGGCTGGATGCCCGACCAAAAAAGAACGATGCAGAAAATCGCTATCCATGTCCATTGTCGCAGCATTGTTACACTGTTAGCATTTTTTCTCGATTCAGGTGAATGCAAAGAAAACTTATAGAATTTTTCTCTTCCGCAGATCAGCAATAAAGAGATTTTCCAGCTCTTCATCATCTATCCGCAACCTGTCTTCCAGATTCACACTCTCTGATCTGACAGACCAGACAGGTTTTCCGCCGTCCCCATCAAAAAGGGTTACCTCCATCCGTTCCAAGCGTTTTTCCATACGATCCCCAAGTGCCCAGACCTGGTGATACACATAGCTATGATACCCGGTGGCTGAATCCCAGTACCCTCCCTAAACAGCATAATCCTCCATAGGCGCATAGTTAGTTGTCATCGTTGTCTCGCTGAGTATGTGGGTAATGAGCACGCTTGTGGCCCCTGATTTTTCCAGGGCTGAGTGCAGTTGCTCAAGCTCCCGCCGTGCAAAAATTATTTTCAAATCAAATGTGGGCGAACCCCTTTGTCACCCTTTGTCCTTCACCCATACCGGCCATCGTTCCGACAATCGGGTAAAGCGTGGATCGTCATCAATCTCCTCACCCATTTTGCGGTTGGCGATGAGAATACCGCCCGGTTTCAGTTCATCTTCCACCATTTTTTCAAAACGGGTCTGCGTCTCCCTGCCTGGGAAGGGACGAAAATAGTAGATCAGGTCAAACTCATGGTACCTGTCAAAATCCCAGATGTCATACTGAGCAACCAGATCTTCTCCCAGCAGCTGACAGGCCGTCTGAAAGGGCACCTCATCCTTTTCAATGCCAAAGACCTCAAAGTCCATGAGTTCGGCAAGGAGCATGACATTGCCGATGCCGCAGCCGATATCAATAAAACGCAGACCTGGTTGGAATCGTCCTTCCTGAACCAGGTACTCTTTGGCCAGCTTCAGCTGCTCATAGGCCTGGCGGGTATCCATGGCCACAAAGGGGTACTCTTCACTGGCATCGTTCCTGGTTCGACGCTGGGAATCTCGCGAAAAATAGCCGATATACCGGTTGATGGTGCCAAAAAAGACATCGAGTTCCTCCTCGCGCTCATCCAGATTCCAGGCTTTCATAACTCCTCCTTCACTGATTTTTTTCCAGACAGATAACCACGGACGATGCGGGCCAGATTATAATCGACCTGGCCCTCCAGGGCCTCGACCACGGGTTTCAGGCGAATTGGGCCGTGGACTGTGAATTGATTAGAGATCGCTTCGAGCAGGTCGGGATCAATGAGGTCGGATATTTCAAGACCATTTTCTCCTCGCTCGAAGAGCTGTTCCAGGTGGGTAGCAATGGTCATTGATTTCAATCCTCGACTGGCAGCAATCTCCTCAATCCCCATCCCTTCTTTTGCCATTGTCAGAGTCTCGTTCAGGGTGTCGCTGAGGGATGAATCTTTGCGAGCAGGACCTCTCTTTCTCTCCTGCTCCACTACTGGAGATCGAACCTTCTCTATCTCCGGATGCTCCAGCAAATACTCTCTGATCACAGAGAGGAATGCCTCTCCATATTCCTGAAGCTTCACCTTCCCCACCCCGCTTATGGCCAGGAACTCTGCCTCATTTTCCGGATAGGTGCGGCACATCTCATGAAGACTGCGGTCTGAAAACAGGACAAAGGGCGGAACCCCGCCAGCGGCTGCCATCTCCCGACGTAAGGTCTGTAATTGAGTGAAGAGCTCTCGGTCGTAGTCTGTTCTCCCCTGCACTTCCTGCTGCAGCTCCTTTTGAGGCTGCAGCACCCGGCGATGGATAAAATCCTTCCTGCCAAAGAGAATCTCTTCCCCTTGTGCAGTAATCTTCAGCAGGGGAAATTCTCCACCGTCTGCCGCAAGCAGTCCCTGGGCAAGAAGCCCGTCGATCACCGTTCGCCAATACCCTTTCCCCTCCTTGTGCCCAATGCCGTATGTCTTGATCCGGTCATGGCCCAGGGCCGCAATCTTTTTCGTTTTGGCCCCATAAACAATATCAACGACATGACTGGCTCCGAAACGCTGGCCGGTGCGGTAGATGGCGGACATGATCTTCTGGGCATCTACGGTGGTATCGATTGCCTCTGTACCGTGGACACAGACATCACAGCCCCCGCAGTTCTCCTGAGGGTAGGATTCATCAAAGTATTCAAGGACAGCTTTACGCCTACACCTGGCCTGGTCGGCAAACTGGAGCATCCTGGAAAGCTGCCGCATGCCCGCTTCACGATCCTCTTGTTTGCCTTGTTTTTCAATAAAGAAACGGAGGCGAAAAAAATCAGAGGGGCTGTAGAAGAGCAGACAATGGGCCGGTTCATTGTCGCGTCCGGCACGACCGGTCTCCTGATAATAGCCCTCCATGTTTTTGGGCAGATCACCATGGATGACAAAACGAATATTAGACTTGTCTATCCCCATGCCAAAGGCCACAGTGGCCACAATCACCTGCACATCGTCGCGGTTAAAGGCCTCCTGGTTTGCCTGTCGCTCTCCCGCATCAAGCCCGGCATGGTAAGGCAGGGCCGCAATGCCTCGATCAGAGAGGTAGGCGGCACTCTTTTCCACATCCTTACGACTGAGCCTGTAGACGATGCCGGCCTCTCCCTTGTGTTTACTAATGGCCTCCTCAATCTGTCTGTTCACCTGCCTTCGCGGCAGGACCTGATAAAAGAGGTTGGGACGATCAAAAGAGGCGCGGACCATTAACGGGTCTGCAAGATGGAGACGACGAATGATATCGCTCTCCACCTTTCTGGTGGCAGTGGCAGTAAAGGCAGCCAGGGGCAGGTCGGGAAACTCTTCCCGAATCCGGGACAGGGCCATGTAGTCGGGCCTGAAGTCATGCCCCCATTCCGAGATACAGTGCGCCTCGTCCACGGCCAGGAAGGAAAGGGGGGACTGTTTTAGACGCTGGAGAAAACCTGGCAGGGCCAGCCGCTCGGGAGAGATATAGAGGAGCTGGCACTCACCCTTTTGCAGCCGGGCCATGACCTCCTGCTGCTCACTCTGCGCCAGGGTGGAGTTGAGATAGGCTGCGTCAAGGCCGATGGCAATTGCCCCGTCCACCTGATCCTTCATCAGCGAGATCAGGGGACTGATGACAATACAGACGCCTGGAAGGAGGGAGGCGGGCAGCTGGTAACAGAGCGATTTACCGCCTCCAGTGGGCATCACCCCAAAGACATCTCTGCCAGCCAGGATTGCCTCGACGATCTCCTGCTGGTTGTTGCGAAAACTGGAAAAGCCGAAAACAGTGTGCAGCTGCCCTGCAATATCCATCTATACCTGCCTCCCGGAAGAGATCTCCTGCAGGGTTTGACGGATCAACTCGGCAAGGGGCTCACGGACGTCTTGGGCATCCGATTCACCATGTTGTTGGAGAGACGCAAAAAATTGTTCACAGATGCCACGTTTCTGTCTGTCCCACTCCGTAGTATAGCCGACCCTGGCTGGCAGGGTTTCTCCTTTTGACGCCTGCCTGTCATAATCCCTGCGTCCATGGGCCCAGTTGATGATATGGCTGTAAAAGAGAAGCTGACGATCAAGGAGGACAAAGAGGAGCTGGATATTTTTCACCGGCCCCACCTGCAGCTGCTGCTTATCCAGGCGCATACCAAGAAGCTTGACCCCGGAGAGGAACTTCTTGCCCTTCAGTGCTGTACCTGCTGCCCCAATCAGGCCGCCCAGAGTTGAAAAAACACCAAAAGAGAGACCTGCCGCAGCCACATCCACCCCGGCTCCCAGAGCTGCCCCGCTGAGGGCCCCGGCCATAATGAGCTGGGAAGAGCTGAGGCCCAAGAACTCCCAGGTTTTTTTTGAGAAAAGGTCTTCCTGGAGTATGGACTGGGCAGGCATTTCGCAGTCAAAGATGTTGTGCTTGTACAGGACTCGCATCTCTTTGCGGCACTTCGTTTCCCGTGTGCGGAGGAACGCATCGTATTCCCGGTGCAGCTTGGCCTTGAGTGTTTCTTCGTCTGCGCCCGGTTTCACAGCAACAGATTTGCTGTAGCCCAGCCCCTGCTCAAGGAGATCAAGGAGCAGTTCAGCCACCTGGTTGTTGCGCTCCTGCCAGTCCTGCTGGAAGGCTGTCACCACCTGGTCCAGTATGGGCTGCAGTTCCTGGTCAATGGATTTCAGGCTCTCCAGGAGCTCAATGCGCTCCCGGTAGGTTGCCTGACAGGAGTTGAAGAGCCGTATCGAGTTAAAATGCTTCCTGAATTCAGACTGCCACCTGGCCAGCCAGGCCGTCTCTTCCTCCTTGCAGTTGATGATGGCCATACGCGGACAACCGGTGAGCCTGAGGATCTCCATCTCGGCCTTGTCCATGTTACGCAGCGGCCGGGAACCATCCACCACAAAAATCACCCCGGCACCCCGCAACAGGGGCTGAAGCAGCTGGCAGTCATCTTGGAAATCCGGATCATTTTTATGGGAATCGACAAAATCCTGGATCAGGGTGTCATCACTCCCCTTGTAATCCTGCATCCATTGCAGGGTTTTCCGCGGATTTTGAAACCCGGGAGTGTCGATAAAACGAATTACCTCCCGACCATCAATGGAGACAGGAAAGGTCTGACACTCTCTGGTCTCCCCGGGCATGGGGCTGATGCGCACGGAATCATCTTCGGCAAGGGTGGAAAGCACCGATGACTTGCCCTCGTTAGGGTGGCCAACCACGGCAAACTCAGGGACTCTTTGCTTCATCGCTCATCCTTCAAGGGAGTTACCTGCAAACAGGGATCGGCCAGCGTTATAAGCTTCTGCTTCCAAATCTGCAGGTCAATGCTGCTGACTCCTGTAAAAATTGTTTCCGGCCGGGGCTTGCCCACCAGGGCCACAATAATATGGGTCTCCTCATCACAGGTCTGACGGAGTTCGTGCAGAAATCTCAGCATCTCCTGAATGGGCGGCTGCCAGGCCTCCTGCAGGATAAGCAGGGGAGGACAGCCGACACCACTCTTTTGCAGACGCGCATACATTGCACTGTTGTCACTGTACTCCTCATTAATGCGGACCCTCTCACCCACTCCATAACCAAATGTTTGCTGACAGAGCTGCTCCAACTGCTGCAAATCGCAGTCATCATACAGCTCATCAGGAATAAGGGCTACCAGGCTCCCGTTTACTGCTGGCAGTCCCCCTACCACTTTTCCCAGTTCCTCCTCGACCATTATGCTCTCTCTCGGGGCAGATGCTGGTTTTGCAGGGCTTGGGGCTTGCTCCGTATCAGGAGTCCTTGTCTCCAGACGAGGAGTGAGGAGACGGTGCATGAGCTGATTATGATCTGCACGATGAAAGGAGATGCGTGCCAGAGCATGCTTGCGGCCCACCGTACCAGCCGCAAAGAGCAGAATCCGGGGCAGAAGACAATAGCAGCAGATCGCCAGGCAGAGAAAGGGCCACCAGGAGGTGAGATCCTCACTTGCCAGGTGATACATCCCTTCCTTGAGGATCATCCGGCTGCCCTCGATCTGAGCCAGGCTAGGATAGCTTGTGGAGCCAAGCAGCCAGGACCAGGGCAGGGCCACCCACTGGACGAGGCTGGAGACGAACTGCGACGAAAGCTGAATGGTAGACTGCCAGCCAAATGCCAGGTCCGTGGTTGCCACCTTGACCAAAATAGAGCCCAGGACACCGAAGTTAAAGGCAATACCAAAGAGCTGAAAGAGCAAAAACAGGGGCCAGAAAAAAAGTGCGCCATAGCCCTTGCCCCTGGCCCGCACTGCAGCCAGGGCCGCAGCAAACTGGGCCCTTTTACTGGACTCCATACTGTCCAGGCCATACCTTCTGACCTTAAAAAGAAAACGATTCAAGCCCTTGTTCACCAGAGACAGAAGAAGCGATGCGCGCAGGTCCTGACCCCGCACTCTGCGGTAGAGAAACCCAAACAGAAGCAAGAAAAGGAATAGAGACTGGAACCCGACAAAGACAAGAAAAAAGAGGGAAACATTGACCGGCTGTTTTCCAGAATAGCTGAGAAAGGAGTAAGCAATGCCGGCACCTGCAGCCATAGCCAGAAAAGAAAAGAGAGACCAGAAGAGACCATACAGTTCATACCACATTCGCCCCGGCAGCAGTGCATGTCCGGATGGGTCCTGGCTCTCCCGGCTTCGCCGTGCCTGCAGCCAGCGATAGATCAGCCACTCCCGATCAGGTTCCGATCCTGCCGCATCCGCCTCAATCTCCTCCAGGTACAGGGTTCGGTCCCGATCCCGCAGCACACTCTCGCTTTTCTTTTCTGCCAGATCTCTATCCTGAATAAAAAAATATTCAAGGTCGAGAAAATCGGGAATACGCCACAGCAATTTCATATTATGAGTGCAGAGTTGAGGGTGCCTTGAGAAGGGATAATTGAGTATTGCGAAACTCTTTTTTCCAAGGAGCTAATATTGATAATCTCATTAAAAGTCAAAGTTACCGATGGCTAAGTAAAAAGATTCATATGCGAGGCGCGTAAAATTTATATAATTTCGGCGTACTAGAGTACGTCGTGATGATATAAATTTTGCAGCAACGAAGCAGATGGAGAGTTTTTTACGACGCCATCAACATTACCAGTTTCTTTTAATGATGAAAAGGGCTTTACCGTAGAAGACAGAGACGGTAGGTTGGATTTCGTGACCTTTTATGCCCCTGGCTATCTAGTGTCTGGGTACAATCCAACCTGTGTGAAAAAAAAGATTTTAAATTAACGGGTTCGCCAAAATGCACACAACCAGCTGGCAGGCAAATCTGCTGCTGCTCACAACAGCCATAATCTGGGGCTTTGCCTTTGTTGCCCAGCGCCTGGGCATGGAGCATGTCTCGCCTTTCACCTTTAATGCAATGCGTTTTGCAGTTGGAGCTGTCTCTCTGCTTCCGGTATTCATGCTCTCCCGGTGGAGAAAGCCGGCCACCCAACGTCCTCCACTTGTCAGCGGTTTTGGACTGTTGGGAGGTCTTTGCCTGGGTGTGACCCTCTTTGTCGGCTCATCCCTTCAGCAGATAGGGATCGTGTATACAACAGCAGGCAAGGCCGGATTTATTACCGGACTCTATGTGATTTTCGTTCCCTTACTGGGACTCATCTGGAAGCAGAAAACAGGGGCGGGTACCTGGCTTGGGACCTTTCTTGCTGTAATCGGAATGTATTTCTTAAGCATCACCGATGGCTTCAACATCTCACGAGGCGACTTGCTGGTACTCATCAGTGCCCTGTTCTGGGCCATTCATGTACAGATGATTTCCTGGTTCACTCGCCGCTATGACTCTCTGCTCCTCTCCCTCTATCAATTCCTCTTCTGTGCACTCTTCAGCTGGCTTGCCGCCCTGCAATGGGAGACAATCAGCAGCAGTGGTATCATGGCAGCACTGCTCCCCATCCTGTACGCAGGAGTAATTTCCGTGGGTATTGCCTACACCTTACAGGTAGTGGCCCAGCAAAAAGCCCACCCTGCTCACGCCGCCATCATCCTCAGCCTGGAATCGGTCTTTGCCCTCATCGGAGGATGGTTTTTTTTGGGAGAAACGCTCTCCTCCAAAGGACTGTTTGGCTGCTCCCTGATGCTGGCTGGAATGCTGCTCTCCCAGCTGTGGCCCCGCAGGAGAGGAAAAAGATATCAGACAGAACAGAACAGCTTCATATCAAATCAAAAGAGGCAACGTGTTGCAGCAAAAAAATATTGAAATAACGGTTCTCTGTGAAAACAGTGTGGCAGGGCCCACTGGGCTCATTGGAGAACATGGCTGGGCAGTGGGATTGACAACTCCATCCACACGTATCCTCTTTGATACCGGACAGGGCTTGGGTATTGTCAACAACTGCGACCTTCTGGGTTTTGACCTGACAAAGGTGGACAAAATCGTTCTCAGTCACGGTCACTACGACCACTGTTCAGGTCTGCCCCTGGTTCTGCAGCGGACTGGAAAGAGAGATGTTCATATTCACGCGGATGGTTTTGGTGACCGCTACCATAGGTACAAGGGCAAGGCCAGAGAAATCGGCATCCGGCATAAACAGAGTTACCTTGAATCCCTTGGGGCACGATTCTGTTTCAACCAAAACTTTTGCAGCATTGGTGAAGAAATCTATTTAAGCGGTGAAGTTCCTCGCAGCAGCTCATTTGAAAAACCGGATCCCCGGCTGGTGCGAACAGATGAGGCAGGAAAACTCCGGCAGGACCCGCTGACAGACGACCAGACACTGATTATAGACAGCGCACAGGGACTGATCCTCATCCTCGGCTGTGCCCATGCAGGTCTCATCAATATCCTCCACCATATCCGCCAACAGCTGCCGAATCGCCCGATACATACTGTTATCGGAGGCACCCATCTCGGCTTTGCCAGCGACAAACAGTTTGATGCAACGGTGGAAGCCCTGCACGCCTTTGATATCCAATGTCTTGCAGCCAGTCACTGTACCGGTCTTGACCGAGGGGCCCGCCTTGCCCAGCTATTTGGATCCAGATTTTGTTTTGCACCGGTGGGCACCAGGATACACAGTCCCTGACCTGCCTCAGGGGCTATACTCTTTTCCTTTCCAGCAGTAGCTGTCTTTCTGTTTTTCTTCCAGGTAGAGTGCTGCATATTCACCGGCCACCCCACTTTCAACCAGAAAATCACAGAGATTCTCATCAAGATGGCGATTCTCAGCCATTTTTTCCATGATCCGTATGGATTCAGATAATTTCTTTCCACTCTTGTACGGTCTATCAGCGGCAGTG
>DAOVAI010000026.1 GCA_030671085.1 Pseudomonadota bacterium | reverse complement strand
TCCTCCCGGGTTTTCAGGCCTGATTCTCCAACCACGGCAATGTGCTCCGGGATCAGTTTTTTCAGACGAAAAGTTGTCTCGGTGTCCATGGAAAAATCTTTAAGATTGCGATTGTTAATCCCGATAAGCGAGGCTCCGGTTTGCAGAACCGTCTCTAATTCTTCTTCGTCATGGACCTCCACCAGGCAATCAATGGAATATTCTGCAGCATGCTGCTGAAAATCTTTCAACTGAAACGCATCAAGGATGGAGGCCATGAGCAGGATAGCATCTGCTCCACAGACGTGGGCCTCTTCAATCTGCAGGGGATCGATGATAAATTCCTTGCGCAGGACAGGGATGCTCACGGTTTCTCGTACCTGGAGAAGGTAGAGCAGCGAGCCCTGAAAAAAATCCACGTCGGTCAACACAGAGATGGCCTGGGCGCCGTTACGTTCATAGTTGGCAGCAATCGCCACTGGATCAAAGTCAGGGCATATCAATCCCTTTGATGGGGAGGCCTTTTTCGCCTCAGCGATGATGGCGACACCGGGGTAGTCGATCAGGGCCTGACGAAAGCCGCGCACCAAAGGGATCTCTTTCTCATCAAAAGGGGCTGGAATACGCACTCCTTCCCTTCGAAGGATCTCGACCTCCTCTTTTTTTCTTGCAACAATTATATCAAGGATATGCGCCATGTCAATCAGTTAGGATATAAAGTTAAGGGAATGGATGAACCTTTATTTCTTGTTGGAAAAGGCCACCAGGAGGTCCAGTTTCTCCAGGGCCCTGCCTGAGTCAATCACCTCTGCTGCTCGGGTGATACCTGCTTTGAGATCATCACAGAGCCCGGCTGCCATAAGTGCTGCTCCGCTGTTGAGAAGGACCATGTCTCGTT
The DNA here is from genome assembly GCA_030671085.1 of Pseudomonadota bacterium. Lineage (GTDB taxonomy): Bacteria > Desulfobacterota > Desulfobulbia > Desulfobulbales > Desulfocapsaceae > Desulfocapsa. Next base: position 19,554 of record DAOVAI010000026.1, on the reverse strand, counting down.
TTGCTCCCTTCTCCCCCCCCAGCACTGCTCGCAGCTGGGAGGCAGATTCCTCAGCCGTTGTTCCACCGCGCAGATCATCCAGGTTGGCCATGGAGAGGCCAACCTCTTCAGGGCTGACACTATACGTAGTAACCTGACCATTGTGCAGGTCTGCAACATGAGTGATACCGGTAACAGTAAGCTCATCCAGGTTGCCCTCACCATGGACCACCAGCGCCCTTTTTGATCCAAGCTTTCCAAGGACCTGGGCCAGGGGTTCGATCAGTTCACGGTCAAAGACACCAAGGATTTGAACATTGGCCCCTGCTGGATTAGTCAGCGGTCCCAAAATATTAAAAATGGTGCGGATCCCCAGTTCCCGCCTTGGACCAATGGCATGCTTCATGGCACCGTGCAGAGCTGGAGCAAAGAGAAAGCCTATTCCGATTTCCTGAATGCACTTCCCTACCTGTTCCGGACTGAGATCCAGGGAAACGCCTGCAGCTTCAAGGACATCGGCGCTGCCGCAGTGACTGGATATGGACCTGTTGCCATGTTTGGCCACAGGAAGCCCGGCCCCTGCCACTACAAAGGCAGTGGTGGTTGACACATTAAAGGTTCCGGAACCGTCTCCCCCGGTACCGCAGGTGTCCACAAGGACATCTCCCTGCCCCACATTGACCCCGGAGGCAATGGGAGTCGCCTTTTCACGCATGACACGGACCGCACCGGTGATTTCTTCCACCGTCTCTCCCTTCATCCGCAGGCCAGTGATAAAAGATCCGATCTGGGCAGGAGTCGCCTCCCCTCCCATGATCTCGTTCATCACCCCAACCATCTCCTCTTCACTCAGATCCTGACGCAGGACAACTTTGGCAATCGCTTGCTTAATATCCATATTTGTTCCCTATTTTTCTTATGTAGTGTTGATAATCTCGTAAAAACTAAAAATTATCGATGGGTAAGTAAAAAACTTCATATGCGAGGCGCGTGAATTTTCTATTATTTCGGCGTACTAGGGTACGTTGAAATAATAGAAAATTCACAGCAACGAAGCAGATGAAGAGTTTTCACCTAAAAAAGGTATAAATACGACGCCATCACTCTTTGCCCATAAAGTTTTTCAAGAGAGTGATTCCTGCAGGAGTCATGATCGATTCCGGATGGAATTGTACCCCTTCGACGTCCATCTTCTTGTGCCGCAGCCCCATGATTTCCCCTTCTTCAGTCCAGGCGCTGACCTCTAAACAGTCAGGAAGGCTTGTTTTCTCAACAATAAGCGAATGGTAGCGCATACCGTCAAACGGATTGGGCAGCCCTTCAAACACACCTTTATTATCATGGTAAATGGGTGAAGTCTTGCCGTGCATGATCCGGGAAGCGCGGATCACAACACCCCCAAAGGCCTCGCCAATGGACTGATGACCGAGACAGACACCAAGAAGTGGTATCTTGCCGCTGAAATGACGGATGGTGTCTATGGAGATTCCTGCCTGGGCAGGGGTGCAGGGGCCTGGAGAAATAAGAATTCGCTCAGGTCCAAGATCAGCAATTTCCTTGATGCTGATCTTGTCATTACGAAAGACACGAATATCTCTCTGTAAGCCATCTTTTTGCAGATTGCCGGCAATGGTCTGCACGATATTGTAGGTAAAAGAATCGTAGTTATCTATGATGACAAGCATAGCTTAAAACCCCTTTGCTGCAAGTTCGACTGCTCGTCGCAAGCCCATGGATTTATTAATGGTTTCTTCATATTCCTTTTGCGGCTCAGAGTCAAAGACAATCCCGGCGCCTGCCTGAACCCAGAGATCCTTGCCCTGCATGACAAAGGTCCTGATGGTAATACAGAAATCCATGTTTCCTGAAAAACCGAAATAGCCAACCGCTCCTGCATAGGGGCCGCGCCTGGCAGGTTCGAGCTCGTCAATGATCTCCATGGCCCTGATTTTAGGGGCACCGCTCACAGTTCCTGCGGGAAAACAGGCATTCATCACATCGAACTGGTCTTTTCCCTCAGCTATTGTCCCATGCACACCTGAAACAATGTGCATTACATGACTGTAACGTTCTACGACCAGGAGGTCTGTCACTTCCACGGATCCGTCGCGGGCGACCCTGCCCACATCGTTGCGGCCAAGATCCACAAGCATGAGGTGTTCTGCGCGTTCTTTGGGGTCTGCAAGCAGCTCCAGCTCAAGACCCTTATCTTCTTCCTCAGTCTTCCCACGCACCCGGGTCCCGGCAATGGGGCGGAGTTCAATGGCCTCGTCTTCCTTGCGTACCAGGATCTCCGGCGAGGAGCCGATCTGGATCAGGTCTCCAAGTCTTAGAAAAAAGAGGTAAGGACTGGGGTTGATATGGCGCAGGGCGCGGTAGAGGACCAGAGGGGCAATGTCTGTTTCCGTATGAAAACGCTGGGACAGGACCACCTGGATAATATCGCCCGCCTTAATATATTCTCTGGCCCGTTCCACCATAGAGTGAAATTGCTGCTCATCCATGTTAGAACGAAACTGGTGTGGTTTCCTGCTGCCTCTGTTGCTTGAGTCGAGGAAAGAGGGAGGAACAGGCGCTCGGAGGAGTGATACCACAGAGTCAATCTTTTTTGTGGCTGCCTCGTAGGCGACACGGCTGTTGTCGTTTTCTTCGGATGCCACCCAGCAGACCACGGTCACGCTTTGTTTGAAGCTGTCATGAATCAAGACAACCCTGGGGATCATGAAAGAGCAATCAGGAAAGTCCAGTTCAGGCAGGTCACTGGGCAGCTCTTCCATGAAACGGACCATATCGTAACCAAGAAACCCGACAGCGCCCCCGCAGAAACGGGGCAGATCATGGTTTTCTGCAGCTTTAAAATCTTCTAAGATTTTTTGTAAAGCCTGCAGCGGCTTGCCCTTCATTTTGACATGATCAGAAAGACTCCCTGAAAATGAATGGATATCGATGCTGGAGTCTTTAGAAGAAAAGGTGAGCAGCGGATCAAACCCAATAAAGGAATATCTGCCCCACTTTTCCCCTCCTTCCATACTTTCAAAAAGAAAGATATGATTCTCTTCACCATCAATTTTGGCCAAAAGTGTGAGAGGGGTATCCAGGTCTGCAACGATAGTGCGATAGACTGGAACCAGTCCTGCCGTTTCCCTGGTATCCAGGAACGTCTGGTAATCGGGAAGATGTGTTAATGATGACATGAATAGATGAGGTACAGAGATGAATTGTTTATTGGCGGGAGAAGTGAATACAATTCCCAATATTCCACTTTTTCCCTGAATAAGTTACAACTACCTTACCATAAAAGAGTGAAAAAAATATCTTTTCCCTGTGAGTGAAACAAAAAAGGGCCATAAAGTCATTAGACTTTATGGCCCTTGGTCAAGCATTCAGAAATTGCGGCTGCCCCGCTGTCTGTAAAAACGGTTCAGGCAGAGGCCTGCATCTTATTGACGCGTTTTGTCAGGCGGGAAACCTTGCGGGAAGCGTTCTTCTTATGGATAGTTCCTTTGGATGCAGTCCTGGCAATAACCGGGACAGCAACTTGAAGAGCTGCCTGTGCATCTTCTTGAGAGCCTGCTGCAATGGCAGCATCTACGTCCTTCATGACATTTTTCATACGGGTGGTGTTGGTACGGTTTCTCAGGCGACGGACCTGGGATTGACGATTTCTTTTCTCAGCGGATTTATGATTAGCCACGAATTTCTCCTGTAGTTTACGCTAACATATTCATAACCGGCCATGAAGACCGGAGAAGTGTTCAAAAGAGCCTGATCGTCTTGCAATGACCAGGAAACAAAGGAGTTATTTTTAATATGATGTTCCACTAAAGTCAACAGTTATTTCACCTTCTTGAGAAATAGAGGAGGAAGCACTTTCTGTTTGACTTGTCACTCAACACCGAGATATCTTATGCATTAGATTTTCAAATGTTTTTCCCTCTAAATCCTTTATCTATGCATGGTTCAAATATGGGTTTTCCAAAAACTATCTTCAACGTCACCGAAACGAAAAATTGTCCTCTCTACTCCTTCGGGGATACTTTTACCATTGCCGGGATAACTATCTCCATGACCTCAGAGGACGAGAACACCTTTATCACCACCGCCATCGTCCATTCGCCCAAGGATAAGGAGAAGTGTAAAATTCTCAACGGAGACCTGACAAAAATCATCATCCAATACGAGCGGGCCGACAAAATCCCTGTTTGCCTGATCAGCTGTAGTGGCTGTACAGGCTCTCTCCGGCTTGAAAACACTGGAGAGGTCAATCTCATAGAAAGCGAAGGCAACGAGACCTATGCCAACGAACTGGCCTCCATGCTCCACCTGCTTTCCGACTTTGCCTTTTTCAAGAATATTGACGATACCAATCTGGAACAGGTCATCCAGTTTTTCAAGCTGAACAAATTTGACAAGGGCGATATTGTTATCCGCAAGGGTGATCCAGGCGGAAATTTTTATATCATCATCACTGGCAGTGTCAACGTCATCAATGAACGTGGAATGACCATTACCACCCTGAAAAAAGGTGATGTGTTCGGAGAAATGAGTCTCATCTGTAACGACCCCATCGGGGCAACCATTCAAGTCAAAGAACCTACCTCCATCCTCTATATCGATAGAAAAAATTTCCAGAAGATCCTGCAGCAATACCCGTCGATGCAGCTGTATTTCACCAGACTGATGGCCAAAAGGTTGACCAAGTCCAATATTATTCGCGCCGAAGATCTTTCTTCAGGTATGGTCGGAAATCTGGCAGAAATTCCTGCTGAGGCCCTGTTTCAGACTCTGAACATGAACAAAAAAACAGGAATACTCACCATCAGTGAACTGCTGAAAGGCACGGCCCGTTTCTCATTCCGCCAAGGATCGCTGATCAAGGCCAAGTATAATGAACACGAGGGAGAGGCAGCCTTTTATGAACTTCTGAAGGAACAGGACGGACGCTTCCGGTTCACGCCCGGCATCCCGCCTGAAGACTTTGAGGTTCCAGAAATCGGATATTTCATGAAACTCCTCATGGAAGGCATGCGCCGCCTTGATGAGACGCGTGAGCGGAATACAAACTGAGAGGGAGAAAAGGATCGTCGGACAAAAAACGATCCTCTAACAAGGCAACGTATTGACAGGATTTGTCAATGTTTCCCTTAAGGTGGCCTTAAGGGTTATTCCAGCACACCCAGGTAATTAAAGGTCGGCAACTTGGAATATCTTCCCTTGCCGCTGAGTCTTCCAGCCAGCTCCTCCATCTCTTTTTTCCCTACAGGAATATTGCTCATATCGATAACCACATAATCGAGTCCCAGTCCCTTTAACTCGTGCAGATAGGGAAGAAGTGAGAAAGGACGCACAGGGACAGTGGCAGTGACATTTTCTTTTTTCAAGAGGAAAAACTGTTCATTGCGCGGACTGTTCAGTGTCTTGTTATATTGAAAATGGTCGGGATCGAGCCTGGCTGTAAACAGGGCCGGTGCCCCGTAAACCGTTAGGCCCAGACGAAGATTGGAGTTATTGTGGCGACAGTCAGCAATAACTTCAGTTATACTTCTTTTGTCACTCTCAATGGAGAGCTGTGCCGCCTCAACCCCTCCCTCTTCCACCATGGCTGCTGCCTGGCTGTTGAGGAGATTCACTGTATAGTCACAGGAGAGATGCACGCGCTCTTTGGAAAAGAAGACAAACTGGCTGATGTGGCCCAGCTGAAAACTCCTGAATCCTGACCGGATAAGCTGCTGAATCTGCTTTCTGATCCTTGGCAGTTCTCCTTCAAAGAGGATGGGAGGCAGGCACCAGGTGAGATCACGGCTTCGTTTCCCTAAGTAACGTTTAAGCTGACCGGTCTGGCTCAGGTTTGATTTGTTTATGGTCAGGAGATATCGGTCCGGATTAAAGGGCAGCTTGCCGAGCAAACTCCTTGCGGAGTCCAGGCGCAGCCAGCTTTCCAGAGGCAATTTGATTCTTCTTTCCTGGGGTTTTCCCCTGGGAACTCCTTTCGCTCGTGCCTCATGTAGAGTCGATATAGCTGCATCTTCCTGTGGCGGAAAGATTTCTCCTTCTATTAACTGAACACGGGAGCTGTTCTTCTCACGGAATTGCTCGAGCAGTGCAGCAGAGGCCTTCATGTCCGGTAAAGAACGAGGGGTTGAAGCAGCATCTTTTTTAACGTCTACCCGATACACATCAATTCGTTTGGAGCTCGAGTAAAACTCCCATTCAGGCACCAGCACCTGGACCTTGTCTCCGGCAGCCGCTGCTGCCACCTGCTTGTTTCCGCTGCGCAATTCTCTCAGGCTGAAGGCAAGACGTTCTCCAGAAGGTTCAGCATGCAGTCGCAGCCTGTCTCCTGCCTGCAGTTCCTCTTTCAGGGTGAGCCTTGCGTAAAGCTTGTTTTCATAGGGCTTTACCGCACCCAGTCTTCCAAGGTAATCCCCCATATTTCCGGAATGATGCGGGGTAATGGCGTCTGCAGGCTGGGGAGAGAAATAATAACCGCTTGAGGTCTTGCGTCCCATGGCCCTGTTACTGAGAATTTCTGCCTTTTTCAAGGCCTGGGGAAAGGTTTCAGGCGAGGCATCCATAACCAAACGATATGCCTGGACAATATGAGAAACATAATGGGCTGACCGAAGGCGGCCTTCTATCTTCAAAGAGGTGACCCCTGCTTCCTGAAGGCTGGGGACAGCCTCAAGCGCGGAGAGGTCGTTCATGGAAAAAAGGTACTGACCCTTCCCTGTTTTTGACTTATGTTTGTGAGTTGCAGGCTTACCGCCCTTTTGCGGACTCCAGCTGTAATGGCGGCGGCAGGGCTGGACGCATTTGCCGCGCAGGCCGCTTTTGCCGCCAAGAAAAGAAGAGAAGAGACAGAGACCAGAGTAGGAAAAACACATGGCCCCATGGACAAAGACCTCGATCTCGACATCTGTTTTAGCACAGAGACTGCTGATCTCCTTCAGGGTCAATTCTCTTGCCAGGACAACCCTTTCAAAACCCATTTCCTGAAAGCCGTGCAGCGATTCTGAATTGTTTGCGGAAAGGAGAGTAGAGGCATGAAGCGGGATGGAGGGAAAGTACTCTCTTATCAGCCTGACCAGACCAAGGTCCTGGACGATGAGGCCGTCAGTTTCCATATCTTCCAGGAGGGACAGCGTTTCCAGGGTTTGTGGGAGATCCCGCTCTCGAACCAGGCTGTTGGCTGCAAGATAGATTTTTTTGCCAAGTCCGTGACAGTGGCGAACCATTGCCAGAATCTCTTCCAGGCGCAGATCCCGAGCCAGGTTTCTGGCGTTGAATCCAGGGGCTCCGACATAGACGGCATCTGCTCCAGCGTCAATGGCAGCAAGGAAATTTTCAGTGTTTCCGGCTGGCGCCAGAAGTTCCATGCTTGTCGGGGGGGAAGAAGGATAAAAGCTCAACTCTTATTTTTCAGGACAACTTCGTCCCGCCCGCCATGTTCTTCAAGGATAACCTGAATCCGCTCATCGGGCCGGACTGTGGTCCGCACGCCTACATAATCGGCCTGGATGGGCAGTTCCCGCCCTCCCCTGTCCACGAGTACTGCCAGTTGAATGGAATGGGGACGTCCATAATCCATTAAGGCGTCCATGGCTGCCCGTATGGTACGGCCGGTAAACAGGACATCATCCACAAGAATCACATCCTTCCCTTCCACAGTGAATCCAATATCAGTGGTTTTGACCACAGGATTCTGGGTGATGAGACTCCAGTCATCACGATAGAGGTTGATATCAAGGCTGCCATAGGGAAGCTGCCGCCCTGTCTGATCCTGTATGATCGCTCTGATGCGCTGGGCAAGAAAGACGCCGCAGGTATGAATACCGACAATGGCCAGGTTTTCAATATGGTGATTCCTCTCAAGGATCTGCAGGCTGGTCCTGTTCACGGCAAGGGAAAGGTCACCTGCGCTGAGTAATGTTCTGCTTTCCATGGTTACCCCTAGACCCTGTTCCAAAAGAAATCAATTCCCTTTGCATCGACCCGGTTCAGGGCCTCGGGAAAGGCCTCGCACTCAGCGTCAAAGACCTTGGCAGCAATATCATCAGGGGAATCATCATAGTCGAGATCCACACTCTTCTGATAAATGATGGGACCTTCGTCGTACACTTCATTGGCAAAATGCACGGTACAACCGCTCACCAGACAACCCCTTTTTTTCAGAGCCTTATGCACCCTGGAACCATAAAAGCCATCGCCGCAGAACGAGGGGATCAGGGAGGGATGAATATTGATGACCGAACGGGCCAGTTCAGATGGCGGGTGATAGAGTTTCAAATAACCGGCAAGGGCAATAACATCGATATCATAATCCTTGAGAATGGTATTGATTTCTTCATTGGTGCTTGCATGAAAGGCAGGATAGCCGTAATTCCTGGCCTTGGTTAATCCCAACGCATCAGCAACGTTGGAGATCACCACCTGCACTTCGGCATGCAGACTGGAGTTCTGGATTCTTTCGTGGAAATTATCAAGCGTTCTTCCGCTGCCGGAAAGCAGCACTGCCATCTTTAACATATTTTCACCTTCTTCTATTTGAAGTAGTCGTTTGATTCAATATCTACCTTCTCAAGCCAGTTAGAGATGGTGGTATCATAGGAGGAGGTCAGGGCAAAGACTTTGGCTGCCAGACGGAACCGGGTCTTCAGGGTGGTGTTGCCGGTTTCCTTCATCTCTTTCAGGACTTGCGGATAATCGGCCGGATCAACGATCACAGTGACATCTTGGAAATTTTTGGCTGAGGCACGAAGCAGGGTCGGGCCGCCGATATCAATGTTTTCAATGGCATCGCCCAGGCTGCAGTTGGGATCTGCTACGGTCTTTTCAAAGGCATAAAGGTTTACTGCAACAAGATCGATGTTTTTCAGCCCGTGTTCAGCACACTGCTTTTGGTGCTCAGCGTTTGCTCTCTGGTTGAGAATACCGCCATGAACCTTGGGATGCAGGGTCTTTACCCGACCGTCAAGCATTTCAGGGAATCCGGTGAACTCGGAAACATCCATAACATCAAGGCCTGCCTCACGCATTACTTTGGCAGTCCCGCCAGTGGAAAGAATTTCCACTCCCAGGTCTACAAGCTCTTTGGCAAAGCCTTCAATACCGGATTTGTCAGTAAGGCTGATCAGTGCTCTTTCGATTTTGCTCATAATATTTCCTCTCTATCTTTTGATGTTATTTGTTCAAGTTTCTGAGTTACGATAACTGCATGAAATAAAAAAAATGCAGGCACCCCAAAAGCGTCATTCCGGCCGTAGCGAAGCGGAGAACCGGAATCCAGTCAATGTTTCAGCTTCCTGGATACGGGTCAGATAAGCGTAGACTTCGAGCCCAGCATGACGATTCATACCAATTAAATGTGTCCCAACATCCTGTGATTACACAGTAAACAACAACTCAGAAAATTGAGTTATTTATCTTTACGAATAAATTCTCTAATCTTACGTCGATCTCGTTTTCCAGGTCGTTTTGCCGGCATGCCCTGCCCTGCATGGAAGAGAGATCGTAACTTACGCTGTTCTTCCCGGTTTTCAATGGACTCCTCAGATTCCTGATAGAGGGTCCTGGCTACAGTTGCCGGTCCGCGTTTACTGGAAAGAGCGAGCACGACAACGGTCTGTTCCATTTCGCCCTTATGAATGATAAGTATATCGTCGGGATTGACAGCTTTTGCGGGTTTGCACCGCTGACCGTTGAGAAAGACCTTGCCTCCGCTCACAGCCTTGGAAGCCAAGCCCCTTGTTTTGAAGAAACGTGCGGCCCAGAGCCACTTATCCACTCTCACCTGTTCGTCAGTCATGGTCATCTTTCCAGTAAAAAATATGCAAATTTTACTTGATAAAGACAACTATTTTACACTGAAATGCGAGAAAAGCATATAAAAAGATCTCCTTGAGAGGAACGTAACCTGCTGTAAAAACCATTTGACGGTTGTCGAACAACCAAAAAAGGTGTAAAGACTTCTCTTTAAAAAAATCAGTACAACGCACTCATAACTCATTCATAAGAGACTCTCATGCTCGTCAAAGACCTTCTCGAAAGCCATAAAACCACCTTCAGCTTTGAATTTTTCCCGCCTAAGGAAGATGCCGCTGCTGATCGCCTGCTGCAGACTATTTCTAATCTTATGCCTCTTGGGCCCTCCTATGTAAGTGTCACTTATGGAGCCGGGGGAACTACCAGAGACAGGACCCATGACCTGGTTGTTCGAATCAAGGAACAGACGAACATCACTGTGGTTTCCCACCTGACCTGTGTAGGGAGCACCCGTGACGAAATTCATATTATTCTTGAAAAATACCAGGAAGCAGGAATTGAAAACATCCTTGCCCTGCATGGCGACCCCCCCAAAGGAGAGACAGATTTCGTGGAGCCGAAAAATGGCTTTGCCTATGCCGCTGACCTGGTATCATACATAAAAAAACATTTTCCCCAGATGTGTGTTGGGGTCGCCGGTTTCCCGGAAGGTCATCCTGGTACGCCAAACCGTATTCAAGAGATTGAATATCTTAAAGAGAAAGTTGATGCCGGAGCAGACTACATCGTTACTCAGCTCTTTTTTGATAACCGCGATTTTTATGATTACTGCGAACGTTGTGAGCTCGCTGGAATCCATGTGCCGAACATTGCCGGGATCATGCCGGTCAGCACTAAATCCGGTCTGATCAGAACCGCCGAGCTGGCAGGCGGCGCAAGGATCCCGGCCCGTCTGTTGAAGGCGGTGTATCGTGCTGAAGACGATGAATTCGTGGAAAAAGTTGGTATTCACTGGGCAACAGAACAGATCAGGGACCTCCTTGACAATGATGTACGCGGAATCCAGTTTTTTACTCTCAACTCTTCCGAGGCCACCCAGGAGATCTACAAATCCCTGGGTGTCCGCGACTCCACCCAGTTGAGGTGCTGATTTAAGACATGAAGATTCAGTCTGTCGGGATTAAGGATATCCAGATTCCAGTCCGTATCCGGGAGAAAAACGGTGGTCTGCAAAACAGTGTGGCCACTGTCTCCCTGCAGGCCAGTATGCCTGGAGAGTATCGGAAAAGCTGTGTTCACACCTTCACCTCTGTCCTCAACAAGTATATGGACGAGATGAGCGTCACCATCTTTCCTCAGCTTTTGGCTGAAGTAAAAGAGGGCTTAGGCGCCGAAAGTGCCCGCGTGCAAATGTCCTTTCCTTATTTTATCGAAAAAAAGGCCCCTGTTTCCAAGACCCGCAGCCTGATGGAATATGAATGCACCTTTACCGGCGCGGTAGGCACAGATGACGACTTTATTCTCTCAGTGAAGGTTCCCGTCACCACTCTCTGCCCCTGTTCCAAAGAAATCAGCAGCGCAGGCGCCCATAATCAGCGGGCCGAGGTAACCTTGAATGTGAAGTTTAAAAAATTTATCTGGGTAGAGGAGTTGATCCAGATGATAGAAAAGTCAGCCTCCTGCGAACTCTGGGCTCTGCTCAAACGGCCTGATGAAAAATACGTGACGGAAAAGGCCTACGAGAATCCAATGTTTGTCGAAGACGTGGTGCGCAAGGTCGCCGTCTCTGCCCTTGCAAACAAGGATATCACCTGGTTCTCCGCAAGTGTGGAAAGCTTCGAGTCCATTCACAAGCACAGTGCTTACGCCTACGTGGACTCCAACGAGATCCGCTGAAGCGTCCCTTGTGCAGCAGCAATATTTTCTCCCAAAGGGCAAAATTCCTCCTGCCGTTCCTGACACACTTTATCTTGTCTCCCCGGCGATAGCTTTTCCTTTGATTTGACAAAAATACGTTATACAGTACAACATAACAGCTTGTATTCAACGTGGTTAACAGATGTATAAGCGTATCATTTTTCAGGAAATATGACCTGACAGGTTTGGAATATTGAAAGCGATATCTTTTCCCAGCAAACGCAGGGCAGGAGGTCTGATCCCTGTACTATTATCCTGCCTCTTGGTTAGCCTCTTTTTTCCTGTGTCTCTGGCCTATGGGGTTCAATCTCATGGCAGTGCAGAGGGGCTTGTTTCCCATCAACTCGGGCATCTCCTCTTTACCCTTGCCATGGTCGTTCTTCTCCTCCAGCTGACAAGATCTCGCCTGACCGGGCCGGGGTGGTATGAATTCAGAGGGTTTTTGTGGGTGATTATTTTCTGGAATATACTCACCTTTGCAGGCCATTGGATGCAGGAGAGTATGGCGGCTGAGTTTTTTATTCGCCAGGACAATCGAATTACTGCATTTCAGGTCGACAGTTTTGGCAACCTGATCTTCTATCTCACCCGACTCGACCACCTGCTCCTGGTGCCCGCCTTTTTCATGCTCCTGCTTGCCATACAAAAATGGGGGCGTGGCAAATGACGTTTTCCTGGCTGCCTGTCATTTGGATTGATATCCTGGGGTCCATCGCTGTACTGGTACTAGCCAGCCTCTGTGCCATTTATTCCTTGAAACTGCTCAGAAAGGATCCTGACCAAACCTTTCATCATTACCTCTTTTTACTCATCCTCTCCTTTGTCTTTTTCGCAATCTCCCGCTCCTTTGGTCACTTGGTCAAACAGGGTTTGCTTTTTTACAATCAGCAACAGGCCTGGGAATCGATTGCCCCTTTCTCTGGTGCCATCAATACTGCCGCTTTTATAGTTGTTTTTTCATTTGGTATCTACCTCAACAGTTCCCGTAAAATCCATAAGGAGTTGGAGCGCCATAAAACAGATCTGGCAGCTCTTGTTGCTGAACAGACCAGAGAACTAAGAGAAACCAACCAGCATCTCAGTCAAGAGGTCGCGGATCGTACCAGCACTGAAAAACAGCTGGAAAAGACTATTGGTGAGTTTTCTGCTGTTATGGATGCCATTGATTACGGCGTGCTTTTCATGGATGACCAACTTCATGCCCACGTGGTCAATCGTGCTTTTCGTATGTTATGGGATCTGCCTGACGACTTTGAAGCCGAAGGGCAGAGTATGCGGGAACTGATGGTGTACAATCGCTACAACAACATCTATAATATCCCGGATGAGGATTTTGAGGCATATATGGATAAGTGTGAAGCCAAAGTACGCCAAGGAACGATTACCCCTATGGAAGTACGCCAAGGAGCGATTACCCCTAAGGTAATGGAGCTCAGGAACGGTAAAATCCTGCAGTATCAGTGTGTGGTCCTGCCTGACGGCTGGCGGATGCTCACCTATTTTGATATTACCGAGCTCAAAGAAACCCAGGAAAAACTTGGCCAGTCCCAAAAGATGGAGGCCATTGGCATGATGGCAGGCGGGGTAGCCCATGACCTCAACAACATTCTCACCGGTATCGTCGGGTATCCGGATCTGCTGCTCATGAATCTTCCCCAAGACAGCAAAATGCGCAAACCGCTGGAGCTTATCAAAGAATCAGGCCAACGTGCTTCGGAGGTGGTTGCAGACCTCCTTACTGTTGCCAGAGGAGTTGCTGCCAGCCGGGAGATCAGTTCGCTGAACACCCTGGTCATCGAGTACCTCAAGTCAGCCGAGGGTGAACAAATGCTTTCCCTGCATCCCGAAGTTCAGATCGAGACTGACCTGGCTCATGACCTGTTCAATATCTCCTGTTCAGCAGTTCATATCAAAAAATGTTTCATGAACCTGTTGATCAATGGTGCCGAGGCCATTAACGGGCCGGGAATCATCCGCATCGAAACACGAAATCAGTATATTGATAAACCTGTGGCGGAAAACCAGTATATAGCAAGCGGTGAGTATGCTGTTGTTCGTGTTATAGATAGTGGACAGGGAATAGCTGAGAAAGACATCCAGCATATCTTTGAACCGTTTTACACAAAAAAAATCATGGGACGAAGCGGTACCGGCCTGGGCCTTGCCATTGTCTGGAACACAGTACAAGAGCATGAGGGTGCTATTACTGTGAGCAGCACCAAGAAAGGAACACAGTTTGACCTCTATTTTCCCATCACCAGAAAAAAACTCAGTGTCAAAGAAGGTGGTGTGGAGCTTGTGCAGCTGCAGGGCCATGGCGAACGCATCCTGATTGTGGATGATGAGAGGCAGCAGCGTGATATAGGCTCCCAGATGCTGTCAACTCTGGGCTACAAGGTAGAAACGGCAAGCAGTGGCGAAGAGGCACTCGCCTTTATCCGGAATCAAGCTGTTGACCTGCTCATTCTCGACATGATCATGGATCCCGGCATCAATGGCCGTCAGACCTATGAACAGATTATTGCAGTCCAGCCGCAACAAAGGGCCATTATCGCCAGTGGTTTTTCAGAAAATGAAGAGGTAAAAAAGGCCCAGGCACTTGGGGCCGGCAACTTTATTCGTAAACCATATACCATAGAACAGATTGGTATTGCTGTTAAAAAGGCACTGAGCTGACACTATTGCAGATTAGAGACCCATCTTGCTCCTGCTCTCCACACAGCTCAATGGTTCACAAACCAGTCGATTTTTTAGGTGGTGTTAAAAGAGAATTTTTTCTCGTTTTGCAGTTGCACTTTTTCATCATCTGTGACAAAACTACACATTGTGGTACAGGCAACCCAGAGAAACAACCCCATAAGGAACCCAAATGAAACTTGAAACCATCGCTCTCCATGGCGGCCATACTGTTGACCAGGACACTCTTTCCCGGGCAGTGCCCCTCTATCGAACCAGTTCTTTTCTCTTTAAAGATACAGAGCATGCAGCCAACCTGTTCAGCCTCAAGGAGATGGGAAACATCTATACGAGGATTGGCAATCCAACCCAGGATGTCCTTGAAAAAAGGGTTGCAGCCCTGGAAGGAGGCGCTGCTGCCCTTGCCCTGGCCTCCGGTACCTCGGCCATTTTTTACACCATCATCAATATCTGTGAACAGGGTGATGAAATTGTAGCAGCCAACAACCTGTATGGCGGTACCTTTTCCCAATTTGACGCTATCCTTCCGCAATTTGGTATAACGGTACGGATGGTGGATCCCACTGACCCGGAAAACTTCAGGCAGGCCATTAACGAACGCACCCGGGCGCTCTACTGTGAGACCATCGGCAACCCTGGACTGACCATGACTGATCTGCAATCCCTTGCCGATATTGCCCACAGCAACAGTCTGCCTCTGATCGTAGACTCCACCTTTACCCCCCCCTCATTGCTGCGCCCCATTGAACACGGTGCCGACATTGTCATCCATTCGCTGACCAAGTGGATGGGAGGACATGGGACTGGAATTGGCGGTATTGTTATTGATGCCGGTACCTTTGACTGGACAGATTCCAAATTCACCCTGTACAATACACCCGACCCTTCATATCATGGACTGCGCTATGCCCATGACCTCGGCGAAATGAACCCGGTCGCCTTTATCTTGCGCATGCGCCTGGTACCGCTGAGGAATCTTGGGGCCTGCATCTCTCCGGACAACTGCTGGATCTTCCTCCAGGGCCTTGAGACCCTGGCGCTTAGAATGGAACGTCACTGTGAAAATGCTATGGCAGTGGCCCGATACCTGCAGAATCATTCTCAGGTGGACTGGGTCAATTACCCAGGTCTGCCTGACAGCAAAGGATATGTGACTGCTGAGAAATACCTCAAGAATGGATTTGGCGGTGTGGTGAGCTTTGGTATTAAGGGAGGACTTGCAGCCGGTAAAGACTTTATTGAAGGGCTCCAGCTCTTTTCCCACCTGGCCAACGTGGGTGATGCCAAATCTCTGGCCATCCACCCGGCCTCAACCACCCACTCCCAGCTTTCTGCAGAGCAGCTGGCAGCAGGTGGCATCAGCGAATCGATGATCCGTCTCTCCGTCGGTATCGAGCACATAGATGACATACGTGCAGACCTGGAGCAGGCCTTGGAAAAATCGGCAAAAAAGTGACTTCAAATCAGCTGCAGCACAGCAAAAACAGCTTGGGGCAACAATTTTTCACTTTTGCCGAACCGCCTGACGAGATGTTTCTGGAAAGCGGTGCCAGGCTTGGTCCGGTTACCATTGCCTATGAGACTTACGGACAATTGAGCACCAGTCGAGACAATGTGGTGCTCATCGCCCACGCCTTTTCCGGCGATTCTCACGTAGCAGGTTGTCTGACCGATGATCAGGGTGAGGCCAAACCAGGCTGGTGGGATTCCATGGTCGGTCCAGGCAAGGGCATTGATACCAACAGATACTTTGTTATCTGTTCCAATATCCTTGGCAGTTGTATGGGTTCCACTGGTCCGGCCGCCATCAATCCGGCTACGGGCAAGCCCTACGGCCTTGATTTTCCTGTAGTCACCATCGGCGACATGGTTGATGCCCAGAAGACCCTTCTGGATCACCTAGAGATCGATAGTCTGCTTGCAGTAATAGGCGGATCGGTTGGCGGCATGCAGGCCCTTGAGTGGTGTGTCCGTTACCCAGACATGGTTCGTGCTGCTGTACCCCTTGCCACCACCATGCGTCACTCTGCCCTGGCCATTGCCTTTAACGAAGTGGCCCGCCAGTCGATCATGGCTGATCCCAACTGGTGTCAGGGCGACTATTACGGAAAAAAAACCCCTGATTTGGGTCTGGCCATCGCCAGGATGGTCGGCCATGTGACCTATCTCTCTGATCAGGCCATGCGCAAAAAATTCGGGCGCAGGCTGCAGGATAAGAAGGACTTCTCCTTTGGTTTTGATGCTGATTTTCAGGTGGAGAGCTATCTTCGTTACCAGGGTTCCAAGTTTGTAAGCCGCTTTGATGCCAACTCCCTGCTCTACATCACCAAGGCTGCAGACTATTTTGACCTGGTTGACAAGCTGACCACCAAAGAGTCCATCCAGGATCTGGTCGGAGCCTCTATCAAATTCCTCGTTATCTCCTACACCTCAGATTGGCTCTACCCCACATACCAATCCAGGGAACTGGTCCGGTCCCTCAAACGTACCGGTCAGGATGTCAGCTTCTGTGAAATCGCTGCCGACTGCGGCCATGACGCCTTTCTCATCCCTGATGAGCGCTTAAGTAAGCTGATCAAAGGTTTTTTAGGAGGAGTGGCTCATGGCTGAGACGATGCGCTTTGACCTGCAGATCATTGCCTCCTGGATCGAACCTGGATCACGAGTTCTCGACCTTGGCTGCGGCAGTGGCACCCTGCTCTCCTGGCTGAAAGAACACAAAGAGATCCATGGTACCGGTATAGAGCAGGATCAGGAAAAGGCGGCCGACTGTATAGCCCGCGGTCTTACCGTCCTGCAGGGCGAACTGAGCCAGGAGGTACAAGACTATCCGGACAGGAGTTTCGATTATGTTATCCTCAGCCAGACCCTGCAGCAGGTCTATGAACCGGCAAAACTGTTGAGCATGCTTTCACGCATCGGGAGACGAGTCATTGTCAGCTTCCCCAACTTCAGTCACTACAAAATCAGATTACAACTCCTCACCAGGGGGCAGGCGCCTAAAAGCGAGCAACTCCCCTACTCCTGGTATGATACTCCCAATATCCGGGTCATCACCTTAGAGGATTTCAGGAGATTTTCCCGTGAGGTTGGATATGCAATCATCAAAGAAACTGCCATCAACACCCATCACCATGACCGCCAGGGACATATCGTCCGCTGGCTGACCAATCTGCGTGCCACCTACGGAATTTTTCTCATAGAAAAGCAGCATCCTGACAGCGAAGCGCCGAAAAGAGGATAACATCATGACCAAATCTCACCATGTCAGAGTGGGACACCTGGTTGACGGCAGCGGCGGCCCAATACAAAAAGATATGCTGCTGACAGTTAGAGATGGAGTATTTGTCGACATTGAACGTTTTGCTGAAGACATGGTTCTGGATCCAAGCGCAGTGACCGATCTCTCACTCTGCACTATCCTGCCTCCCTTGATCGACTGCCACACCCACCTCTCCATGTCCGGCACCACAGACCAGCAGACGAGAAAACAGCAGCTTACCGCCGATTACGACGAGATTCGTCCCCGCATTGCAGAGCACATTCACTATCACTTCACTCACGGTGTCCTTGGTGTGCGCGATGCTGGAGACCAGCATGGTCATGCCCTGCGCTACAAAAATGAACCAACGGAGAACAAGAAAGAACCGGTAATCATAAAAGCTGCGGGAAAGGCATGGCATAAAAAGGGTCGATACGGTGCTTTCATTGGCCGTCACCCTCAAGACAATGAGACTCTGGCGGCAGCCTTTTCTGGTGAGAATGATGGAGCTGATCTTGTCAAATTGATCAACTCCGGCCTGAACAGCCTGAGCGAATTTGGCAGGGAGACTTCCCCCCAATTTTCATTGGATGAAATACAGGAATTTGCTTCACAGGTAAAACAGAGAGGACAAAAACTCATGGTCCATGCCAATGGCCGCCTTCCTGTCCGGTTTGCCCTGGAAGCAGGATGCCATTCCATAGAGCATGGTTTTTTCATGGGCAAAGAAAACCTCAGGCGTATGGCAGAAACGCAAACGACCTGGGTACCAACAGCCGTTACCATGAAGGCCTGTGCTGAAACTCTCGATCCACGTGATACCCTGATCGACAGAAGGGTTGTGGAGAGAACCCTGCAGCACCAGCTGGAACAGATTGCACTGGCAAAACAATACGGAGTGACCATAGCTCTGGGGACAGATGCAGGGAGCAGAGGCGTTCTCCACGGTGAATCAGTGATTGAAGAGCTGAAGCTTATCATGAAGGCAGGTTATTCACTGACAGAGGCAATACAATGCGCCACTTCCAATGGCGCACAACTCCTTGGGATAGACGAGATAGGGATCATTGCCAAAGGAAAACCGGCCCATTTCCTCGCAGCACGGGCAACACCTGCAATGCTCCCCAGAAAACTGTCCTACCTTGAAGGGATCTATCTAAACGGCACTCCTTGTAACAAGGAGTTTTTCCATAAAATTTGAGGCGCGTTGCGAAATCAGTCGACTTGCTCTGGAGCAATCCGTGCTTCCACATGGGAAAACTGTGTCAGCAATGGAGCAAAGGCTGTCTTTGAGCAAAAAGATACGGTTGCTATTGCGGTACCTGCAAGCATTGCTGACGTCGGAGTTCAGGGAAAAGAAAACAGGAGTCTCAGCTGGTGAGATTCTATTTTTCTTAGACTGATCCAAGTTGGTTTATTCTTTCCGTCTGCATGAGAAACTTGCTCCAGCCAGGAGAAGCCGTATCAATCTCAGCCCCTATATGGTTCCCTGTCTCTGTAACCGTCACCCATTTTGGTTTGACCAACAGGTTGTGGTCGATACCATAGTCTCTGATGACAACCGTGAGTCTATCGATTTCATCAGAGAACTTGTCCGGCAGATCTTTTAAGCTGATTCCCAGCTTGGAAATATTGCAGACGAGACCAGTGCAGGTAGTGTCGCCAACGGTAATTTCGGCATATGTGTCTTCACAGGAGTCGAAACGTGGATGCCGCCTTTTTTCTTTGCCGAGTATTCTTTTGGTCGACAAAAAGCGTCGAGCCAGGAGGCGGGAAAAACCGACCATGGTGATGGCCAAGGGGATGAACAAAAACAAAAGAACAGGAACCAGCCAGAGATAGGTGATAAGATCCGGATAATAGAACATTGTTCAATCCCTCCCATGCCTTCAATGTTTTCTCTTGAAGCAACAGTATGATTCCCTGTCACCTGTTGT
>DAOVAI010000196.1 GCA_030671085.1 Pseudomonadota bacterium | reverse complement strand
GCCTGTTGCTGCTGGCCATGGCTTTATCCACATTCTCCCTGCAGAACAGTAAGGGTAAAATCCTTGAAAAGAACACCAGGCAACTGGAAAAACAGAGACAACAGCTGTTAGACGCACAGAAGATTGCAAATCTTGGCCACTGGGAACTTGATCTTTTCACCAATCACTTGAGCTGGTCCGAGCAGATCTATCAGATCTTTGAACTCCAGCTAGGGGAATTTGCAGGCACCCTTGACGCCTTCCTGGCAAGAGTGCATCCGGATGATCGTGATCATGTCTCTACTTCCTATATCGATCATGTAGAAAAGCATGAACCTTATGACCTTGAGCACCGCATTGTCACCAGGGACGGCACGGAAAAATGGGTACGGGAAATATGCAATACTGAGTATGACAAAGCAGGAAAACCGCTGCGCTCACTGGGTATTATCTATGATATTACAGAGCAGCACAATATCTTGAACCTTCTCCAGCGAGAGCGGGATATGTTTATGCAGGGGCCGGTTATGACCTTCACCCGGCAGAACAGTGAGAATTGGCCCATAGAGCAGGTCTCGACAAATGTTATTGAAATCCTTGGTTATTCGGAGCAGCAGTTTTTTGACGGATCAGTGTACTATGCCTCCTTGATCCATCCAGATGATCGGGAAAAGGTACTGGACGAGGTGGCTACTGCCTCGCAAGGAGAAGAAAAGTCCTTTATCCATGAACCGTATCGACTTCTTGCCAGGGATGGAAAAACGGTATGGGTACAGGATCATACCACGATCATTCGCAACAGCGAAGGTGAGATCACTCATTACCAGGGGTATCTGGTTGACATCACCAACACGATGTCTATCTCGAAAGAATTGCGAGACAGTAAAGAACGGTTGGAGTTGGTCATCAACGGTGCCAACCTAGGCACCTGGGACTGGGATGTCGTGACCGGTGCTGTGGTGTTTAATGAACGCTGGGCAGAGATTCTCGGGTACCGCTTAGATGAAATCAAACACCATGTCTCCACCTGGGAAAAGATCATTCATCCTGACGAACGTGAAGAGATCACCCGTATTCTGACCGACCACCTCGAGGGACGCACGCCGGTTTATATGAGCGAATATCGCCTGAAACACAAGTCAGGCAAATGGATTTGGGTTTTGGATGTTGGCAAGGTATTCGAACGTGATAACGAGGGTAACCCCATCCGCGCGGTGGGTGTTCATTTGGATATCACCGAACAGAAAGAGGCAGAGCAGCAGGTCACTGCCAATGCCCTGTATCTCGATTCTATTCTTCAGTCCTCAACAAAAACAGCGATCATTGCCGCAGACACAGACTTCCGCATAAAATATTTTAATCCTGCGGCGGAACGGGTTTTTGCAGCGGATAAGGCCACTGTGCTTGGCAAAACCATCAGGGAAATTCATCAGTCAAAGGGCCAGGATGCGCCGGATCCGGGCCGTTTTAATCGTACTGTTGAACAGGTTCGCCAAACAGGATCTGCCCATTTTTCCCTGCAGAGGGGGCCAGTGACTTTTGATGTCCGCATAAGCAATATCAACGACAGGGACGGTCGGTTTGCCGGATTCCTGCTCATGGCACATGACGTCACTGAGCAAAAAGAGGTAGAGCAGCAGCTTGTGGCGGCAAAGGAGGCCGCCGAAGCTGCCAACCGTGCCAAGTCTGCCTTTCTCTCCAACATGAGCCACGAATTACGCACCCCGCTTAATGCCATCCTTGGCTACACCCAGCTCTTTCGTGGAGATACCTCTCTGACAGCAAAACAGCAGAGCGGCATTCAAACCATGCACCAGTCCGGTGAGCACCTGCTGCTGCTCATCAACGATATCCTCGACCTCTCGAAAATTGAGGCCAATAAAATGGAACTGGTGAAAACTGAGTTCCAGCTGCATGGCTTTTTCCAGGGAATCTCAGATATTATCAGGGTCAGAAGCAATAAGAAAGGCCTTGATTTTCGATACCAACCGGCCGCCACACTTCCCTTGATTGTTGAGGGTGATGAGCTGCGTTTACGTCAGGTGCTGCTCAACCTGCTCTCCAATGCGGTCAAATTCACTCGCAAAGGACATTGTACACTGCGTGTCTCCTCCCAAGCAATAACTGAAGACAGAATCCAGCTGACAATCACGGTGGAGGACAGCGGAGCGGGTATCGCTCCTGAAATGGTAGAGAAAGTTTTTGAGCCCTTTCAGCAGACCGGGGAACGGCTCAAGTATGCTGAAGGTTCTGGTCTTGGACTTTCCATCAGCCGCAAACTGGTTCATCTCATGGGTGGCGAATTACAGCTTGTCAGTCCCATCAATGAGTCGCCTGCAGCAGGTGAAGGCAAGGGCAGCCGTTTTTCTTTCACTCTGGAAATGTCGGTTGCTGGTACTGCTGCAGCCGCTGATTTGGAAGCGCGTACGGTGACAGGATACACAGTTCCCGGTGAAGAAGTGATCGACGAAGAAAAAATGCTTGTTCCTTCGCAGGAACTACTTGATAATCTGGTCAATCTTGTTGAATCCGGTGATATCAGCGGTGTTACAGAGAAAGCTGCAGAAATTACAGAGATGGAATCCGGCAAATACCAAACCTTTGCTCAGCGAATTAAATATCTGGCAGATGAACTACAACTTAATGAGCTTGAAAAGTTCATTGCTCTGACGAGAAAGGACTGACAAATGGAAGCCAAAGGGGCGACAATTTTAGTCGTTGACGACCAACCAGCCAATCTGAAAGTCCTGCTCACTTTTTTGGAAGTGCATCACTTTCAAATCCGTATTGCGGACAGTGGGGAGCGGGCATTGAGGGTGCTGGAGAATTATCATCCGGATATTATCCTGCTTGACGTGATGATGCCCGGAATGAACGGATTCGAGACCTGCCGCCGGATCAAGGACAACAAGGATAACGCTGATGTCCCCGTCATTTTTGTATCCGCCCTTGACAGTGTGGAAGACAAGGTTGCCGGGTTTGAGGCTGGCGGTGTGGATTATATAACAAAGCCTTTTCAGCAGCTCGAGGTGCTTGCCCGGGTAAACACCCATATTCTTCTGAGGAGGCAGAAATTGGAACTGGAAGAAGCGCGGGACAAGCTGCTGCAGCAGAAGAAGTTGCTTGAGCGCATGTCCATAACAGACGACCTGACAGGACTCCATAACCGCAGGTATTTTAATACTGTCCTGGAACATGAGTTCCAACGCAGCAAACGTCATGGTTCTGACCTGTCCTGTCTGCTGCTTGATCTGGATCACTTCAAGCAGGTAAATGATACCTGTGGACATGAATGCGGGGATACCGTACTTCGTGAATTTGCCTCCATACTCAACGACTCTGTCCGTCGTTCTGATTTTGTATTTCGTTTTGGCGGGGAAGAGTTTCTCATTCTCCTGCCCCAGACGGATATAGAAGGAGCAGTACAGGCTGGAGAAAAAATCCGCTTGCGTACGGCAAACGAAAAATTCGGAAACATGAGTCATGTGGTAACGATAACGGTGAGTATCGGTATCTCCTCAATGCATAAGCAACAACCGGAAAAGCCTAACGATCTGATTGCATTTGCCGACAAGGCACTTTACACGGCAAAGGAGAAGGGGAGGAATCAGGTGCTTGTCTTTGATTGAATGGGAACACTTGCAGGTGTCGGGTACTGCAACATTGGTATGAATTTCTAGAAGACTGGGGTCAAATCATAACATGGGCCGAGATGAAGATGGGGATTCGAGACGATTTACAGGTGTTCTTTTGGTGCACACGGCAGGTTTCAGGACTTGCACATAGCAGGACTCCAGCTGTTCCTGATATTCCCTGAAATTGAACTGCGTGGTATAGAGACTGTGGCCATTGGCACCCAGTCTCTCTCTCGTTTCTTTATCCCTGACAAGCGAGCAAATGGCCTCAGCAAAAGGGGCTGGGG
>DAOVAI010000120.1 GCA_030671085.1 Pseudomonadota bacterium | reverse complement strand
TTGTCATGTGGCCCCAGAAAGAGGTAAATCACGGATGTTAACCGGGCAGCGATACGGTATGGATGTTCAAAAGGCATTTGTAAAAACCAATGACACGGCTTCAATCCGATGCCCGAAGTGTGACCTTGGCAAAAACATAGCCGTGGGCAGATTTCGTGATGTCAAACATACCCTCAAAACCCGTTGCAGATGCGGTTGCCACTTCATGGTTGCCCTTGATTTCCGCAAACACTACCGAAAGCCCACAAAACTTCCCGGATTTTATACCCTCACCAGTCCACCCACCAACGGCGAGGGAAAAATGCAGGTCCGCAACATCTCGCGCAGCGGTGTGGGATTTTCCGTTTCAGGGGTTCACAATATCACCGTCGGTCAGCAAGCAGTCCTCAACTTCACACTCGACAACAAAAAGCAGACCAAACTCGTCAAAAAGGTAGTTATCCGGGCTATCCGTGACAATTTCATCGGATGTGAGTTCCTGGATCAAACCCAGATCGGCAAGGATCTCGGGTTTTACCTCCAACCCTGCTGACACTCCTCTTCAGGATCGCTCAAAAACACCCCATCTCTACGTATTTATTTTTGAGCGAACCTCTTATAAAATTTTCCCCATCATCTCCTGTGCTTTTTCCAGAAACGGTGCCAGGGTTTCCCGATCCAGCGCACTGATCACAATCCCTTCCCGCGCAGCCTCAGCCAGCAACATCTCGCTATCGTTCACCTTGTCTGCCTTGTTGAAGAGCTTCAGACAGGGAATTGCACTCAGATCAAGCTCCCGGAGCAGATCCTCCACCACCTGTACCTGCTCCCGAAAACAGGGATTGGAAAGATCGATAACATGAACCAGAAGATCCGCCTCCTCCAGTTCTTCCAGAGTGGCCGAGAATGCCTGGAGAAGATCGGTGGGCAGATGACGAATAAAGCCGACGGTATCGGTAATCAGCACCTCCATATCCCGAGGAAAACGAAGGCGACGACTGGTTGGGTCAAGGGTGGCAAAGAGCTTGTCTTCTACCACAATATCACTTTGGGTAAGCGTGTTGAGCAGGGTGGACTTTCCAGCATTGGTATACCCGACCAAGGAGAGGACCGGCAGCTCTTTTTTCCTGCGCCGGGATCGACGTCGGTACCGTTCTCGACTCACATTTTTGAGTTCCCGCCCCAGTCTCGCCAACCGGTCATTGATTCGGCGCCTGTCGATCTCAAGCTTTGTTTCTCCCGGGCCTCTGGCCCCGATGCCGCCGGTCAGACGTGAAAGCGCATCATCACGGGAAGAGAGCCTGGGCAGCATGTATTTCAGCTGCGCCATCTCCACCTGCAGCTTTCCTTCCCTGCTCAAGGCCCGATGGGCAAAGATATCAAGAATCAGCTGGGTTCTGTCAATGACCCGCATCTCAGTATAATCGGTAATGGAACGGATCTGAGAAGGGTTGAGTTCCTGATCAAAAATCAGGAGATTGGCATTCAATTGCAAGGCCTGGATCATGATGTCGGCAAGCTTGCCCTTGCCCAGGATAAAACGGGGATTCACCTTGCGCCGCCGCTGCAGTACTGTCTTTAACACCACCACCTTATCAGAGCGAGCCAATTCCACCAGCTCTTTGAGAGACTCCTCGGCACGAATCCGCGACTGGGTGGAAACAGAAACCAGGATAGCCCGATCTTCTCCACTCTCTACCTCGGCCCCTCTGGCTTTACGGGTGAACTCCCCTTCCAGGGCATGAATAAACTCTTCAAAAGAATCCCGCTGATTGGCAGGATGTACAGGAGGGAGAAAGGCCCAGCTTTTCCCATCGCGGGAATCGGGAAGCAGGTGGACGGAATAGAGGCGTTCCGGAAGCCCCTGATCGGTAACGTGTAGTACAGACAACAGGTCGAGGCGGAGAAAGAGGAGATCCATCAAGTCCTCTTCACTGATATCCTCTCCTGCCAGATGGGTATGGACCAGGCGCAATCCCTTGAGACGCCCCCGGCTGCGAATGTGGGACAGTTGAGGGATCATGATTCCTCTGAAATCACCGACAATTACCGCCTCCACCTTTCCAGAACGTTGGAGGAGAATTCCGATCTGCCGATTGAGCTCAAATGAGAGCTGACAGAGGGCACGGGCCATTTCCGGACCGATCACCTGATCCCTGCTTCCCCGCTTCCCGGCCAGACGCTGCAGCAGTTTCAGCTGGTTCTTTTTCAGTCCGCCTGTATTGCCGCTGACAAGTGCTATGGCAGCACCCCCTGTGCAGCATCTTTTTGAAAATGAGTTGTGAAAGATATTTTAAGAATAAACATAACGTTACAATTTCGTAAAAAACAGAATTCCAGATGGCTAAGCAGATGAAGAGTTTTTACAACGCCATCACACCCTAACTCTGCAGATATTGTTTAATAGATGCAGCAATAGTCTCAAAGATCTTGCGAAACTTATCTTCGTCACGTTCGAGCAGAGTTATTCTGAACCCCTGGAGATCTGTGGCAAAAGAGGTCAGGGGAACCACGCAGACGCCGGTTGCTCCCAGGAGGTAATAGACAAACCGTTTATCCACCGTAGTTCCGGGAGGGGTCACCAGGGATTCAACCATTTTCCTCACCTCAGCGTTCTCAATGGGCAGACTCTGACTGTGAGTAAGGGCCCCTTCTTCAAAGCAGACACTCATGTAGAACGCCCCGTTCGGACGATTGACCAGTACCCCTTTCACATCTTTGAGACAGTCATAGGAAATATTGGAGAACTTCTCATAACGCTCAATTCGCTCTTCAAGATAGCCCTGATATTTTGGATGCTGCACCACCGTGGGATAGACCGTCTGCGGCAGGGTAGTGGAACAGACCTCCACCATCTTGGCATTGAAGATGGACTGAATATACTTGGCAAACATGGGATCTTTATCACCATTATACACCTCTATCCATCCGCAGCGGGAGCCGGGCCAGGGCATCTCCTTGGAGACGCCGCGCATTGCAATGGCCGGTACATCACCGATCACATCCGAAAGGGGTGAGGTGGAGGTGCCGTTGTAGACGATATGGTGATACACCTCATCACAGATGATGAACAGGTCATACCTGCGGGCAAGCTCGACAATGGCCTCCAGAATATAAGTGGGGTAGACCGCACCAGTGGGATTATCAGGGTTGATGATGAGGATACCGGCCACAGCAGGATTGTACTTGATGGACTTTTCCAGGTCATCCAGATCCGGATACCAGAGATGGTTGGGATCAAGGATGTAAGTCAAGGGCTTGTCCCCGGCATGGGCAGCTTCGGCAGAGGAATGGGTGGTATAACTTGGAGTCGGCACCAGGACCCGTGCAGTTCGGCGCAGAAAACCGAAGATCTTGGAAATGGCATCGCCCAGTCCGTTGAAGAAGATGATATCTTCGGGGTCGATCTGCACCCCGCCCCGTTTATTGGTTTCGGCAGCAATAAACTCGCGGGTGGCCAACACGCCCTTGGTGGGGCAGTAGCCATAGGTAGCGTCCTGCATAACCGCATCAGAGACGATCTCCTTCATCCACAGGGGAATCTCCTCTCCCTTGGCAATGGGATCACCTATATTTTCCCAGTTGGTGCTCAGTCCAAGTTTCTGTAATTTCATGCCGACATTAACGATATTACGAATCTCGTATGTCAGTTCTCCAGCACCAATATGGACGATATCTGTCCTCATTGAATCGCTCCCTCTCTTCTATAAACGTTATTCTGATAACTGAATGATCCTGTCTGACACAGCAGCAGGACAGACACTAACTATTCAGGTTGAGCAAGCTGAAGGTGGAAGAGTGAAGAAAAGAATAACAAGATCCAATGGTATTCTGCCTTCAAGATTCAACCTCCAGCCTCTAGCCATTACCACAGCCACCTGGCATAGTCAACTGACGCGACCAGCTGTCACTGCATTGTCATAATTGATACACTTGCAAATAGAGAACTCAATAATGGCTGAGAAAAAAGCTTCCTCTGCGAAGCGTGTTTATGCCCGCTTTTGGGTGCAAATTGAAAGAAATGAGTCGTACATAATACGTCGCAGTGATTGAAAATTTGCAACAACGAAAGAGATGAATATTTTTTTCAACGCCATCATAACTCATCATACTTATGCAGTTTATTCTGCAAAGTCTTTCGGGTAATGCCCAGTCTCCTGGCTGCCTCGCTCTTATTCCCGCCGGTCTCTGCCAAGGTCTTCAGAATAAGATCTTTTTCCACTTCCTGCAGAGAAGCCGGCTGGGCTGTCTCCTCCTGAACCTTCTGCCCCTGTTTCTGGATGGGCAGGGGCAGGTTTTTCTCAGTGAGATGTTCACCCCGCATGAGGATCACACCTCGTTCAATGGCATTTTCCAGCTCCCGTACGTTCCCGGGCCAATGGTAGGCAGTGAGCAGCTCCATACACTCAGGCGTTATCCCTGCCACCACCCGCCTGTTCTTCTCGGAAAATTTGCGGACAAAGTGATTCACGAGAAGCATAACATCCTCGCCGCGCTCACGGAGAGGAGGCACGTCCACGGTCACGACATTGAGCCGATAATAGAGATCTTCGCGAAAATTTCCGGCCCGCACCTCTTCTTCCAGATCGCGGTTGGTAGCAGCAATGATCCTGGCATCGGTACGGATGGTCTCTTCGCCACCCACCCGCTGCAGTTCATGCTCCTGGAGCACCCGCAGCATCTTGACCTGCATGGCCTGACTGGTTTCCCCAATTTCGTCCAGAAACAGGGTTCCACCGGCTGCCTGGACAAACTTGCCCTCCCGCAGCCGATCAGCGCCGGTAAAGGCGCCCTTTTCGTGACCAAAGAGCTCAGATTCGAGAAGGCTTTCGGCAAGGGCTGCACAGTTGACCCGGACAAAAGGCCCATCACTGCGTTCACTGTTTTGATGCAGTTCAGCTGCCACCAGCTCCTTGCCAGTACCAGACTCGCCAGTGATGAGGACAGTTGCCTCAGTGGGAGCCACGTAGGATATCATCTCCAGCAATTCCTGCATGGGAGGAGAATTCCCGATAATGGCAGAAGGCGTTGGAGTAGGGGTGACCTTTTTCCTTTCTCGCTTCTTCTCTTCCACCTGCCTCCGGTCTACGGCGCGCTCCAGGGTCAGCCGCAATCGGTCAAAATCCAGGGGCTTGGTAAGATAGTCATGGGCTCCATGCTTGATGGCCTCCACTGCTGCATCCACTGAAGAGTAGGCGGTCATGATAATCACCGGCAGGGCCGGATGAGCAGCATGGATGCGGTTAAAGGCCTCCATCCCGTCCATCCTGGCCATACGCACGTCCATCAGTACTGCATCGTAGACAAACTTCTCCACAGCCTCCACAGCCGTACGACCATCGTCGGCCTCTATGCACTTCCAGCCCCACTCCTTAAACATGGAACAGAGCATATAGCGGTGCACCTGTTCGTCATCCACCACCAGGATGGTCACCTGCCTCTCTTCGCTGCTCACCAGACGACTCCTAAGCCCGTATCTTTTCCATGGCCCAAGCCATATTCTGCCCCAGGACCTTCATGGTATTCATGCCCTCTTCATCCTTGGCCACCTCTTCCTTTTCCCGACCCATTCCTATATTCCAATAGTCGGAACCAACCACGATCATCTGTCCGATAAGGAAGAAATGATTCATGGTATCGAAGACATGCATGGCCCCTGCTCGACGTGCAGCTACAACCGCAGCGCCAAGTTTTCGTTTAAACAGGTCGTTGTTAGCTCGGCTGACCATTCCGCAACGATCCATCAAGGCCTTCATCTCAGTAGAAACATCGGCAAAATAGGTGGGTGAGCCAAGAAGGATACCATCTGCCTCTTTCATCTTTTCAAGACATTCATTGGCAACATCTTTTTCCACAGCACACCTGCCATCTTTTCTCTTAAAACACTGATAACAGGCAATGCAGCCATGAATCTCCTTGCCAGCCAGCTGCACCAGCTCAGTTTCTATCCCTGCGGCCTCAAGCTCTGCCAGGACAGTCTTTAACAACAGGGCAGTATTTCCATCTTTTCTGGCACTTCCGCTAAAGGCAACTACTTTCATCTCTCGCTCCTCTCCATTTCAGGGAAAATTCTGATTACACGCAGCCAAAAGTGAATTTTCCTGCATATCCACTCTCCACCTTTTTTATACCGCATCTCGCCGATTTTTTCCGGAAAAATCGGCGAGACCTCTCTTCCTTTCACACAATTGGTATCAACCTTTTGCAAGTTTCAATCCACGCCCCCACGCGGGGGGCGACAAGAGTTGGATGTTAGAATTCAGTGGTGCTGGGCTGTTTCAATTTTGAGAAAAAATTCGCTTTTATGCCCTATGGGTAAACCCACCAAACCTTGCTTGAAGAGTTACCTATCATTTTCCAACACGATTTCAGGGATTCTGCTCTATTTTCTTGACAAACAAGACAAGAACCATACAATTAAAGAATAATTATCATTGTCAATCTATTCAAGGAGGCTTCCATGACAGACAGAAGAGATTTTCTTAAAGGTGGTTTAGTTGCAGCATCGGCACTGGTGGTGGGATCTGTTAAAATTGCAGAGGCTTCAGCAGCGCCTTATACAAACATTGTTTACACGGCTGCCAATTCTGGAAAATGGGATAAGAAGGTGGGGAGTCATCTGCCATCCATTACCGTGGAAGGAAGTAAGGTGACCCTTTTCACCAAACACGGTATGGCGGAAAAGCATTTTATCGTCCGTCACACCCTTGTTCTTGAAGATGGGACCGTTGTTGGTGCCAAGACATTTAGCGGTACTGATGCCGAAGCCAGGTCAAGCTATGAGTTGCCTGCTGGCTACAAAGGCAAACTATACGGTACCAGTTTCTGTAACCTCCATGATTTTTGGGTAAACGAAACCACGGTTTAGAAAATAGTTGATAGTGGATAATTGAAAGTGGAGAGTTAAAAAATCAGTTCAGAGCTATTTATCTTACCATAGCTCTGAACATTTCTTTCCATGGCTGAGGCCTTGTATACAGCGGTATGGGGAATAAGACTTTTTACGATTCTATCAACTTTTCCATTAACGCTCCAGGGACCAAAACAGATCTGTGCCGGTCTCCTCATCAGTGACCTCTGTTTCCACGGAAAATCCATGCTTCAGATTGTAGCGAGCCTTGAATGTACCTGCGGAATCGCTCAAGCCTTTGCCGTAACTGATATACAGGTCATTATAAATCTCTCTGCCCACCACCAGTGAAACATCACTGGTCTCCTCCCCGCTTGCCAGGCTTATGTTCAAGCCTGTGCTCTCTTCAATCCCTTGAAGTAAGCCGCCGCCTGTTCCTGCTCCCAATGCGGCTGCAGCGGCACCCAGTAAAGAACCTTCCTTGTCGTTGGATGTGGACATATCATGCCCCAGCAACAGATAGGCCAGGATGTCGGAATCGTTCATGTAGGGATCAGAAAACAGATTCATCTCCATTTGAGAGACACTCCCTGTCACTTGAATACCGACGGTCTTATCACCAACCTTTTTCCTGGCCCGAACATCGAGCCCCGGATCTTCAATGGACCCTCCCTGATAAAAAACCAGCCCTCTGCTGATTTCCAGAGTGG